>JAQUHG010000022.1:0-17121 GCA_028683735.1 Tolumonas sp. | reverse complement strand
ACCTAACACTTCGAGCCATTTTAATTACACACCATCATCATGATCATGTAGATGGTGTTGCAGAGCTTTTAGCGCAATATCCACAATGTGAAGTTTACGGCCCACAAATTACACTACCTGGTGTACCACAACTACACACCATGTTCGATCAGGATCTGATCAGCTTTCCTGATCTTCAGCTGACGTTTAAAGTCTGGCATACGCCGGGGCATACAGCTGAACACATTGTTTTTCACGGCCATGGCGCCCTGTTTTGTGGCGATACGCTCTTTTCTGGTGGGTGTGGACGTCTGTTTACCGGCACCGCAACACAGATGTATCACTCACTGCAGCGACTAGCCAGCTTACCGGATGAAACTCTTGTTTATCCTGCACATGAATACACTTACAATAATTTAAGCTATTGCTGGCTGATTGAGCCAGATAATATGTTTACAATGTCGCGAATTAAAGAAGTAAGCAAATTACGCCAACAAGGCTGCCCAACACTGCCATCTTCAATTGGTATAGAAAAGAGAAGTAATGTGTTTTTACGCACCAATAGCCCCAGCGTTGTGACTTACGCTCAAAAATCGAGCGATCTCTATCTCGAAAATGAGATCCAGATCTTTGCTATTTTGCGCGAAAAAAAGAATAATCTTTGAGCTGTAACTGAGCATAAATTATGCAAGGCTTGATCTGAACTCTAAACACACATACCATCTGTCAAAATTTTGAGGATGACTGGATGAACATAAAGCTACATTTGGCCCTATTGGGTGCGTTGTTGCTGACCGGTTGCCAGGCGTTACAAACCGACTCAGATAAAAATAAGTTGGGTTCTACCGTTAATGTAATGTCGAATTATCGGTCGCATGCAACCTCTGCTCTAGATCGATCGGAAAGCTCACATCCGTACATGTGGGACCGCATTGCTGACGAGATGCAGTTGACCATTCCAAATGATCCTGACGTCATTGCTTATCGTGATTGGTATATCCAACATCCAAAGTACCTGCGAACTGTCACCGAACGTGCCGCCCCCTTCCTCCACCTGATCACTGAGGAAATTGATAAACGTCAGATGCCAATGGAGCTGGTGTTATTGCCCATTGTTGAAAGTGCATATAACCCTAATGCCCGCTCCCATGGCAACGCTGTTGGCTTATGGCAATTCTTAAGTGCATCAGGCAGACGCTATGGTCTGAAACAGGATTACTGGTATGACGGTCGTCGTGACGTTGTAGCCTCAACTCAGGCAGCGCTGGATTATCTGGCACAGTTAAATGCCTATTTTGAAGGTGATTGGATGAACGCCGTTGCCGCATACAATGCTGGTGAAGGTAGAATTCAAGACGCAATTGATGCCAATCGAGCTCGTGGTAAAGCGACAGATTTTTTCTCGCTGCAATTACCTCGACAGACGATGGAATATGTACCGCGTATGTTGGCATTAGCTGATGTCATCAAAAATGCAAAAAAATATGGCATTGACCTGCCTAAAATACCCAATCGGGCATCAGTTCGTTTGATCGATACTCACGGCCAGGTGGATTTACGCACTGCAGCAGAACAGGCAAATATGTCATTTCCTGCATTGAAGCGTCTGAATCCAGGTTTAAGCCGCAATACTACATCACCCAAAGGGCCGGATCATTTGCTGGTACCAATTGGTGTAGCAGATGAGCTTGAGCTGGCATTAGCAGATATGGCACCGCAAAAACGTCTGCGGGACGATAGTGAACGTGTAGCTATTGCCAGTAACGATGTGACTGATGTTAATGACGATACAGCTGATAGCAAGCAGTCGGCCACCATTGGTATTCACCACAAAGTAAAACGCGGTGATACCTTAGGTACTGTAGCTCGTAGTTATGGTGTATCAGAAAAGCAGTTAGCTCAATGGAACCGTTTGGGTAAGAAAAAAATTAAACCCGGTCAGGTTTTATTGGTCAACGCGCCAGTCAGTAAGGTATCAAGCAAAGCAGCTAAATTGTCTGTTGCTAAAGCGGCCAAGTTAAAACGTTATGAAGTACGTCGTGGTGATTCACTTTCCTCCATTGCGGAGAAATTTCAAATCACCGTGAATGAACTGATGCGCTGGAATAGTTTAGGGCACAACCACCTCAAACCAGGTCAGACGTTAACCGTTCGACTTGATGACAGTGGCGCATAAACTAACCATCGAATAAACAAAACCGGGAGCAAAACTCCCGGTTTTGTTTTATGTGTGATCCACATTAAGATGTTCAAACACTTTCATCATAAACAGGAAATATGATGGCTGATTTCGTTCTCATCACAGGTTGCTCTACAGGCATCGGTTTGCATTTAGCCCAGCGTCTGCAACAAGAGGGTTATCAGGTCTTAGCGACAGCAAGAAAAGAGAATGATGTAACTCACTTACAACAATCGGGTCTAGACGCACATAAACTCGATCTGAATGATGAACAAAGTATTGAAGCCGCTGCCAAATGGGCATTAACAGAAGCAAACGGTCAACTATATGCGCTGATTAATAATGGCGCTTACGGTCAAACAGGTGCACTGGAAGATCTGCCAACCCAAGCCTTACGCGAGCAGTTCAATACGAATTTGTTTGGTTGGCATCATTTGATCCGGCTAGTTCTGCCCAGCATGCTGCAACAAAACCACGGTCGGATTATACAAATCAGCTCAGTTCTCGGTTTGGTAGCTATGAAATATCGCGGTGCTTATAACGCCAGTAAATTTGCACTGGAAGGTTATACTGACACTTTGCGACTCGAATTACGGGATACAGCAATTCAGATCAGCCTCATTGAGCCAGGACCAATCCGCAGTCAATTTCGCAGTAATGCACTGATTAAATTTCAGCAACATATTGATGTAGCAACCAGTCGCCATCATGAAGTTTATCAACAAACATTACAGCGTTTAAAAAATCCAAAACCTAAAAATCCTTTTACGCTGGAACCAGAATCCTGTTTAGTTCCGGTATTACATGCGCTGCGCAGCAAACGCGCCAAAACACGATACGGTGTGACCTTTCCTACTCATTTATTTGCCTTGTTACGGCGCATATTACCGACACGCTGGTTAGACAGTATTCTTTGCCGCTCTGCATAAAAAAAATACCACAATTTTTTTGCGGCATTTTTTCGGACATTAATAGTGCTGACCGTTATCGTAATAATTCGTTCGTTGTAGAGGTTGTACCACAACAGCTACATCAGCATCTAGTTTCGATTTGACAATCGATGTTATCAATCGAACCGCGGCATCCTGCATCTCTTGTCCACGATCAAACCAGAAAAGCTCAATAAATGGATATGCCTGACCACCAAAACGTGTCGCAATAAACTCAGCCGGAATATACTCAATAGTAAAATGCGCAGCCGGAGTCTTGGTCAGTTCAGCTAACTGTTCAACTAAGGTTTCACTGATGGCTACCACTATGTCGCGTTGCATTCCTCGACATCGAATATGAGGCATTAAATATCTCCATGATAAAAAATAGATTTCTACACTATGGTAATGCCCTGATCTCCGGAATGAAAGGTTTTGGCTGGCTCGGGTTATTACTACTTACCTTATCACCTGACAGAGTTCTGGCGGCATCATCTCCTGATTTTTGGTTAGCAGAACGAGGCGAGCAAAAGTTCTGGCTGTTAGGCTCAATCCATGTTGGGCACAACGATATGTATCCGTTGCCGCCAGCCATTATGCAACGCTGGCAACAGGCAGATAATTTGATTGTCGAGACCGATCTTAATCAATCAGATCCCTCGAGTCAGCAAAGCTTGCTCTCTTATGCCATGTTGCCAACTGACACAACATTGTCTCAACAACTAAGCCTGCCGCTTTACCAAAAAACCATTCAAACTGCTGCACTGTATCAATTAAGTGAACCCCTATTATCTAAATTTCGGCCTTGGTTTGTTGCCATTACTTTGCAACAACAAGCCATTCAACAAGCGGGATATCAAGCCGCGTTGGGTGTCGATCAATACTTCATTGGCTTAGCAAAAGATAAACTGGTTTCTATTCACTATCTGGAAACACCCGACCAACAACTTGCTTATCTTGCCGGACTGGGTGGCGTAGAAAATGACTTTCTTGAAGCGACGTTAAAACAAATCAATAAAGTTAACGATGATTTACCTGATCTCATCAAAGCATGGGAAAAAGGTGATCGGAATAAAATTCAGGCTTTACTGGAAGATGATGATACCAGCCCCGAATTACGCCAATACTTAGAACAACATTTGATCAAAGAAAGAAATCAAAATTGGCTACCGAAGATTATGTCGCAAACTTATCAGCGTAATTTCATGGTAGTAGGTGCCATGCACCTGTATGGACCGAATGGATTAATTCAAATGTTGAAGCAAAACGGATACAAATTATCTAACATCCAGACTCGATGAAATACACATATTTCAGAGATTGCCTGATCAAACAATAAACTTAAACTCTGGTTTGTCTCAGATCCGAGCGTTATTATGACGCGGACCTCACGTATTATTTGTTGTTGCAGAAAGTAAACAGGAAACACAGCATGTCTTATCAATTATTAGAACAACGTTTTCAACAACTGCATCATCTGCAACATCTGCAGGCGATTTGTGGCTGGGATCAAGCCACGATGATGCCAGATGGTGGAAATCAGGCGCGTGGGGCGGCATTAGCCGAACTCGCCTTGCTACAACATCAAAAATTAACCGCACCAGAAATCGCTGACTGGCTTAACTCGGCCGAAAATGAACCCTTATCTGACGAACAACAAGCAAATTTAAATGAAATGCGTCGCCGTTGGCAAAATGCCGCATTATTACCCGACGATCTGGTTCAGGCTCGTGCCCTGGCTGGTTCGCGTTGTGAACATGCATGGCGTGAACAACGTAAAAACAATGACTGGAAAGGGTTTGAACCTAATCTGAAAATAGTCGTTGATTTAACCCGTGAAGCCGCCCAGATTCGTGCTGAAGCTTTGGAACTGGCGCCTTATGACAGCCTGATCGATCTCTATGAACCAGGAATGAGTAGCAGTCAGTTACTGCGTATCTTCACTGACCTGAAATCCTGGTTGCCACAAATTATTCGTCAAGCAGGCGAACGACAATCACAATATAACCCTATCAAGCCAGAAGGCACCTTTCCGGTTGTTCGCCAAAAGTCATTAGGCTTACATGCCATGAAACTGTTGGGTTTTGATTTTAATCATGGTCGTCTGGACATCAGCGCACACCCATTTTGTGGCGGTGTCCCAGAAGATGTGCGCATTACCACGCGCTACAATGAAAAAGATTTCATGCCAAGCCTGATGGGCGTCATTCATGAAACTGGACACGCACGATACGAACAAGGCTTACCCGAAAAATGGCGTGGTCAGCCGGCAGGCGAAGCCCGCTCTATGGGTATTCATGAAAGCCAGAGCCTATTTTTTGAAATGCAATTGGCTCGTCATCCTGCATTTCTGCGGAAAATGGCCCCATTAATAAAACAACACTTTGGTGAGCAGCCTGCGCTGGAAGCTGAAAATCTGATCCAGCTTTATAGCCGAATTGAACCAGGATTTATCCGTGTTGATGCCGATGAACTGACTTACCCTGCCCATATCATTATGCGTTTTGAAATCGAACAAGCGCTGATTGAAGAGAAAATCCAGGTCCGTGACTTGCCGGAAGTCTGGAATACAAAAATGCAGCAATACCTAGGGTTAAGCACCAAAGGTAATGATGCTATCGGCTGTATGCAGGATATTCACTGGACTGATGGCTCTTTTGGTTATTTCCCAAGTTACACATTGGGAGCCATTTATGCGGCTCAATTTGCCGGAGCTATTGAGCGTGATGTGGGTAATATCGGCGAACTGATTGCGGCTGATGATGGCTTACCACAAATATTCAATTGGCTGAAAACCAATGTCTGGGAAAAAGCCAGCCTATTCAGTACTGAAGAATTAATTCAACAAGCCACCGGTGAATCATTGAATACGCAGTGGTTCCGCCGTTATCTTGAACAACGTTATACCAAAGCACTGTAATTTCACCATTGGCCACATTGTCCTGATGCATTGTGGCCAATGATTACTTCGACCAGCATATAGCTTAGCGATAGAAATAATTCACCGTTAGTTCCTGCGTATAATCAAAACCTTCCAATACTTGCATCATCGCATCCGGCGTTTCATCAAATGGCTGATAGTCTATTTGATGCTGTTGACGGAACTTCTCTTGTTGCAATGGCGGTAATTCATTCCATACCTCAGACGGGATCGCGAACTGACGCCAACTCAACGGATCTGGTTGTGCCGCATTAAATAAATGAACGGCTTCAATACCGCCTTCATGTAACAACATACTTCGGAAATAACTTTCATCGGCAGAGCTATTGCTACTATCTAAAACAGCAGCTGGCGGTAAGTCCCACCGTTTTCGCCAGTCAATGGCCGGAATATTTTCTTCCGTTTTCGATGAAAACTCAGGCTGGTCTAATACATCAGCCGACAGCATCGATAGCAACAGCGAAAAATAACTTCGCTGTTCCTGATGCACTGCATCGTTAAGTTGTTGGCCGAGTTGTAATTCATCGACCAAAAAGTGCTCACGGATCGTTTGTGTAAGCATAAAAAGTCTGAAAAATGAGCATTTGAACTTATATCGGCGAATTTTCTCTGATCTTTAGCACTTTCGGGGTTCACAAACAGGAAGTTTCTGGTAGTATTCGCTCCGCACTTGAGGAGGGATTCCCGAGCGGCCAAAGGGATCAGACTGTAAATCTGACGGCTCTGCCTTCGAAGGTTCGAATCCTTCTCCCTCCACCATTAAGTGCATAATAAATCGCAAAAAAAGCTCGTGGAGGGGTTCCCGAGCGGCCAAAGGGATCAGACTGTAAATCTGACGGCTCTGCCTTCGAAGGTTCGAATCCTTCCCCCTCCACCATCTCCACTCTCTTCCTGACCATAATAATTTCCCAAGCACTGAATTGAAAACTGTCTTATTATTCCTTCAGTGATATTTTGGAAGAAATTCAATGCCATCAGCGGAATCTGAAAGCAATACTTACCTCCAACTCAGTATGCTTGAAAAGCGTATCGTCGTTATAGACGATCAGCGTTCTTTTCAAATTCTGATCAAAGCCATGCTACAAAACCTCGGCTTCAGCAAAATTACATTGCTCAGTTCAGCTGAAGAGAGCCGTAAGCGCTTTCAGAAAGAACAATTCGATATATACCTCATCGATTATAACCTCGGCCATGGAGAAAATGGCCGCCAGCTAATGGACTATCTGAAACAACAAAAACTAGTCCCTGTCGATTCTGTTATTTTTATCATCAGTGGCGATAATTCACGTTCTATGGTTTTGAGTGCGCTGGAATCAGAACCAGATGACTACATGATGAAACCCTTTTCGCAAGAACAGCTTCGACTTCGGTTACTGCGCGCACTAAACCGTAAACAGCAACTGCTCCCGATGCTCACTGCATTCCAAGCAACGGATACCGAACAAGTTTTAGTTGAATGTAAAAAAATCATCGCGCAAAACAGTCGTTATGCCAATTATTGCCGTTGCATCATGGCTGAGATCTATCTGGAGCAAAATAGAGCACAAGAAGCAAAGCAAATTCTAAATGAAGGCTTGGCTGTGCGCGAATCGGCTTGGTTACGCCTTTTTCTAGGTCGGGCAACACAGCAATTGGGGGATCATGATGCCGCGATTGTTCATTTACATTCCGCCTTACAACTGCGGCCGTTCATGATTGATGCTTATCGCTGGCTTGCCTATTCACAATTAGCTATCGGAGCAAGTGAAGAAGCTATCGCAACTTTGGAGCGAGCAGTCGGTATCTCCCCGCAATCAGGCCGTCTACATCAGCAAATTGCCGAGCATTGCTTAAGTCAGCATGATTATTTTCGGGCAAAACAATCATTAGCAACACTGCTGGATTTACATCGTTACGCCGTCGATGATAATCCGCAGATATTAGGCAGTTATGTTCATTGTATGATTTTGCATGCCATTAATAGCCAAGACCCCTACCACATTGGCAATTTACAAAAACAAGTCAACACAGCTTTGTCTCGTTGTAGAGACAGCTTGATAAACCATGATTTTGATTTTCATACGTTTGAGCATATATGTCAGGCCCGAGTGCAAATGGCGCGTGGCAATCTGCCAAAAGGAAAACAGCTGCTGTATAAATCAACGCAAGATTATCTCGATGCACCGCAAACGATGTCATCCGAGATATTAAGCGAGACCATTTTGGCGATGCTACAGCTTGGGGAATTTGAATTTGCTGATCAATTGCAAAAATCGTTGCCACCAGAGCAAGCCAAAGACCCGTTACTGACGCAATGTATCCAATCTATTCGTTCTGATGCCGTTATAACCGAACGCAGAAACCAATATCAACAGAGCAACGAACTGGGAATCAAAGCCTTTACCCAAGGTGATCTGGAAATGGCATTAAAACATTTCCGCGATGCACAACGTAAAGCACCGGCAAATACCAGTGCGGCCCTGAATAAAACACAGGCATTATTGGCTTTATGCCAGCAACAACAGACACGAAAAGAGCTGTTGACGGAACTGAGTGAAACATTAACGATTATGGATGGTGTACCGCTAAACCCGGCACAGAAAGCTCGTTATGAACAATTGAAGGTGGAGTCCATGGCTCTGCTAAAACCACGAAAACGCTGAGTTGACTTAAATCATATGAAAATTATTTCTTTTAACATCAACGGGCTAAGAGCCAGACCACATCAATTACAAGCTATTATTGAGCAACATAACCCTGACATCATTGGTTTACAAGAAACTAAAGTTCATGACGAGATGTTTCCGAGTAGTCTGATTGAAGAACTCGGGTATCAGGTTCATTTTCACGGCCAAAAAGCACATTATGGCGTCGCATTATTATCCCGCAAAACACCAGATGCGATCATCAAAGGTTTTCCTGCTGATGATGATGAAGCACAACGACGATTAATAATTGGACAATTTCAGCAAGAAAATGGCCGTTTATTAACTGTGTTTAATGGTTATTTTCCACAAGGTGAATCTCGCGATCATCCGACTAAATTTCCTGCAAAACAGAAATTTTACCAAGATCTGTTGAGTTATTTACAACAAAACCATCATCCTGATGAAGATATCGTCATCATGGGTGATATGAATATTTCTTCAACTGATCTTGATATCGGTATTGGTGAAGCTAACCGTAAACGCTGGTTACAAACAGGAAAATGCTCTTTCTTGCCAGAAGAAAGAGAATGGCTCAATGCGTTATTAGCCTGGGGTTTTGTAGATACCTGGCGCAGCCAAAACCCTGATTCTAATGAGCATTTCTCATGGTTCGATTATCGTAGCCGTGGTTTTGATGATAATCGTGGGTTACGGATCGATCTGTTGCTTGCCACTCCGGTGTTGCAACAACGTTTACAGCATACCGGTATTGATTACCAGATCCGCGGTATGGAAAAACCGTCTGATCATGCGCCGATCTGGGCTGAGTTTATTTAGCTGGTTCAGCACTTGTGCTAGCTGTCATCGCGACTGCAGGCGGGAGAGTAAAGTTAAGCGCAAGCTCCTCTCTCGCTCGTAATACCGATTCCCGATAACGCGCCAACTCACGTACAGGCACATGATCCAGTCGATTCTGATAACGATAAGTTACCCGTAACAAACGTGGTTTTACCTGCTGAATCCAAATACTGAAACTGAACACGTCATTTTCATAATGCTGATTATAATCGGCAATATTTACATCATGCGGTAAATGAAAAATAAACTCTTGGCGAATTTTAAGTGGTGGCCCGAGTGCTAGAGGTTGCTTTCTTGCGTTATCAATTGTTTTCAGATAATTATCAATCAAGTCCGCATATAGCGGCAGACCATTTCGCGCTAACTCTTCTGAACCACCGGATAACGTAAATTGCTGACGTAACACCAATTCATTTTTCTGTAGGTCATCTTGAACATCCGGTAAGGCGTGGCCTTCTAAATCAGAATAAAGCTTTGAATAATAACCAACCTGCTGATGACCAATTTGTTCCGGAGAGGTATTTTTCCAGGAAGAACGTTGTGTTTCGGCTTCATGTCCTGAATAACGCGCCTCTACTAATAAACGACTCCGCGGTTCATCCAGCCAAAGCTCCCGCCGTAATACTGTCTCCGCCGCACGATATTTGTCATCCATTCCGACCAGTTCTTTACTGTCTACCGCAACCGGTAATGCGTAATGCAAGTAAGGAACACCGATAGTGTCCAGATCCGAGCCTTGATTCAGATCTGTGCCATCCATCCAATATTGTTGCTCACCTAACGATAACGTCACAATGACATGATCAAAGGCATAGGGTGATGGTAGCTGTCTGGGCAAAATAGTGCCCTGTTCCAGATTAACTAAAGCCGCCTGTGGATTGAACCCCATCGCTTTGAGTAATGCCATAAGCAATACCGTCTTGTCTTTACAGTCGCCATAACGACGATACAAGGTATCAGCGGCTTTACGTGGTACATGTGAGCCAATACCATCCTCAATTCCCAGATAACGCACCTGTTGCTGTACAAACTGCAAAGCCGCCATGACCCGGGCTTTAGGTTCGGAAGTGGTTTGCATAAGTTGATCTGCGACTTGTTGTACGACGGGCTCAACAACGGCGGTTTGTTCATAAAGTGGCAAAGCCCATTGCACAACATCTTGCCATGAGGAAAATTCACTCAGTGACCAATAATGATGTGGCGTAAACCAAGCAGGAACATCGTCATCCACATTAACAGCGGCAACCGGCGATTGTTGCCATAATAATTCGCGGTGCGTAGACGATTCCGTCATGGTCAATTTACCATTCTGACCTTCCGGTACCGAATAATAGAGTGTTCGCCCGCTATTCACTAAAACCCGAACTGAGCTAAATGCCACAGGCATTTCCCAATCCAGTTGCAGTTGTACACTGAATTTATTTCCCAATACGGGATTATTACCGATCGTGCTGTAGCTATATTCCAAAATATCGCCAACTCGAATATCCGGTAAAATCAGGTAGGCCGTTTTAGTTCCAGAATAAAGAAAGTGTTCCAGATCCGGTTCTCGTTGAAACAATCGCAACTCATTCGGTTCCAACCGATCAAGATAAACACCTTGTCTTAACACACGCACCTGATGTATTTGCAGTGTTTGATAGCCAGGATCAAAATCAAATGACAACTGAGAGGCCTGTTCCAACCCCTCGGTGCTCGTGATTTGCATGACGTAATGAGAATATTGCGAAACTTGTCGAGCTTCCAGATTCAGCTGACGATCGATTAACTGATAACGCAGGCCATTAACAGGTGATGATTGGTGTGAAATCGTGGGAACTTGCAGGCTCTGCACCCATTGAGGTGCAGGCTCAAATTTGACTTGCTCATCAGCTGAAGCAGTCAGACTACAGAATAAAATAAAAAAACTGACGAGCAACCGAGCGAACAAAATGGAACCCTTAACTAGATACGCATAAGCACTGATATGGTATCACGCTATAGATCCCAGATAATACCAGCTTAACCGATTCTCGGACGCAAATGTGCATACCAATGGCGTTCTAAACGACGAAAACCCCAAACCAGCATTAAACTCAGCATTAAATACAACAAACCCGCGGTAATAAACGCTTCAAACGGCGTGTAATAACGCGCATTAATGATCCGCGCCGCACCAGTCAAATCTACCACGGTGATGACGCCAGCCACCGATGAACCATGTAACATTAGTATCACTTCATTACTATAAGCTGGTAATGCACGTCGTAACGCGCTTGGCAAAATGATATGTCGCAACATTTGCCAGCGAGACATACCAAACGCTGCGGCCGCCTCCAGTTCCCCTTTCGGGATCATCTGAATAGCACCACGAACAATTTCTGCCGTATAGGCTCCGGTATTTAAAGCAAAAGCTAACAGCGAACAAAACCACGCTTCCTGGAACCATTTCCAGGCCCATGAATGCTGTAACCACTGCCATTGCCCTGCACCGTAGTAAATAATAAACAACTGAACCAACAACGGCGTTCCACGGAAAAAATAGATATAAGCCCAAGCAGGATAACGTAAAAAAGCACTCTGGCTGTTACGTAAGATACCGACAGGGATCGCAATGCTTAAACCCACGAGCAAGGAAACCGCAACCAACCAGACAGTGTTGATTAAGCCTTCCTGGTATGTCGGCCATTCATTATAAATAATGGAAAAATCAAACATCCGACTTACCTCGTTTTAATTGCATAACGTAATTCAGCCCAACGCAACAGCGCCGAAGAGACTGCAGTAAAGCCTAAGAAAATTAGCGCAACAAACATATAAAAAGTAAACGGTAATTGCGTGCTCCCGGCGGCTAGCCCGGCTTTACGCACCATATCATCCAGGCCGATCACCGATACCAATGCGGTTGTTTTCAGTAAAACTAACCAGTTATTACCAAACCCCGGCAAAGCATGCCGTACCATCTGCGGAAATAAAATCCGGCGGAAAACCTGCCAAGGAGACATGCCATAAGCATATGCTGCTTCCAACTGTCCCCGCTCAACGGCCAGAATTGCACCGCGAAAAGTCTCCGCCATATAAGCGCCAAAAATGAAGCCTATCGCCAAAACACCGGCAATAAATGGACTGATATCAATGTAATCTGGCACATAAGAAACCCATTCGTGATCCGGGTTACGTCCGGTTAACCAACCGTTTACACCTTCATTAATTTGGGTACATAAGAAATTCAGGAAGATCTGTCCACCAAAAAAGATCAACATCATCAGGATCAAATCAGGGATACCACGCACCAGCGTGGTATAAAAAGTAGCAATACCTTTAGCCACACGGTTTTTAGATAGCTTCGCCAATGCCCCCATCATGCCCAATACTGCTGCTACCAATACTGACAGCAACGCAACTTCCAGCGTGATCCAGGCACCATCTAGGATCGTGGCACTATAGCCTTTCAAATCGAACATACCGTTATCCATCAAAACGGGCCCTTTATGGGCCCGTTAAATACAGAAATTATGAACGAGCGGTTTTATTCGCCGTAAACGTCAAAATCAAAGTATTTATCATTAATCTTTTTGTAGTTACCGTTAGCGCGGATATCCAAAATAGCTTTGCTAAACATTGCCTTCAGATCACCATCACCCTTACGTAGGGCCACACCCGCACCTTCACCGAACCATTTTTTCTCGGTCAGGCCTGGCCCTACCAAGCTATATTCGCCATTTGATTTTTTAACTAAACCATCAATCAACGAAGCAGCATCTGCCAACACATAATCAACACGGCCAGATTTCAGATCCAAGTATGCTTCATCAGCAGTGCCGTAGCGTTTGATAGTGGCGTGCGGGAAGTTATCAGAAACATAAGTATCCATGGATGTAGCGCGCTGCACACCAATCTTCTTATCTTTCATGAACGCATCGGTCAGTTCAAGCGTTGCGCCTTTTTTAGCAGCAAAACGCGCTGGAACATGTTGATATTTTTCAGAAAAATCAATGCTTTTTTTACGCTCTTCCGTAATGTCCATTGTGGAAATAATCGCATCAAATTTACGCGCCATCAGGCCAGGGATCATACCGTCCCAGTCCTGTTTTACGATGGTACATTTTACTTTCATCTGTTCACACAGCGCATTGGTGATATCAACATCGAATCCCAACAATTGGCCTTTTTCATCAACGCTGGAAAATGGAGGGTAAGCGCCTTCAATTGCAACACGAACTTCTTTCCATGGTTTCGCCTGAACACCAGTAACCATCAAACTAGCCATAACGACTGTTAACAACAGTTTTTTCATTGTTTGCTCCTTGCTGATTTTATAAGCGTATCAATAAGTGGAAGATATAAACTGACGGAAACGCTCTGATTTAGGATTGGCGAAAAGCTCTTTCGGATCACCATCCTCTTCAACTCGTCCCTGATGCAAAAACATCACCCGATTCGAAACATCTCGTGCAAAAGCCATTTCATGCGTTACCACCAGCATAGTCCGGCCTTCTTCTGCCAAACCACGCATGACAGACAACACTTCCCCCACCAACTCCGGATCCAGCGCAGAGGTGGGTTCATCAAACAACATAACTTCAGGGTCAACAGCCAATGCGCGAGCAATAGCTGCACGTTGTTGCTGCCCGCCAGACAAATGGCCGGGATAATAATCACGACGCTCATACAGGCCAACACGATGCAATAATGCTTCTGCTTTCTCGATCGCTTCCTGGCGCGGCACTTTCAACACATGCACGGGGACTTCAATGATGTTTTGTAATACCGTCATATGAGACCAAAGATTAAAACTTTGGAACACCATTGCCAGCCGGGAACGGATCCTGGCTACCTGTTTAGCATCTTGAGGTATCCGTTCGCCAGATTTGTCGGCTTTCATACGAATTAGCTCACCATGGACATAAACATCGCCACTGGTAGGCGTTTCCAGCAAATTTATACAACGCAAGAAAGTTGATTTGCCTGAACCAGACGAACCAATAATTGAAACAACATCGCCTTTGTGCGCTGTCAGATTAATTCCCTTTAGTACCTCATTGGAACCAAAGCGTTTACATAAATTCTGCACCTCTAAGGTGGCAACTTGCTCCATATATGAGCCTTTCCCAATAATCGCTGAACACAAAAATTCATTGCAAAAATGATACCCGGAAAAATACCAGCATCGGCTTTAAATACAAAATTATTATTGATATTTTTTTAACTAAGCAGCATAAATATTCAAAATATAAATTTATTATGCATTTTATGCCTACCAGTCTTCTAATGAAACTATAAGAACTATCCTACCCCTTCGCTCGATAATCAGCAGGTCTATTTTCACCTTTTGAGGTCTGTAATAGTTTTGTCATCTCCGTATTTTAGTTTTATAGGAGCTGTGATATACGGAAAGAACTTGTCGGGATACAAGTTAACGGGTTAATTCCCGCAATACGTCAAAACTCATTTGGTTATGCATAAATGAATTTTGGCCTACAAAATGCTTATTATAGTTTGTACGTTCTTTAGTTTGAGACGAGGGGGTAGTTCCATGGATAGGTTCTCACTGGAAACAGAAGAGCTGACCGTCAGCGACACTGATGTACGTCAACGCCAAGCAAACAAAAAACGCAAATGGAGAGAAATCGAAGCCTTAAAAGACAGATATCGTTTGCAACGAGAATTACAGTCTATCGATTTGAACTATGAGTTAAGCATCAATGATGTTTCACTGAATTGAAAAAAATGGCGCTGATTAGCGCCATTTTTTATTTTTAAATCGACATTCAGGCGGATAATAACTGCATAGCCAGATCTTGATAACGTTCGGCGACTTGTCGCCCGAACAGTGGATCATCACTGGTCATATTTGCCCAATTATGCTCGAGATGACGCCAATCATCTTCTGTCATGGCCTGCCGTAATAGCGGGAAAACGATGCTTTCTTCATAATCTAAGTGCTGTTGTTGCAACACGATGAATTGCTCTAAGGCTAAAGCAACATGCTCCAGTGGAATGACGGCATCCATCAGGATCATATCAACCATTTCACGTAGACTTTCGCCACTACTCACGATCTGTTTATGTTGCTCTTTAAGTTCAGAGGTCACACTTGTCGGATCACTGCACCGATAAGCAACATAATAATCATAAATCAGATCTTCGCGCGGATGATGGCGCGTATCTGACACTTCACTTAAATAACTCAGTGCATCTTTAAGCAAATCGAAGCGTATCGTTTTTTCGCTGCGCAACGCAGCCAGTTTGTCACGCAACACATTCAGTAATCTGGAAATGTTGAGGTGATCTTGGTGCAAAATATCCAACATGGTGCACGCTCCTGAACAAAAGACCAAAGATGACAATTAAAGAATTATAGTAAATTTTATTCTCAGTCGCGGACCTAAACGTAAATGTGCAAACACTGTCACGCAATCAATGGGATTTGCCAGTTTATTTGCATTTTTCCGCTATCAGCTAAATATTGATTTGTTTTAGAAAAATGCCCACAGCCCAGAAAACCGCGATGTGCCGATAACGGGCTTGGATGTGGCGCCATTAAGACATGATGTCGTTGACGATCGATATATTGTCCTTTTTTCTGCGCATGATTTCCCCACAGCAAAAAGACCAAACCATCCCGCGACTCATTCAGACTCGCAATAACGCGATCCGTAAATGTTTCCCAGCCTAGCGCAGCATGCGAGTGCGCTTTTCCTGCTTCTACCGTTAAAACGGTGTTTAATAACAAAACCCCCTGCTCCGCCCATGACAGGAGATAACCATGTTTAGGCGTTTCAAACCCTGGAATATCACGTTGTAGCTCTTTGTAAATATTTACCAGAGAGGGCGGCACAGCAACACCCGGCAACACGGAAAAACAAAGTCCGTGCGCTTGGTTAGGCCCGTGGTAGGGGTCTTGGCCTAAAATAACCACTTTGACATCAGCAAATTCTGTATATTTGAAAGCATTAAATACATCAGTGGATGGTGGGTAAATAGTCTTGCCTGATTCGCGTTCATGTCGAACAAAATTCATTGTTTCTTGAAAATACACCTGCTGTTTTTCTTTCCCCAGCACATCACTCCACGTTTGCATTTTGCTCTCCCGCTCCGCATCAAAACGCTATTTTAGCTTACTTCGCTATTAAACGGGATCAGTCAAATATGTAGTAAAATTACAAGAAAATGATGTGAAACTTTCTCCACACTTTTAATGTTAGATGCAAAATATATGTTTATTGATTCAGATCAAGCTTTAAGAGGAATAGACCTCAGCTTTATATGGGTATGCCCTTGCACATAGTTAGTAAATTTACTAATGTAGTATCAAAGATACATGATTAAACCAAGCCGGTTTAATCCCCTGACATAACGGGGCACTTTTTCTTGTATATGTGACAAGAATCGCCCCAAACTATCGAGGTATATATCATGGTTAAGGGTATTCAAATCACTCAGGCAGCAAATGCAGATCTGATCAATTCTTTCTGGTTACTTGATGAAGCAAAGCAGGAAGCTCGTTGCCTGTGCTCTAAAGATCCACGCTATACCGAAGATCAGGTTGTAGCTGTTGAGTCGCTGGGTAACATCGAATTTCGTGAAGTGCCAATGAGCTTTGCGCCACAAGTTGAAGGTGGTCAG
>JAQUHG010000021.1 GCA_028683735.1 Tolumonas sp. | reverse complement strand
AAGAGTTGCGATCCTTATCAGCGATGACTAAATTTTCCAATCAGATCAGCCTGCGTACCGCCATATTTGCCTTCTTTTTTTTACTTATCTCACTTTTGGGCGGGGCGCAGATATACATCAGTTACGAGGGTAGTTTAGCGCGCTTGCAAGGACTGTCTAAAACCAGACTGGAAACAGTAGCGGAAAAGGTTGATAACCAGCTGACCCGTGATTATTTCCTGTCTGCCCGCTTGTTAGATGAACACGATATGCGCACAAGTTCTGTCATGCCGCTGTTTTTTGCGCAGTTGGATCTCAGTGACCGTTTTGGCGCACAGACCCAGATCATTTTGCTGGATCAGGATTTAAACCTGATGAGCAGTAATCATCCACCCCGTGAACTCACACCTACCTCTTACCGCAACGGGATGAACATCAGTCAATTTACACGTGGTGAACTATCACTGTTTGCACGTCTGTTATTGCTGCGGCCGGAAATCATTCAAACCGGACAGGCGGATTGGCAAAATGCACGTTGGCAGGTGCATCTGCACCGAATTGAATTGGGTGGCAATAAACATTACTGGATCGGGGTTGCGGAACCCTTGTCTGAACTATTGGCTGATGTATATACCCATATGAATTGGCAACTCAACATTATGCTGTGTGCGGTATTACTGGCTTATATTTTTGCCTGGTGGCTGGCTGGGCGTTTAGCCTGTTCATTGGTGACCCTAATGCAACAAAGTTTGTCGATGCGGCGTTTTCAGTTTAATCACTCGACATCGCGAGTGAGCAGTCGATTGCTTGAAGTTAATGAGTTGGGGGAGTCGGTGTATATATTGCAGTCGACACTTGAGCACTTTATGTCGTTGATTCGTCAGTTATGTAAGACCCGCGAGCTGGCGACATTGACGGGAGAGTTAGCAGCGGTTATCAGAAAATTATATGGTGGTGATGGCGCTATTCTCTGGTTACCGGATGATGATGATGCCACTTGCTATAAGACCATGGTGCATCAGGGGAGCGGTAATGCTAAATCACTGATTTTGTCATTACCTCCAGGAGAAGATCCCACGGATAAAACCTTTGAAGATGCAGCATGGCGTTGGTTTGCCGAGCAAAACCTGAGTTGTAAACATGTTGAGTTAATCGCGCTGAAAGATCGTTTTGGCGAGAATATGGGCTTTTTGTGTGTTTATTTCAGCCAAGCGCCACAGATAGATGCCTCGGTGCGCGCGCTGGTGGAAAGTTATCTGCAGTTTGCAACGCTGGCATTGGAAAGTCAGCACATGTTACAGCAACGCAAAGCCCTGTTTAGCTCATTAATTGAAATGGTTGCTTCGGCGATCGATGCCAAGTCCAAATACACCGGTGGTCATTGCCAACGGGTGCCGGAGTTAACGCTGGCTTTGGCGCAGGCGGCTTGCGAGTGTAAAGAAGGGCATTTAGCCGATTTTGATTTATCCGATGATGAATGGGAAGCGTTACATATTTCGGCGTGGATGCATGATTGCGGTAAAGTCACCACCCCGGAAGCGATCGTGGATAAGGCCACGAAACTGGAAACGGTACATAACCGCATTCATGAGATCCGTACTCGCTTTGAAGTGTTAAAGCGCGATAAACAAATCAGTGCGTTGCAACGTCAGTTAGCCGGTGAATCGGAAGCAGATCTTCGTGTTTGGTTACAACAAGAGTGGCAACGGTTGGATGACGAATTTGCGTTTGTCGCAGAATGTAATCTGGGGCAACAACGGATTGGCATCCAAGAAGCGACACGTCTGGATAGGATTGCCGAACAATGCTGGTGGCGTACGCTGGATGATACCTTAGGTCTGTCGCATGAAGAATTAGCGCGTAAAGCCCCGTCACCATTACCAGCACAGGAACACGTGTTGGCGGATAAACCGGAACATCTAATTCCTCATTTTGGTGACTATTCCCAAGAGAAAGATTTAGCAATAGGTGTGAAACGAGTCATTCCAACCTATAAAGCCAATCGGGGGGAGTGCTACAACCTGAAAATTGTACAAGGCACGTTAACTACCGAAGATCGTTTTAAAATCAATGATCACATTGTGCAAACCATCCAGATGCTGAACCAATTACCCTATCCCAAACATCTGAAATCAGTGCCGGATATCGCTGGGGCACATCATGAACGTTTGGATGGTAAGGGTTATCCGCGTCAGTTAGCCGCCGGGGATATTCCGCTGACCGCCCGCATTCTGACGATTGCCGATATTTTTGAGGCTTTAACAGCAGCCGATCGACCATACAAAAAAGCAAAATCACTGGATGAAGCACTTGGCATCATGCAACAGATGGCGCAATCTGGTCATATTGACCCTGAATTATTCGCGTTATTTCTGCGTACCGGTGTGTATCTGGATTATGCGCAGATCTATTTGCCGCCAGAACAACAGGATGATGTGGATGTTAGCCAAATGGTTGCGGCATTATAAAAAAAGCCGTAACGATGACGTGTTACGGCAAAAGTTTTTCATCCGGTTTTAATTTGCAGCCAAAAAGCCGATATCTTTTTCGCGGTAAGGCTCTTCACCATGACTGAATTCACGGTCAGGAAATGCAGCAATTGACTCGATCTGATGCCATGGGATCAAAATCGCAGCATGGTAGATATCGGGTGGTGTACTAAAAAAGTCCTGTGTTTGCCACTGTTTGTTTTCAACCCAAATACCTGCTGTTTCAACGCCTGCCAGCCGAACGTAAAACGATGAACAACCCGCGTCATTGGGTTGGATCAGTGATTGTGCACTTTCGACATAGCCAGGAATAAATTTGATCAGGATTATTTTTCCGACATAGTCTGCAATGGCATGAGTCATGGTCAGCTCCTTGTTCGATGAAGATATGTTTCTCAGCAAAAACTCTGCTTCTTCTTCATCACAAACAATCGATGAGGCGACAAGAACAGATACTGGGTTCTAGTTTAATAGTAGATTCAGATAAGCATGACGGAGAAAACAATTTGCAGGAACAGACGGGCGGTTCACATTATGTTTCCCATCCACGCACGGCGTGAACGGGAAACATGCTAGATCAGGCGTTATGAGTACTCGTTTTAGCTGAAGTTGCTATCGCGGCGCGTTTTGCTCGCGGAGTCGCATACCAGTAACCTAAGCCCATGAATAACACACCAGAAACGGTGTTACCCAAAGTCACCCACAGCAGATTATAGCCAATCCCTGATAAGGTATATTCCGGGGTATGGGCACCAAACCAGGACAGTGCGAACAAGGTCATGTTGGCAATCGAGTGTTCGTAACCGGAGGCGATAAACGCCAGCAGACACCACCAGATGGCGATAAATTTAGCGGCACCTTCAACGCGCTGGCACATCCAGATCGCCAAACATACCAGCCAGTTACACAGCATCCCTTTGGCAAATAGCGCCAGTGCCGGTGCAGTGGTTTTCGCCAGTGCGACTTTGTGCACCAGACTGCCATCCATTGGCAGGATCTGACCGCCACCACCCAGATAAAACAGGTATGCGACGACGATGGAACCCAACAGATTACCAGTCCAGGATTGGGCCAGAATGCCAACCGCTTGTGTGCTGCTCAACTTGCCGGTTTTAACGCCGAAGGTCAGGAACATGGTGTGGCCGGTGTACAATTCCGCGCCGGCAATGATCACCAGTGTCAGCGCGATACCAAAGGTAGCCCCCATCACCAGTGGTCGAATTGATGGGTCGACCAGATTACCTAAGGTGAAGATCAGGATAATGCCTAAACCGACATACGCGCCGGCCATCAGGCTGCCGATCCAGAAACTCAGCGGGTTATTGGCTGACGTGTTTTTGATGCGCGCAGCAACGGCTGCACATTTTTCGATAGTTTCCTGATACATGATTACACTGGCTCCTTGAGTTCAATTCGTCCGTTGTTCACTCGTACTGCATAAGCTGCAATTGAGAAACCCGCATTCTCCAGACACACGCCATCTTTCAGGCGGAAATGCTGTTTTTTCAGCGGGCTGGTGATATACAACTCACCTTGTAAGTCCGCCAATAAGCCGCGTGATAGCACGCTGGCCTGATAGAACGGATCAATGTTGTCGAGTGCAAACAGTTGTTCATCGGCATAGGGGCGGAAGACCGCCACCTGATGTTGCCCCAGCAGCGCACACACGCCGGTGCCGGGAATAATGTCAGTTACCGCGCAGATATCGGTCCAGCTCATACCGGTTCCTCCAGCGAAATGTTGTAAGTAGGAATACGTTCTTCCGGTTTTGCCGGACGATGCTGATGGCGCTCACCAACAAATTGCACCAACGGATCAGGCTGGGCGCTGTTGATGAAATGGTGGAAACGCAGTTTCTGTTGTTCATCACCCAGTGTTTCTTGCCATTCGCAGTGATACTGGTTACGGATGTGTTCCATTTCCTGTTCCAGCTCTGCTCCGATCCCCAGTTTGTCGTCGATAATGACCGACTTCAGGTAATCGAGACCGCCTTCGAGGTTGTCCAGCCAGCTGGCGGTACGTTGCAGCTTGTCTGCCGTGCGGACATAGAACATCAGGAAACGATCGACATAACGGATCAGCGTCTCTTTATCTAAATCCGCTGCCAGCAGATCGGCGTGGCGTGGTTTCATACCGCCGTTACCACAGACATACAGGTTCCAGCCTTTGTCGGTGGCGATGATGCCAACGTCTTTACCCTGCGCTTCCGCACATTCACGGGTACAACCGGAAACACCAAATTTCATCTTGTGTGGTGAACGAATGCCTTTATAGCGATGCTCCAGTTCAACGCCCAAGCCCACACTGTCCTGCACACCGAAACGACACCAGGTGCTGCCAACACAGGTTTTCACCATGCGCAGCGATTTGGCATACGCGTGACCGGTTTCAAAGCCGGCTTTGATCAGCCGATCCCAGATAGTTGGCAGGTCGTCTTTATGCGCACCAAACAGACCGATACGCTGCGCACCGGTGATTTTGGTGTAAAGCTTATAATCGCGAGCGACAGCCGCGACTTCCATCAGACCTTCTGGGGTCACTTCTCCGCCCGGCATACGCGGGATCACGGAATAAGTGCCGTCTTTTTGCATGTTACCGAGGAAGGTATCGTTGGTATCTTGCAGCGGTGTGTGTGCCGCTTTCAGCACATATTCACCCCAACAAGAGGCCAGAATTGAGCCGACGGTTGGTTTACACACTTCACAGCCATAACCGTGACCGTGTTTGCTTAATACCTCTTCAAACGTTTTCAGCTGACCAATTTTGACCAGATGGAACAGTTCCTGACGTGAAAACGCGAAGTGTTCACACAGGTGATTTTTTACTTCAATGCCCTGACGGGACAATTCTGCGTTCAGCACCTGCGAGATCAATGGCACACAACCACCACAACCGGTACCGGCTTTGGTTTCAGCTTTGATTGCCGCAACGGTATGACAACCCGCCGCCACGGCTTGCGCGATACGACCTTTGGTGACGTCGAAGCAAGAACAGATCTGTGCGCTGTCGGGCAGGGCATCCACACCCAGTGTTGGTTTAGCACCGGCATGTGCAGGCAAAATCAGCGTATCCGGATGTGCCGGTAGCGGCATGTCGTTAAGTTTCAACTGCAACAAATTGCCGTAATCGGTGGTATCACCCACCAGCACTGCCCCTAACAGTTTGGCGCCATCACTGCTGACCACAATTTTCTTATAAATACCGGCGGCATCGTCCTGATAGACGTAACTCAGGCTTTCTGGTGTACGGCCTTGTGCATCACCGATACTGCCCACTTCCACACCCAGCAGTTTCAGCTTGGCGCTCATATCGGCACCGGTGAACGCGTTGTCATTGCCTAACAGGTGATCAACGGCCACTTGCGCCATCTTGTAACCCGGCGCGACCAGACCAAAGAAACGGCCATGCCAGGCTGCACATTCACCAATGGCATAGATGTGTTCGTCGGCAGTCAGGCAGTAGTCATTGACTTCGACACCACCACGTTCGGCAATGGGAAGGTCGGAGTAACGTGCCAGCGTATCTTGCGGGCGGATACCGGTTGAGAACACCACCAGATCGACATCCAGCGTGCTGTCATCTGCAAAACGCAGTTGATGATGACCTTGCTTACCTTGGTAGTGCGCGATTTCACGGGTGTTTTTGCTGGTGTGCACGGTGACACCGAGGCTTTCGATCTTACGGCGCAGCATTTCGCCACCCTGACGATCCAGCTGTTCGGCCATCAGTACCGGTGCAAATTCAATCACGTGAGTTTCTAAGCCCAGTGCTTTCAGTGCACCAGCGGCTTCCAGACCCAGCAGACCACCACCGACCACAACACCGCTTTTACCTTGTTTCGCCGCTTCGCGAATGGCTTTCAGATCTTCAATGGTGCGGTAAACGAAACATTCATGATGCGCACTACCGGCGATGTTCGGCACCCAAGGGTAAGAGCCGGTCGCCAACACCAGCGTGTCATACGGCAGGGTTTGCCCTTGATTGGTTTCAATGACTTTTTGTGTGCGATCGATACGTTTCACGGCTTCATTAAGGAATAACTTAATGCCATGTTTTTCGTAAAAGCCCGGTTTGACCAGACTCAGTTCCGCCGCGGTGTGGTGCGAAAAATAGGAAGACAAATGCACGCGGTCATACGCTTCGCGTGGTTCTGCGCCAAAGACGGTTACGTCATACTGGCTAAGATCGGCTTTATCCACCAACTCTTCCAGATAACGATGGCCGACCATGCCATTACCAACGACGATTATTCGATGTTTCTGCATAGATTAAAGCTCCAGTTCTAAATCTGAGCTGGCGCGGCTGCTGCACGCCAGAATATAACCTTGCTGCTGCTCTTCTTCGGTCAGAGGGCCGGGTTGTTCACTGATATTCTCGATGCTGCCGCTGACCACTTTACATTTACAGGAACCACAAACACCGGAACGACAGGCACCAATGATGGGTAATTGCAGTGATTCCAATGCTTCCAATACAGTTTGTTGATTGGTGATGTCGCTGCTGGCACCAAAGCCAGGGATTTCCAGACGGAACTGGCGGGAAAGGGTTTCATCCGCCACGATAGGCGCAGCAGGGGTGAATGATTCTTTGTGGCTGTTGTGCATCGGGAAGTGGCGATCGCGCAAGCAGCTTTCCAATGAATCCATATAAGGCGTTGGGCCACACATGAACGCATGGCAATCGCTCAGATCGGGTACTAACTGATCAAACAACACCGGGTTCAGGAAGCCCTGATAACACACAAAGGCATCGGTGGTGTTATCCAAAATCAGTGACAATTTAAACTGCGGATAATTTGCCGCCAGTGCCATCAGCTCATCGCGGAAGATAATGTCTTCAGCATGACGGGCGCTATGCAGGAACAGGATCTCCGTTTCGCGCTGGTTATCCAGTAACCAGTGCGCCATCGACATCATCGGTGTGATGCCGCTACCGGCACTGCACAGCAAAATTTTACCAGCACTGTAATCGGCTGGCAGGAAAAACGCGCCAGTCGGTGCCAATGCACTCAGCGTATCGCCTGTTTGGAAATTATCCAGTAACCAGTTAGAAACCAGCCCGCCAGACACCCGTTTGACGGTGACGGCCAGATCAGCAGAGCGGGAAGGTGAAGAAGAAAGTGAATAAGCGCGGCTATGTGACTGACCATCAATTTCAACAGTCAGCAGTAAAAATTGTCCCGGCTGATAACTGACAGCCAGTGCTTGTAACGGGCGAAAGACTAACGTTACGGCATCAGCAGTTTCCTGCCGGCGTTCAATACAACACAGGGTTTGAGCCCCTTGTTGCCATACTTGGGAGGATTGGGTCATGTACTGTTCCTGTCTGATTTTGCACTATACCCTTCGTACTTGAAGTTGCAGCATCGTTGACAGCATTCTCTCACCCCAATCACATAGTCTATTTATGCTCATGGGGATTCGCTCTCTTGTCGCCTTGCTGCAACTCCAATTACTTTGGGTATAAATGACTGGCGCTTCACAGCCTATTATCACCGTGAAGCGCCTTCGCGATTAGGCTGCGAGAATGTCTTTCAGATCCTGTTCCACGGTAGTAATTGGTTTCAGATCAAAAGTTTCATTCAGGAAGTTCAGCAGGTTCGGTGTCAGGAAACCCGGTACCGATGGGCCAACACGAATACCTTTCACGCCCAGTGACAGCAGAGTCAGCAGGATCACGATAGCTTTCTGTTCAAACCAAGACAGCACCAGCGACAGCGGCAGGTCGTTCACACCACATTCAAAGGCATCAGCCAGCGCCAGAGCTAACTGAATGGCAGAATAGGCATCGTTACACTGACCCACATCCAGCATACGAGGAATACCGTTGATATCACCGAATTCCAGATCGTTGAATTTGAATTTACCGCACGCCAGCGTCAGGATCAGGCTGTCTTGTGGCACGGCTTTCGCCATTTCAGTGTAATAACCACGTTCTTGTTTATCACCGTCACAACCACCGATCAGGAAGAAGTGTTTGATGTTGCCGGCTTTCACTTGATCGATCACCGCAGGAGCCGCCGCCATCAGTGCATTACGGGCAAAACCAGTCATGGTGTAATGAGGGATCTCATCGTATGGGAAACCTTCCAGTGACGCTGCTTTTGCAATCACAGTGCTGAAATCATCACCTTCGATGTGAGTCACACCCGGCCAGCCGACGATGCTACGGGTAAAGATACGGTCGGTGTATTTACCCACATTCGGGTTGATGATGCAGTTAGAGGTCATCACCACGGCACCCGGGAAGGCAGCGAACTCTTTTTGCTGGTTCTGCCAGGCGGAACCGTAGTTACCAACTAAATGCGGGTATTTTTTGAAAGCTGGGTAAGCATGCGCCGGTAGCATTTCACCGTGGGTGAAGACGTTGATGCCTTTGCCTTCGGTCTGCTGCAGAATTTTTTCCAAATCATGCAGATCGTGACCAGATACAAGGATCGCTTTACCCGCTACCGGCTTCATGTTCACTTTAGTTGGTTCTGGATGACCGAAAGTTTCAGTTTCGCCTTTATCCAGCATCGCCATAACTTTGAAGTTCATCTGACCGATCTGCATCGCGCAATCGATCAATGGCTGCATTTCAGTTGGTTCAGTACCCAGGAAGGCCATGATCTGGTGATATTCCGCACCAATCGCATCATCTTGTTGACCCAATACACGTGCATGTTCCATGTAAGCGGCAGCACCTTTCAGACCATACAGACACAACAGACGCAGGCCCAGAATGTCTTCACCGATCTCTTTATGGTTACGATTTACTGCTGCATTGGGTGCCCAAGTCAGCAATTCTGCTTTGTCCGCAGTCAGGATCAGCGCCGCCGGGCCCGTTGCCACTTCCGGTGTTTTGCCAGCTAACAGGCAAGCAGCTTCGTAACGCGATTTCAGCGAGTCACGGTTTTGTTGTGCTTCATTGATGAACGCGATGATACGAACGGCATCGAAATTCACATTGGTCAGTGTGGCGAACAGCGCCTGACACACATAAGCATCAATGGCTTGGTCGACAATACCGACTGAGCGGGCTTTTAATGCGTAATCAGAAACGCCCTGCAGCAGATAAATCAGTACGTCTTGCAGATCGGAGACTTCGGCAGTTTTACCGCACATGCCCATGGTGTAACTGCAGCCTTTAGCTACAGGGGTAGAGATGGTCTGTTCACATTGAATACAAAACATTAGGACGTTCCTTGATTCGATTAGCAGATATTGCGTTATCTATATCAAGGCTTGTGCCAATATTTATTTTATTGATTTATAAGGAATTTATGTTAATTAGATAACTGCGCAGTTAAAAAGACCCGGAGCCAGAGCCGGGTCTTTTTAACTTAATGAGTCTTTTTGACTAAGATTTATTGGCCAAGTATTATTTACCAAGCAGCGAAACCGGGTTAACCGGTTTACCCGCTTTACGGATCTCAAAATAAAGCCCGGTTGCTCCGGTGTTACCACTGTGACCCACGCTGGCAATCACATCGCCGGCATTCACCCGCTGGCCCACATGTTTGGTCAGGCTTTGATTATTGCCATATAAACTGAGATAACCACGGCCGTGATCGATAACTAACACGTTACCAAAACCATCGAGCCAGTCAGCATAGACCACATCGCCGCTACCAGCGGCTTTGACCGCAGCACCCTGACCAGCCTGAATAAGCAGCCCTTTCCAAGCCACTTCACCGGTGCGGTTTTCCCCGAATTTACGGATCACGGCGCCACGCAGTGGCCAGCTCATCCGACCGGATTTACCTAAGCCTTGCAAATCTGTTTTGGCTAAACGGGCGGCTTCTTTGCGTGCCGCCGCTTCTTGGGATTTGCCTGCTTGTTTGGCTTTCTCACGCGCTAATGCCAGGGCTTCCTGCTTTTTACGGGCACGTTCGGCTTCCAACTGTTTGCGCTGTTCTTCGATCTTCTGCAACATGGCTTTTTCGGCTAATTGCAGTTTATCCAATTGCTGCTGATCGGAATGTAATGAACTGTTCAGCTCTTTAGCGGTCATCTCGCGCTGTTGCTGTTTTTGCTGCAGTGTCAGCTGATCTTGGCGCTGGTTATCAATTAAGCCGCGCAATTCCTGACTGCTTTCATTGGTTTCTTGTTTATTGCGCAGCAATTCCGCTTTGTTGGCATCCAATCGTTTTAAAATTTTCAGCCGAGCCTGATTCATATAACCGTAATAGGCCAGGGTACGATCAACCGCCGCCGGATCTTGCTGATTCAGCAACAACTTCATGTAATCGTGCTGGCCCATGCGATAGGCTTCATCAAATTGTTCAGCAAGCAATCGTTGCTGCTGATTAGATTCTGCTTCCAGCTTGGCGCGCTGAGCCTCTAATCGTTGCAGTTTACTGCGCACTTTACTGAGCTGACTTTGCGAGGACTGTAGCTTCTGATTCGCCGCGGCAATCGCATCTTCATCGGCTTTGAGTTGTTGTTGCAGCGAAGCCAGATCTTTTTTCTGGACCTGGATAGCTTGCTGTTTTTGCTGGATTTGTTCCCGCACGCTGGATAGCGACGAGTTGACGTTTTTTGATTCTTCCGCCTGTATGACGGCGCTAAAAAACAACGCGCCGACCAACAGGCCGACGCGATTGTATTTCATAAGAAACAACTGCTCTGCCCACATGGGCGAGAATTATTTC
This sequence comes from Tolumonas sp., assembly GCA_028683735.1. Taxonomy (GTDB): domain Bacteria; phylum Pseudomonadota; class Gammaproteobacteria; order Enterobacterales; family Aeromonadaceae; genus Tolumonas. Next base: position 10,127 of record JAQUHG010000021.1, on the reverse strand, counting down.
AGAACCATCAGAGGCTTACCAGTCATTTCGGCTGGAACTTCCATACCCATCAGTGTCAGCATGGTTGGCGCCAGATCAGACAGTTTGCCGTTTTCCAGTGCAGTTGCTTCACGACCTACATAGATCAACGGAACAGGCAGGCTGGTGTGTGCAGTGTGCGCCTGACCCGTTTCTTCATTGGTCATCTGTTCCGCGTTACCGTGGTCGGCAGTGATCAGACATTCGCCACCCACTTCCTGCAGTGCAGCAACAACTTTACCGATAGAGTCATCAACCGCTTCACACGCTTTAACGGCTGCTGCGAAATCACCAGTGTGACCAACCATGTCGCCGTTCGGGTAGTTACAGACGATCACGTCATATTTACCGCTCTTGATCGCGGCAACCAGTTTGTCAGTCAGCTCGCCTGAGCTCATTTCTGGCTGCAGATCGTAGGTAGCTACTTTTGGGCTGGCAATCAGTTCACGATCTTCACCTGGGAAGCATTTTTCTTCACCACCGTTGAAGAAGAAGGTCACGTGTGCATATTTTTCAGTTTCAGAAATACGCAGCTGAGTTTTGTCGTGTTTAGCCAACCATTCACCCAGCGTGTTGGTCAATGCTGTTGGTGGATAAGCACAAGAGGTTTTGATGTCAGCGGCATATTCGGTCAGCATGACAAAATCAGCCAGTTTAGGCTGTTTGTTGCGCACGAAACCGTCGAAACCTTCACCAACAAAAGTACGGGTGATTTCACGCGCACGGTCAGCACGGAAGTTCATGAATACCAGCACATCGCCGTCATTCAATGGTGCAGCTTCAGCACCGATCACGCTGGCTTTAACAAATTCGTCGTTTTCACCACGCGCATAAGCCGCAGCCAGTGCGGCAGTTGCATCCGCGTAAGGCGCAAATTCTGATTTGCCTTCACACAACAGGTCGTAAGCTTCCTGAACGCGATCCCAACGGTTGTCGCGGTCCATGGCGTAGTAACGGCCAACCATAGAAGCAATACGGCCTTTGCCCAGTTTCTTGAATACAGCATCGAATTTTTCGATAGATTCTTGTGCTGAACGTGGTGCTACATCACGACCATCCAGGAAGGCGTGGAAATACAGTTTATCAGCACCGCGCTGAGCAGCCAGTTCCAGCATACCAATGATGTGGTCTTCATGGCTGTGAACGCCACCTGGTGACATCAGACCCATTACGTGAACTGCTTTGCCAGTGCTAACGGCAGTATCAACGGCTTTACACAGGGCGTCGTTTTTGAAGAAATCGCCATCGCGGATCTCTTTAGTCACGCGAGTCAGTTCCTGATAAACCACGCGGCCAGCCCCGATGTTAACGTGACCCACTTCAGAGTTACCCATCTGACCGTCTGGCAGACCTACGTCCATACCTGAACCAGAGATCAGGGTGTTGGCGTATTTAGCGCACAGAGCATTCAGATTTGGTGTGTTAGCGGCGGCAACGGCGTTACCTTCTTTCTTATCGCTGTAACCCCAACCATCCATGATGATCAGTGCCAGTGGCTTTTTAGCTGTAGACATTGTGTGTGGCCTCTTTATTTGGATTTTACGAAAATAAGTTCGACTGCTGTCAATTCTACAATATCTGCTGCATTAGTCACCTTTTCACCTCGTTTCGTTACACATTTCACGGAAGGAATTTTCATTGCAGGGCGAATACTGTAAATCTGCCGTTTCACATGTAATACTGTCCGGATTATTTTCAGTGTTGTTGGGAAAACAGAATGCAGGAATACATCGATTTTGCAATACGTCACGAAATGCTGGTTCTGGCCTGGGTTGGTCTGGCTACCGCGATTGTGGCGACAGCAGTAAAAGCTGCTTTTTCACCGGTAAAACAAATAGATCATCAAGCAGCAGTAACCTTGATTAATCGTCAGGATGCATTAGTTGTCGATGTGCGTGCACAAGATGAATTTGCACGTGGTCACATCACTAATTCTCATCATATTCCACTGGCGCAAATCGAACAGGGGAATACCACTGAAATTGACAAGCATAAAGAGAAGCCAGTGATTGTGGTTTGTGAAACTGGTGCTCGCGCAGAAACTGCAGCCAGTAAACTGGTTAAAGCGGGTTTTAAGCAGGTTTACCTGCTGCGTGGCGGTTTAACTCAATGGCGTGCCGGTAACTTACCCGTCACGAAAAAGCGCTAATTTAATTTTGCATTAACAGCCGTCAGGCAATACTAATAAAGGGCATTAAAATGACAGAAGCAGTAAATAACACCGCAGCACAACCAGAATTTCAGATCCAACGCATTTATGTAAAAGATGTTTCTTTTGAAGCACCGAATACACCAGTTGTATTCCAGAAAGAGTGGCAGCCAGAAGTGAAGCTGGATATGGACACGCAAACTCAGGTGCTGGGTCAGGATGTGTACGAAGTTGCACTGACTTTGACCGTGACTTGTAAACTGGGCGAAGAAACCGCGTTCCTGTGTGAAGTGAAACAAGCTGGTATATTTACTGCCTCTAATCTGGATGCTCAGAGCCTGGCTCATTGCCTGGGCGCATTCTGCCCGAACATTCTGTTCCCTTATGCGCGTGAAACTATTGCCAGCTTGGTCAGCCGTGGTTCATTCCCACAACTGAACCTGGCTCCAGTTAACTTTGATGCACTGTTCGCTTCGCATATTGCACAACTGGAAGCAGAACAAACACCTGTTGGCGCAGTACAGTAATGGATTCATCCGCAGTACTAAGTGTTTTGGGGGCGGGGTCTTACGGCACCGCCCTTGCCATTTCTCTGGCCCGCAAAGGCCAGCCGGTATTGTTGTGGGGGCATGATCCGCAGCAGGTGACGCGTTTACAGCAAGATCGCTGTAATCAGGAATTTCTGCCGGATGTGCCGTTTCCTGATTCATTACAGCTGACCGATGATCTGGCATATGCCGTTTCCGCCAGCCGTGATTTGCTGGTAGTGGTGCCTAGCCATGTGTTTGGTGACGTATTGCAACGGATCAAACCTTTCCTGCGTGAAGATACCCGCGTTGCCTGGGCGACGAAAGGTCTTGAGCCGGAACATGGTCGTCTGTTGGGGGAAGTGGCACAAGAGATTTTAGGTGCGCAGATCCCGCTGGCTGTCTTATCGGGGCCAACGTTTGCCCGTGAACTGGCCGCCGGAATGCCGACCGCTATCGCGGTGGCAGGAACGAATGACCAGTTTACCGCTGACATGTCGGCACTGATGCACTGTGGTAAATCATTCCGTGTGTATTCCAATCCGGATTTCATTGGTCTGCAAATTGGTGGTGCGGTGAAAAACGTGATCGCGATTGGCGCCGGTTTGTCGGATGGTTTAGGTTTTGGCGCTAATGCCAGAACAGCCTTGATCACGCGTGGCCTGGTTGAACTGCAACGTCTGGGTTTGTCACTCGGCGCGGACGCCAAGACTTTCATGGGTATGGCGGGACTGGGTGATCTGGTGCTGACTTGTACCGACAATCAGTCGCGTAACCGTCGGTTTGGTCTGGCGTTAGGGCAGGGCAAAACGGTGGAACAAGCCATGACTGAAATTGGTCAGGTGGTTGAAGGTTATCGTAACACTAAAGAAGTTCGAGCACTGGCTGCCCGGCAAGGTGTGGAGATGCCAATTTGTGAGCAGATTTATCAGATCTTGTATCAGGGTAAATCCGCGAAAGATGCCGCATTAACACTACTGAGCCGGGATCAGAAAGGCGAATAGAGATAGTGGTTTAGGTATTTCCAGATAAAAACAACGCCAGCAGAAGCTGGCGTTGTTATATGCAAAACTGCATGCAGTAATCAGTAGAACGAGTGCTCACCGCGGGCATGTTCGGTCGCATCTTTCGCGCCAGTCAGTTCGCCAGGGAAACGTTCCAACAGTTGCTTCTCAATCCCTTCTTTCAGCGTCACATCGACCATTGAACAACCATTACAGCCACCACCAAATTGTAAAATGGCAATGCCGTCGTCAGTGATTTCAGTCAGTGTCACTTTACCACCATGGGCGGCAAGAGACGGATTTACTTCCGACTGCAAAACGTATTCAACACGATCAGCCAGTGGCGCATCATCAGGCACTTTACGCATTTTAGCGTTCGGTGCTTTCAGCGTGAGTTGCGAGCCCATCTGGTCACTGATGAAGTCGATGACCGCATCCACCAGAAACGGTGCGCTATTGGGATCAATGATGGCGTCAAAACCGCTCAATGGTAAGCGAGTGTCTTCGGGTTCTACTGCATCCGGAGGACAGTAAGAGACGCCACATTCCGCATTGGGGGTGCCCGGATTCATAACAAATACACGGATGTTGGTGTTTTCCGTCTGCTTTTCCAGCAGTTTGCGGAAATGAGCCTGAGCGCTTTCGGTGATTGTGATCATCGCCATCCTCTAATCCTGACTAAATAACTAGGGTATTATAATACGCCGCACAATGTATATGACACAATACTTATTCACCGCGCAGTTGCGTCCGACAAATTGCCCAGACATCGACACGTTGGCATCCGCTTTCTTTCAAAAGTCGTACCAGTGCTGTAACGGTAACACCCGTGGTCACCACATCATCAAGCACAGCCACATGCCGATAGGTATGTGGCTTGATAATAAAGGCATTATTCAGATTTGTCTGTCGTAATTCGCGAGAAAGACCCGCTTGTACTTTAGTGGCTCGTGTTCGCGTTAATAACCGGTTATTGCAGGGAATATTCAGTTGCTTCGTGATAGGGCGTGCGATCTCCTGTGCCTGATTATAACCGCGGGACCATTGACGTCGCCAATGCAACGGAACTGGCAGGATCACTTCGGGTTTGGGTTCTTCTGCAGGATAGAGTTCGGCCAGCATTTTGCCAAATAAAGCCGCGGGTAATGGCTTGTGTTGATATTTCAGCTGGTGGATAAGTCCGGTTAAGGGAAATTCAAAATCTGCCAGAATATGCAAAAAATCCCATTCCGGCGGTTGTAACAAGCAATGACCACAAATGTCATTACCGCCAGCGAGTGGGGTGCCGCACAAGCGACAATGATGATCGAGCAAAGGCAGCTCTTCAGCACAATAACGACAAAGTAATGGTTGCGCCGTAGGTTGGCGACAAAACAGACAAATACCATATCCGGTAATATGGAAATGTGTGGAAATGACTCGTCGGAGAGTAGTGAACATGCGTGATAAAACAGTGAGAAATGAATTGATTACTATAATAAAAAGGGCGCCCTGAGGCGCCCTGATAGATTTGCAATCGGCTTAGTTATTGTAAGCACGTTCGCCATGAGAAGTCAGATCCAGACCTTCGCGTTCTGCTTCCACTGGAACACGCAGACCAACCAGTTTATCGATCAGGAAGTAACCGACGATAGAAACCAGACCAGACCAAACTATGGTAGTGATGACACCAATCGCCTGAATTTTAACTTGTGCGGCGATGGAGTAATCAGGAGCCACGCCATTAGCAACGTAATCCCATACACCGGTACCACCCAGATCTGGAGAAGCAAATACACCAGTCAGGATCGCACCCAACATACCGCCGATACCGTGCACACCGAAGACGTCCAGAGAGTCGTCGACGTTCAGCATGCGTTTCAGACCGTGTACGCCCCACAGGCAAACTACGCCAGCCAGACCGCCGATCACGATACCGCCCATTGCACCAACGAAACCAGCCGCTGGTGTGATGGCAACCAGACCTGCTACCGCACCGGAAGCTGCGCCCAGCATAGAAGGTTTACCTTTCAGTGCCCATTCAGCAAAAGTCCAGGTCAGTGTTGCCGCCGCAGTTGCTGCCCAAGTATTCAGGAATGCCAGTGCGGATGTACCGTTCGCTTCTAACGCAGAACCCGCGTTGAAACCGAACCAACCAAACCACAGTAAGCTTGCACCGATCATAACCATAGTCAGGCTGTGTGGTGCCATGGACTCACGACCAAAACCAACACGTTTACCCAGGAAATAAGCACCCACTAAACCTGCTACCGCAGCGTTGATATGAACTACGGTACCACCAGCGAAGTCTAATGCGCCGTGTTGGAATAACCAGCCCGCAGTCGCATTGGCTGCGTCAGCCGCAGCTGCATCGGTATAAGCATCAGGACCAGCCCAATACCAAACCATGTGAGCCATTGGCAGGTAAGACAGCGTAAACCAGAAGACAACGAATAGCAGAACAGCAGAGAAACGTATGCGTTCAGCAAATGCGCCTAAGATTAAGCAACAAGTAATTGCCGCAAATGCACCTTGGAAGGCAATGTAAACAAATTCTGAAAGACCGATACCTTTATTGAAGGTGGCAGCAATCGAATCTGGAGTAACCCCTTTTAGGAAGGCTTTACTCAGAGTTCCAAAGAAGGCGTTACCTTCAGTGAACGCAAGACTATAGCCATAAGTTACCCACAAAACAGTTACCAGACTGAATACGACCAGAACCTGAATCAGGATAGATAGCATATTTTTGCTACGCACCAAGCCACCGTAGAACAATGCGATTCCTGGTACTGACATTAAAATAACAAACGCAGAACAAACCATGATCCATGCGTTGTCGCCTTTATTTATTGTATCAACAACAGGTGCTGGTGCTGCTTCTGCAGGTGCCGCCACTGGAGCTGCCTCTGCAGCCGGAGCGGCTACTGCAGTTGATGTTGTTGGAGCAGGTGCTTCTTCACTCCATGCTGGTGTTGCCAGCCCGAAAGCTCCCACCAGCGCCAAGATTGCAAACAATCGTTTCATTGTAGATATCTCCCTGATAATACCGTGTCCTGATCTCGACAGACGGAGGTCTGAGAACTCGTTGGTCGGACTAGTATGTCGCTAACCTGATACTTACATCGCAGGAATTATGCCAACCTGGATCATATATAAAATGGCTCAAAAATAGGGTTCTTGCCTGTCTTAAGAGCAAAATGGTGCATTTGATGCACATTTATGAGGCGTAGAGAGATTTCTTAGTGCTTATTTGGTGCATAAAAAATGAACAGCTTTATATGATGCACAGACATGGCGGCTATTCTCTTCGCAGTGATTGGATTGAACAGTTATCATAGCTTTGCAGGCTATTGTGAGTAATAGAGAAAAGAACAATGCATATCGAACGTATCGGGCAAGGGCCGGATCTAGTGTTATTACATGGATGGGGCTTAAACAGTGCAGTATGGCAAGAGATCGTGCCACTACTAACACCGTACTATTCTTTACATTTAGTGGATTTACCCGGTTTTGGCTTTAGCCAGCATACGATTGTGGAAAGTGCCAACCTCTCTTTGTGGAGTGAGACGGTATTACCGCACTTACCCGCACAATTTAACTTACTGGGTTGGTCGATGGGCGGGCTGATCGCATTACGGATGGCGTTGGATCACCCTGCACGTATCAAACGATTAGTCTTGATCGGCAGTTCACCCTGTTTTCTACAACAAGATAACTGGCCGGGCATTCGCCCGGATGTGTTATCTGGGTTTAATCGCGCATTGCAATTAGATACCCGGAAAACAATAGAACGTTTTTTAGCGATCCAGGCAATGGGAAGTGAATCAGTTAAAGAGGATGTAAAACGGCTGAAAAGCTGGTTACAACAACGGCCGGAGGCTACACCGGCTGCGCTTAAAGCGGGGTTACAATTACTGGAAACGATCGATCTAAGGTCTGAGCTTTCTCAGCTGAGTTGCCCGGTACTGAGCCTCTATGGCCGTTTAGACAGTTTAGTGCCGGTTGCCGCAGTAGCCGAAATAGAAGCTTTGTTGCCTCGTGGTCATTCAGTGATTTTCCCGCAGGCAGCACATACCCCATTTTTGTCTCATCCGCAGTTATTTATAGAATCATTACACCAATTTATTGATTGAAAAATGTGCGACAAATGCTGTTATTCTCATCATTTGTCATCGATAATTACTTTGAGTTGATCTGTATGTTTCGAGGATGTTGACCGTATGAATATAAACAGTGCGTTTTCATCTGGCGTGCTTGGTTTGCAGAAAGCAACCTCACAACTGGATGCCAGTGCCAGTAAAATTGCGCAGCAGACTTTGCCATCATCAGATCAAGGAACGTCAGTTTCACAACAAGATGCGATACCTGATTCATTAGTGCAACTTAAAATGGCCGAAATCCAGGGTAAAGCGTCCGCTGAAGTGATCACTCGTTCTGATCAAATGATCGGTTCATTACTCGATATTCATGTCTGACGATTATGAATATTGCACCGACCTATCCCAATTTAGTGCCTTTGGCACAACAGCTCGCGACGGAAGCCGCGCGGCGGGATAGTGCTATACGGGAGCCCATTCCACAGCCAGCGGCAAGCTCTTCGGGTAATACAGATAATCAGTTAAATAATTCTTCTGATACACCACAGCGTTATATCAACCTTAATAGCAACGCTAATTCAGATACGTACTCATTATCATCACTCAAAAATAACAGTGTTAAAAATGGTAGTACTGATACAACGTTGCCCTCTTCAGAAACGGTCACCGCAGCATCAGATCAATCACGTCGTAACGGACAAACCTCTTCAGAAGGTGATGATGCTTCGTCAGGGTCTGAGGAAGATAAGAAAAAAGCACAGCAAAAAGAACAAGCAATTAAAGATCTTAAGAGTCGTGATGCAGAAGTTCGAACTCACGAACAAGCACATCAGGCTGCCGGCGGGCAATATGCGAGTGCACCATCATTTGATATGACCAAAGGGCCGGATGGAAAAGATTATGCAACTGGCGGCCATGTGAATATTGACGTATCTCCTGTGTCCAATGATCCGCAGGCAACGTTGAATAAAATGAGGCAGATTAAATCTGCCGCTTTAGCTCCTGCAGAACCGTCTGCTCAAGATCGTAAAGTTGCTGCTCAAGCCGACGCCACTGCAGCGGCAGCTCAACGGGTTGTATCTAATCAATCTATTACTAAAGTGAACACCAATAGTGGTAAGGATGTGGCGGGCAGTAATAGTGAACAGAGTTCTGGTGTGACCAATACATCATTTGGTAATCCGGAAATGTTGCATCGTGGGCAGGTTATCTTAGCTCGTTATCAATCATCAGGCCGCCCGCAAGCGCAGACGGCACTGACTACTTATTCCTGATCTGTTTTATTAGCGTCGTTTAGCGTTCGCAAACGCAGCAGCAAAGGCATTATTGTCGCCACCACTCTGTGATTTCTCAGCTGCTGTTGAGCGAGAAGCAGGTTTGCGATTAGTCTGTTCCTGACGCTCTTTCGGCTGAGGCTTGCTGGCCGTCACTTCATCATCTAAGCGCATGGTTAATGCAATACGCTTGCGCGGCAGGTCGACTTCCACCACTTTCACTTTGACGATATCACCCGCTTTTACCACTTCGCGAGGATCACTTACGTAACGATTGGTTAGTGCCGAAATATGCACTAAACCATCCTGGTGCACACCGATATCAACAAACGCGCCGAAGTTGGTGACGTTAGTGACACAGCCTTCCAGAATCATCTCTGGGCGCAGATCTTTCATCTCTTCCACGCCTTCACGGAAGGTGGCCGTTTTGAATTCGGGCCGTGGGTCGCGCCCTGGTTTATCCAACTCTTGCAAGATATCGGTGATGGTCGGAATACCAAAATGCTCATCGGTGTAATCGGCAGGTTTCAGCGATTTGAGCAAGGTGCTGTTACCAATCAAACCGGAAACAGGCTTATGTAACTGAGCGATAATTTTTTCCACCACCGGATAAGCTTCCGGATGAACAGAAGAGGCATCGAGCGGGTTTTTGCCATCTCTAATACGCAGGAAGCCTGCGCACTGTTCGTAAGCTTTCGGACCTAAACGCGCCACTTTCAGCAGCTCTTTACGCTCTTTAAAGGCACCATTGCTATCACGGTGCGCTACGATATTTTGCGCCAGTGTTTTGCTCAACCCTGACACACGCGTCAGTAGCGGAACCGATGCAGTGTTAACATCCACGCCGACGGCGTTTACGCAATCTTCCACTACGGTATCGAGATTTTTAGCGAGTTGATTTTGGCTGACATCATGCTGATATTGACCCACACCAATTGCTTTCGGATCGATTTTAACCAGCTCCGCCAGCGGATCTTGCAGACGACGGGCGATAGACACGGCACCGCGCAGCGATACATCCAGTTCCGGAAATTCTGCTGCGGCCAGTTCAGAGGCGGAATAAACCGATGCGCCCGCTT
>JAQUHG010000235.1 GCA_028683735.1 Tolumonas sp. | reverse complement strand
ACCGTTATCGGGGCAGGGATTACTATCAGCGTGTATTGATAACTAGTTACGAGGGAACGATGTCTAAATCTATTGTCGCGACAGAAAAAGCACCGGCTGCTATTGGTCCGTATGTTCAAGCAACTAAACTGGGTGATCTAGTCTTTACTTCTGGGCAGATCCCGTTAATTCCAGAAACTATGCAACTGGTTACCGGTGATATTAAAGTGCAGGCTGAGCAAGTATTGCGTAACCTGAGTGCGATTTTGGAAGCTGCAGGCGCTTCAACGGCCACAGTAATGAAAACAACTTGTTTTCTGAAAGACATGAATGATTTTGTCGCTTTCAATGAAGTGTATGCGCAATTTTTCAACGAAAGTGCACCAGCGCGTTCTTGTGTTGAAGTTGCTCGTTTGCCTAAAGATGTACTCGTTGAAGTTGAAGCGATCGCTTACGTAGCTAAATAGAATGAGTTTAAACTTTGCAATTGTAGTTAGCGGCCCAGCATACGGTACACAAGCGGCCAGTTCCGCATACCGTTTTGTGCAAGCAGTTTTAGCTTCCGGACACGTCATCCTTGGCGTGTTTTTTTATCAAGATGGTGTCATGAATGCCAGTTATTTACATTCGCCCGCGACGGATGAAGATGACTTGCATCAATTGTGGTGTGAACTAGCCACACAGCAGCGCTTCCCTTTACATACCTGTATTGCAGCAGCGCAACGGCGAGGTATTTTAGATAGTGTGCTTGCAACAGAAACTGGAAAAGGTACCTGCAATGTTCAAGCACCATTTATGCTCTCGGGTTTAGGGCAGTTAGCCGAAATGTTATTAACGGCCGATCGTGTCGTTCGTTTTTAAGTTGGCCTATGAATCAGATTGCATTTATTTTTCGGCAAGCACCCTATGGACATGCGAGTGGCAGGGAAGGATTAGATGCCTTGCTGGCGACCTCGGCTTATAGTGAGAATCTCGCCGCCTTTTTTATGGATGATGGGGTTTATCAGTTAGTACAACAGCAACAAGCTACGGTAATCCTGGCTAAAGATCATTCTGCGATGTTTAAATTATGCGAACTGTATGATATCGACAATATTTACGTATCAGCAGAATCGTTGGCGGAGCGTGAAATTACTAGCGATCAATTATTAATGCCCGTGACGATGCTGACACAAGATGAGTTTTATGACCAACTATTGGCTTATCAAATCAAACTGACATTTTGAGAATTTTATGCTGCATGTTGTTTCACAATCACCTTTTTCGCATACGATGTTGCATCGTTGTCTGGACTTCATGCGGACAAATGATCAACTGCTATTGGTGCAAGATGCGGTTATCGCCGCGACAACGAATCATTGGATTCAGCACCTGCAAGATAAAGAAATTTATGTCTCGCAGGAAGATTTAGCGGCGAGGGGATTAACCGCTAAAATTGGCATTCCGATCGATATGGCCGGCTATGTAGCGCTCGTTATCAAACATAACAGCCCGCTTTGCTGGTAAAAGATATTTCCGCAAGCGTACTTTTTGTCACCTATACTTCACTTCATCTCAGCTATATCCATCTATAGCTGTATAAATCTTGACTCGCGGCCCATAGAGACATAGAATTTTGCGTCCCCGTATCTGCGGGGAGGATTTTTCACATGTTTATAAAGCGATTGCTATTACCAGGAGCTTTTAATGGCAACTATTAACCAGCTTGTTCGCAAGCCGCGCGTTAAGCAAGTTGTAAAAAGCAGCGTTCCTGCCTTGAATGCTTGCCCACAAAAACGTGGTGTGTGTACACGTGTGTATACCACTACCCCTAAAAAACCTAACTCAGCACTGCGTAAGGTATGTCGTGTTCGTTTAACTAACGGATTCGAAGTTACTTCTTACATCGGTGGTGAAGGCCATAACCTGCAGGAACACTCCGTGGTCCTGATCCGTGGTGGTCGTGTTAAAGACTTACCAGGTGTGCGTTACCACACCGTTCGTGGTGCGTTGGATTGCTCCGGTGTTAAAGACCGTAAACAATCTCGCTCCAAATACGGCGTGAAGAAGCCTAAGGCTTAATGGTTTTCCGTTAAGTAAGGCCAAACATTTTCATAAAACATTTTTTTGTTTTGGGTAAAACCTGAAGTTTCGGAGAATTAAAATGCCAAGACGTCGCGTTGTTGGTCAGCGTAAGATTCTGCCAGATCCTAAGTTCGGTTCTGAGCTGCTGGCTAAATTCATCAACGTAGTAATGGTTGACGGTAAGAAATCCGTTTCTGAAAGCATTGTTTACGGTGCTTTAGAAATCATTGCTAACAAAAGTGGTAAAGACCACTTAGCTACTTTTGAAGGTGCTTTGGACAACATCCGTCCGAACGTGGAAGTTAAGTCCCGCCGTGTTGGTGGTTCTACTTACCAGGTTCCGGTAGAAGTTCGTCCAGTGCGTCGTAATGCCCTAGCTATGCGCTGGTTGGTAGATGCGGCTCGCAAACGTGGTGAAAAATCCATGGCTCAGCGTTTGGCAGGTGAACTGCTGGATGCAGCCGACAATAAAGGTTCTGCGGTTAAGAAACGTGAAGACGTGCACCGCATGGCTGAAGCGAATAAAGCATTCGCTCACTATCGCTGGTAATCCGGTTGTACAGGCCATCTTCGGATGGCCTGTACGCGGTTTCGTTGTCTAAGGTTCAACCTTAGTAAGAGGATATCTATCGTGGCTCGTGCAACACCCATTGAGCGTTACCGTAATATCGGTATCAGCGCACACATCGACGCCGGTAAAACAACGACTACTGAACGTATCCTGTTTTACACCGGTGTAAACCACAAAATTGGTGAAGTTCATGATGGCGCAGCTACCATGGACTGGATGGAACAGGAACAAGAGCGTGGTATTACCATTACCTCTGCTGCTACTACCTGTTTCTGGAGTGGTATGGGTAAACAATTCCAACCACACCGTGTCAACATCATCGATACCCCAGGCCACGTTGACTTTACTATCGAAGTAGAGCGTTCAATGCGTGTTCTGGACGGCGCAGTAATGGTTTACTGTGCAGTAGGTGGTGTTCAGCCACAGTCTGAAACAGTATGGCGTCAGGCTAACAAGTATAAAGTACCTCGTATTGCGTTCATTAACAAAATGGACCGTACCGGTGCTAACTTCCTGCGTGCTGTTGAACAGATCAAAACTCGTCTGAAAGGTCATGCAGTTCCTCTGCAATTGCCAATCGGCGCGGAAGAAAATTTCAAAGGCGTCATCGACTTAGTCAAGATGAAAGCTATCAACTGGAATGAAGCCGATCAAGGCGTTACCTTCGAATACGAAGACATTCCTGCTGAATTGCTGCCTGAAGCCAAAAAATGGCATCAACATCTGGTTGAATCTGCTGCTGAAGCAACAGAAGACCTGATGGAAAAATACTTAGGTGGCGAAGAGTTCACTGAAGTTGAATTGAAAGCTGCATTACGTGATCTGGCATTGCGCAATGAAATCGTTCTGGTTACCTGTGGTTCTGCATTTAAGAACAAAGGTGTTCAGGCGATGTTGGACGCAGTAATTGAATATCTGCCTTCACCAACTGACGTTCCAGCGATTGCTGGTCAGTTAGAAGACGGTACACCTGCTGAGCGTCATCCAACTGATGATGAGCCTTTCTCTGCATTGGCTTTCAAAATTGCGACTGACCCATTCGTAGGTAACCTGACGTTCTTCCGTTGTTATTCCGGTGTTGTGAATTCAGGCGATTTCGTTCTGAACTCAGTGAAAGACAAACGTGAGCGTATTGGTCGTATCGTTCAGATGCACGCTAACAAGCGTGAAGAGATTAAAGAAGTCCGTGCTGGTGACATCGCTGCTGCGATTGGTCTGAAAGACGTGACTACTGGTGATACTCTGTGTGTTGAAACTGCGCCAATTATCCTTGAGCGTATGGAATTCCCAGAACCAGTTATCTCTGTAGCTGTTGAACCAAAAACCAAAGCTGACCAAGAAAAAATGGGTCTGGCTCTGGGTCGTTTGGCTCAGGAAGATCCTTCATTCCGCGTATGGACTGATGAAGAGTCAAGCCAAACCATCATCGCTGGTATGGGCGAGTTGCACCTGGAAATCATCGTTGACCGTATGCGTCGTGAGTTCAAGGTTGAAGCTAACGTGGGTAAACCACAGGTAGCTTACCGTGAAACCATTCGTGTTGAAGCGAAAGATGTTCAAGGTAAACATGCTAAACAGTCTGGTGGTCGTGGTCAGTACGGTCACGTTGTGATCGACCTCTTCCCATTGGATGAAGGTGCAGGTTATACATTTACCAACGATATTAAAGGCGGTGTAATTCCTGGTGAATTCATCCCTGGCGTTGATAAAGGTATTCGCGAACAGCTGAAATCTGGTCCTCTGGCTGGTTATCCAGTAGTGGACGTTGGTGTTCGTCTGCACTTCGGTTCTTACCATGATGTCGACTCTTCTGAACTGGCGTTTAAAATCGCTGCTTCTATGGCATTCAAATCAGGCTTCATGCAGGCTAAGCCAGTTCTGCTCGAACCTGTAATGAAAGTCGAAGTTGAGACTCCTGAAGACTACATGGGTGATGTAATCGGTGACTTGAACCGTCGTCGTGGCATCATCGAAGGTATGGAAGACGGCCCATCTGGCAAGCTTGTTCGCGCGCTGGTACCGTTGGCTGAAATGTTCGGTTATGCAACTGATCTGCGTTCTGCCACCCAAGGTCGTGCTTCTTACTCTATGGAGTTCGGTAAGTACGCTGAAACGCCAAACAACATCGCTCTGGCGGTGATTGAAGCGCGTAAGTCTAAATAATTAACACGTAATCTTTTCCGCCAGTTCAGACTGGCGGAAATAATCAAATAGGAAGGACAACGTCGTGTCTAAAGAAAAATTTGAACGTACAAAACCCCACGTTAACGTTGGTACTATCGGCCACGTTGACCACGGTAAAACTACTCTGACTGCTGCTATCACTAACGTGCTGGCTAAAAAATTCGGTGGTCAAGCGCGTGCATTCGATCAGATCGACAACGCACCAGAAGAAAAAGCACGTGGTATCACCATCAACACTTCACACGTTGAATACGATACTGAAT
>JAQUHG010000234.1 GCA_028683735.1 Tolumonas sp. | reverse complement strand
CTCCATAATCGAAGATTCGCTTTTGCCCGGCAGGATCGTGTTACGCAACACCAGCCCGGTGAATACGGCAGCCAAGATACCCAGTAAATAGAGTGCAAATACCACGTTCTGACCTGATTGCGGGAAGAACGCCACCGCAAACAACGCATATACCGGTAAACGCGCCCCACAAGACATAAACGGTGCCATGGCATTGGTCAGCATACGTTCACGTTCTGAATTCAGTGTCCGGGTCGCCATGAAGGCCGGTACTGAACAACCAAACCCCATTAGCATCGGCACAAACGCCTTACCGGGTAAGCCCAGATAACGCATTAACCGATCGACCACGAACGCCGCCCGAGCCAGATAACCTGACGCTTCCAGAGCAGCCAAAAACATATACAGAAAACCGATCACCGGAATGAAAGTGGCAACGGTTTGAATACCGGTACCAAAACCATCAGACACCAGCGCTATCACCCATTCTGGTAGACCGATATGTTCAAATAAGACGCGCGAACCTTCGACAAAAATGCCGCCCGCCAGAATGTCGAAAAAGTCGATAAAAGCACTACCGAGGTTGATCGCAAACAGGAACATCAGATACATCATGCCAAGGAATACCGGTAAACCTAACCAGCGATTCAGTAACAAATTATCCAGTTGTTCACTGCGTTTCTGGCTCAATTTGCCATGCTGACGTAATGTAGGCCGGCATTCGTTATACACATAACTGAAACGTGCATCGGCCAGTAACAAATCCAAATCATGCTCTTTTTGCAGTTGCGCAATCTGCTGCTTAGCCGGCGCCGTCAGTTGCGCCGCCATCGACTCTTCCACCACCGGATCTTGTTCCAGCAGGCGCAAAGCGCAACCACGATTCGATAAATGCGGGTGAGATAATTGCAGTGCCATTTGTCCCACCAAGACATCAATCTCTTTGCCATAGGCCAGATCTAATGGCTGGGAAGCCTGCGTTTGCTCAATTAATGCCGGTAAAATCGCTTTGAAAGAAAGCACTTCTTTGCGGTTATGCGCAGACAATGCCACCACCGGACAGCCCAGTTTTTCGCTTAATACATTCGTATCAATCGACTGGTTACGACGTTTCAGTACATCGTACTTATTCAGCACCACCAGCACCGGTAAACCTAATTCCCGCAGCTGTAATGTCAGCAACAGGGAACGCTCCAGACTGCTGGAGTCAACCACGTTGATCACCAGGTCCGGTTTATTATTCATGACATAACGAAAGGCAATCTGCTCATCAATCGAACTATCACGGCTTTCCAGCGCGTAGATCCCCGGCAGATCGACTAATTCATAAGCATAATCTTCAAACTGGAATTGGCCGGTTTTCTTATCAACCGTCACGCCACTCCAGTTACCAACCTGCTGATTAGCGCCGGTTAGCGCATTAAACAGTGATGTTTTCCCGCTATTCGGGTTACCTACGGTGACAATGTGATGGCTCATACGGCTTGCACCTCGATTAAGCGCGCTAAGGCGGTCTGAATGGAAAGCGTAATGCTGGATGTCGCGATTTGTAATGGATCACCCAATGGTGCCTGCCGAATAAAACGGATCTCTGAAGATGGTAATAACCCCATCGCCATTAGTTTGCGTTTCACCGCAGGGTCGAGTTGCGCCAGACTCACGATGCGAGCCGTTTCACCCGGCTTTAATTCTGACATTAGCATTCTGCACCACCAGTTATTGATAATCGTTATCACTAAGATTCAGTTTAATGATAATCCCGCCAAAATAAAGTGGTTTTGTGAGGAAAACACACTTTCCCAGTGAAATAAATGCTTCAAAAATTATGCCATTACAATGCTTAAACAGTGCGGCAACAATTGCGCAACAACAGTAAGTGAATTAAAACAGGGAAAGCTGAGTATTGACGATTTGATCGAACTGCAGATGGATATGCGGCAGGATGGCGTCGGCCACCGGCTTGAGTTGTTTATCGATATAGTGTTGATAATCGAGCGGATGCTGCTGATACGCCACCGGCTCGGGGCCTTGCGTGGTGATCACATATTCGATCCAGCCTTTGTGCTGGTAGCGGGGAGGTAAACCGCGTTGACGGCGGATCTCATCCGCCAGACGTGCTGCTTTTACATGCGGGGGCTGTGTTTTGTCGTAATCGTCGAGTTTGCGACGTAATCGTTTGCGATAAACCAGACATTCGTCCAATTCACCGCGCTGAGTTTTCTCTATCGTGTCACGGATAAATTCGCGTGGATCTTGTTCTTGAAAAATGCGCTCGTACAACCCGGTCTGGAATATTTTCGCCAGTTCCGTCCAATCGGAGCGCACGGTTTCCATACCCTTAAAGATGAGTTTGTCTTCGCCATTTTCATGACAAAGACCGGCATAACGTTTTTTACTGCCCAATTCCGTGCCGCGTAATGTCGGCATCAAGAAACGGTGGTAGTGCCGTTCAAATTGCAGTTCGAGACACGACTCAAGCTGAAATTCCTGCTGGAGTTTTTCTTTCCACCACAGATTGATCTTCTGTACTAACTCTTTCCCCATCTGTTGCGCTTTTTCTGCGCTGACCCGGTTTTTCAGCCAGACAAAAATAGAGTCGGTATCGCCATAAATGACGGTGTAGCCGTGTGATTCAATAAAGATTCGTGATTCCTGCATGATCCAATGCCCGCGCATGGTAATACCAGACGCTAAACGGGGATCAAAGAACCGGCAGCCCACCGACCCCATCACGCCATAAAAGGCGTTCATCAGGATCTTGATTGCCTGTGAACGCGGCTGGTCATGCTCGGTTTTCGCTTGTTCCCGCGCTTGCCACAAATGAGCAATTAATCCCGGCAGAATATGGTGTTTTCGGGAAAAACGCCCGCCGACATAACCGGGAATAGTGTCTGCTTCCGGCTCTTGTAAACCATGCACCAGCGCTAACGGATCAATATGAAATGTACGAATGATGCTGGGATACAGACTCTTAAAATCGAGCACTAATACATCATGGTAAAAACCAGGCAGTGAATTCATCACATAACCACCAGGTGACGTCGCGATTGCGCCGTGCGGTAAATTGGGTGCGACAAAACCAGCCTGATGTAAACGAGGGATATACAGATTAGTAAACGCCGCCACTGAACCACCGTAGCGATCGAGTTCCAACCCGGTTAACTGGCTGCGTAAACAGAGAAACGAGAGTAGATGACACTTATCAAAAATTTCGATCACCAACCGGCAATCTTCCAGATTGTAATGCGCTAAAGCCGGTTTATCGTGATGAAACAGACGTGAGATTTCAGCGATACGATCATCCGGGTCGTGGATCGCTTTCCCGCGGCCCAGCAGTTCCTGTGCAACATATTCCAGCCCAAACCGATCAAAGCGAAATGTGGCTGATTTCAGGGCATCAATACCATCGATCACCATTCGGCCCGGTAAGATCAACTGGCCTTGCTGATCATCCATGCGTGACGGGCGCCAGCGCATCAGGCTTTGCCCACGCCCCCAACGCAGAGGGTATTTATGAAATTCGGCACGACGCAGTAGCAGACGGAAATCGAAATTCACCACATTCCAGCCAATGATAATATCGGGATCATGACGCAACAACCAACGCTCCAGCGCCAGCAGCAGCGCGTATTCGTTATTCACCCATTCAATGTTCATATCCGATGGTTCGGCGGTGCCGACCATGATCACCGTCGAAATCTCACGGCCATCCGGTTCCCGCAGCAATAAGGCAACAGAATAGAGTTCACCATCCATCGCGCATTCCACATCGAGTGATAACACGCGAAAATGTGGCGTCACTTCAGCCGGTTCAAGTTCGGTGAGTTTTACCTCCCGATAGCCAGCTCGTTGCCGGTAATGACCACTGAAGCGCATGCCTGCCGTAACAAATCGCTGCATCAGGCAGACATCCGCAAAGCGCAGATCGCTTTCATAGATGGTCAGTTGGTGCAAATGCAATAGCTCAACCGCGCGGTGATAAGCCGATAACGTCGGAAAACAGCAGGCTAATACTGGTTCTTGCTGAAAGGTGTTTAAGGTTGTCGTGCGCAAACGACCATGCAAATGATGCTGACGGAATAGCTCTAAAGCGCGCTCTTTATCGCGCAACGGCAGGTAGAAACTCAGCTGTTCACCAGCCAGAATTAAGCGAACCGGGCCATCTTCCGTCGCCAGCCAGTATTCAACTTGAGCTTGATCTGCCACATCCCGGCTTTGCCGGGTCAGCAGAAACCCTATCTGGCGGGCGATAAACATCAGTGATTATTTTTTCCCATAACCGGATTGTTTCAGGGTAAACCCCGTATCGTTGCTCCAGGCATCCAGACCACTGCGGTTATTACCGGCGATCAGGCTGGCAGCAAGGCTCGGGCTGTTAAACAGATAATCATCCGTAAATAAATAGCAGTTATTCGTGCGTACCAACACACCTTTCACTAATAAGTTATTACGCAGATCAATCACTGCCTGCCGTAATGAACCAGCCTGTTCCAAGGTTGCCGTTGAGCCTTGGGCAATCATAAAACCCGGTTTATAACGCTGCCCCACCGGGTAGCCGCTGGCTTCGGCATCTTTGACCAGAAAACGATACATTTCCCGCTCGTTCGGCTTGGTGCTCATCAAGGCTTTTTGCAGGGTCATTAATTCATCAAAAATATCGATCGGCACCACAGCCGCCACACGATGGCCCTGACTATCGACGATAAAATTGACCTGTTTGTTCAACATCCGTGATTCCCCCTGTTTTCTATTGTTATCCTGCTGATCTAATACCTGTTTTTTAGTAGGAACTACAACATTTTAATGAAATATTTGGGTGATTCTGCGAACCCTTCGCGCACATAAAAACGATGGGCATCGACTCGGCGCTGATGGCAATGCACTTCCATCCGATCACAGTGCTGCTCGCGGGCATACGCTTCCGCCTGTTGTAATAACGCATTACCAATGCCCTGATTGCGCGCGGTGTCATCAATACAAAAATAGCTGATACGGGCAAAATCACCCGCCAGCGCCAGCTGTGGAATAATATGCAGCGATAAAAAGCCCACCACTTGTTGATTTATTTCGGCGACCCAACAAGTTGCCGCGGCG
>JAQUHG010000020.1 GCA_028683735.1 Tolumonas sp. | reverse complement strand
TTCGCATAATGTATATTATGTTAAATAGGCTATTCGAGTTTACTAACTGATATGCTCTTGTAGTGTTGGTTTACGTTAATAATGAGATTGATATCATGAACGTGTCTAAACTTATTACTGTAATTTCAATTGGTTTCGGACAGACATCGCTGTTTGGTGTCAATACCTCGCCCAGCGTCTTACATATTTCGGAAGTGGAATCAAAGTCAAATAAGGAAATTTTTCTTATTTCAACTGTGGCTTAGCGTAAACGTTGTGTTGTTTATTTATACGATCGTATTGGGCGCGGTAAAATTGGCGGGACAACTGTGCGAAAAGAAGTCGCAGCACAATTAATGACTGAAAACCCGAGCATGACGGTAAGTGCAGCTACCCTCGCCCGTTGGGCTAAATATGACCAAGAGTATGCGTTAGGTGTTGCGGCGGACAAATCATAGTTGAGAGGCCATTAGAACGTGTAGAAGCAGACGCAGTATATGTGGGGGTGGGTTTGGTGTGTTAATGTTCGCCACGTATGGCGGGAAATCGCTATTTATTGCTTTGTATGCTGCGTAGCATACGGATATCAGGACACTTAGTAGAGGGCAACGCATTGAATCCGTTTCAAAAGAAAACCGCGATCAGGATCGCGGCCGTCAGCGTGATTCTGGCATCATTGGCAAGCCCGATATCATGGTTTGTTGCCCGCGAAAGCGCCGAAAATGGGATCGTATCGTTAGCTATCGAGGAATCCGGTAAATTGGCGCAGCATTATGATGCAATCAACCTTACTGGCCCTGAAGCCAAAGAACATGCGGTCATGGCAGCCAAGACCATCTCTGGTGGGCTGTTTGATATTGCCGAAATATATGATCGAAAGGGCCATAAGCTAGCGACATCGTTAAGTAGCGAAGGTGAAAAAGCGGAATTATTACTGCCGGAACATGGTGTACCAAACTATAAATCTGCTTCTTATGAAAACGTAAAAGTTGCTGGAGAACGTTGGGTTTTACGGGTTTTTGTACCACTACGGATAGAATCAGCAGATCTGAATACGCCAGTCACTGGTTACTTTGAGGGAGTCCGGATCATACCATCATGGCAACAAGAACAAGTGTATGCCGCCGCGCTGACTGTCGCATTGATGGTGGGTCTGGCATCGTTACTCTGCGGCGCAGCACTTTATCCAGTATTAGTCTATTTATCTGCTGATAACGAACGCAAAACGCATGAAGTACTCGATTCGCATATTTCGATGATGGAAGCGCTGGGCCGCGCTATTGCAAAACGCGATTCTGATACAGGCGCACACAATTACCGCGTAGCCTGGATAGCCGCTCGTATTGCGGAACACATGGGGTTAAGAGGGAATGATATGCAAGCGCTGATAGCTGGTAGCTTTTTGCATGATGTCGGCAAAATTGGCATATCAGACGGTATATTATTAAAACCAGGAAAATTGGATGATGCGGAAATGGCCATCATGCGAACTCATGTTGAGCAAGGTGAAGAAATTGTAAAAGGTATGGGATGGTTAGACGGAGCTCATGCCATTGTCGCAGCCCATCATGAAAAGTGGAATGGTTTCGGCTACCCTCGGAAGCTTTCAGGAAACGATATTCCACTGGCAGCGCGTATTTTTGCCGTGGCTGATGTATTTGATGCGCTGTGTTCCAAACGCCCCTATAAAGAGCCAATGGGGTTTGCGGCAGCTATGTCTATTCTTGAAAAAGACACCGGTAGTCATTTTGATCCAGCGGTGATGGATACATTTCGGGTGATAGCACCAGAGCTATATCATCGTTTAGAAAACAGTTCAGAAAATGATGCACGACAATTATTAGAAGATCGCGTTCGTCAGCATTTCTATAAGTAGTGAGTTCAGTTCAATTTAATATTTGTAGCTACCAAAGTGGAATAGTCATTTCGTGTCGTCAAACCGCAGTTCGATTTGATGAAGCTCAGATACAAGAGCCCGCTGAAAAACGATAACCAACTGGCGATGTTATTCATCTTGGCCAACTTATTTTGGGTGAACCAGATGTGATCTAGCCCAGCAATATTGGACACACGGTTAAGCTATTTTCTGTTGTTCAAATTCATCTGGGCTTCTGTAATCCAGATAACTGTGTAAACGCTGTCGATTGTAATCAACTTATATATATTCGAAATTGGCTTCCTCGATCACTATTGATTGAAAAATTGATTTTCAGCATATTCCTGAAATCATTCATATTTGAACTTTTTTATCCTGCAATGTTCAGATATGAACATTGATAATAGTTTCTCCTATAAGAGTTAAAAATTAATTCATTATTATCAATATATTAAATCTGCTTTATGTGGTTAGACGTAATATAAATAATTATATTACGTGGCATATGACTTGCACCTTATATGTGAACTTCATCACGAATATAGGGATGCACATAATGAAAAGTCTTATCAAAAAAGGAATTTTACTTTCAGCTATTCTCGCTGGCACTGTTCCCCTGCCTTTGTGGGCCGGAAATGAAAAAAAAGAAGTCATTATTGCGCTGACAACCAGCATTGAAGACAGTGGATTGCTGGATGTTATTCTGCCCCCGTTTGAAAAACAAAGCGGTTACACCGTAAAAAAACTTTCGATTGGTACAGGGCAAGCTTTAGCGTTAGCAGAAAAAGGCGAAGTGGATGCTTTGCTGGTTTGTGCGCCAAAAGCAGAACAAACAGTCGAAAATAAAGGTGATGTCATTAACCGCAAGTTGATCATGCATAACCAATATGAAATTGTTGGCCCCGCGAATGATCCTGCAAAAATCAGCAAACTAGACTCGCTTTCTGCACTGAAGAAGATCAGTGAAACGCAAAAACTGTTTGTTTCCCGTGGCGATAATTCTGGCACACATAAAATGGAATTAAGCTTGTGGAAATTAGCGGGAATTGAGCCTTCAGGTGATTGGTATAAAGAGATTGGCGCAGGAATGGCCGATGCTTTACGGATCAGTGATGAAAAGAATGCGTATACGCTGACTGATAGCGGCACATTTACCTTTTTGAAAAAATCTTTGTCGCTGGAGGTTCAGGTATCTGGTGAAGATCGCCTGTTAAATCTATTCCATGCTATGCAAACCAACCCTGCGAAATTTAACAAAGTGAATGCTGCTGGCGGAAAGGTATTCATCGATTTCTTGTTATCGAAACAAGGGCAAAAATTGATCGCCGAACATGGCATTAAGCAATTCGGAAAGCCGTTATTCATTGTTGATGGTGGCAAGTCAGAAAAAGACTACGGATTCTAAATGGCAGGAGTGCCCCATGCCTGATCTTTTTAGTGTTGTTCACCAGCTTGCTGATACTGATGTATTAGATATTACCAGTCTGACGCTGCAAGTTTCATTCACCGCTACTTTTATCAGCATTGTGGTTGGTGTTCCTGCTGGAATATGGATGGCATTAAACGCTTTCCGTGGAAAAGCACTACTGTGTGCACTACTGAATTTTGGCATGGGGCTTCCACCTGTTGTGGTGGGTTTGATGGTGAGCTTACTGCTATGGCGTTATGGCCCGTTGGGAGAATTAGGCTGGATGTACACCCCCAAAGCGATGGTCATTGTGCAGGCTATTGTGGCGATTCCGATTGTTGCGAGCCTGAGTTTTTCCGCGATTTGTAGTTTAAATTCGAAATTATATTTGCAGCTGCTTTCATTGGGCGCAAGTCAATGGCAAGCGCAGCTGTTATTAGTGCGTGAAGCTCGTATTGGGCTGATGGCTGCCGTGATCGCTGGTTTTGGGCGTGTGGTTTCAGAAGTAGGCGCGTCCATGATGGTTGGCGGAAATATCCGCGGTCAAACTCGGGTTCTGGCAACCGCAACCGTGATGGAAGTAGGTAAAGGTAACTACGATATTGCTTTAGCAATCGGCGTTATTTTACTGCTGGTGACATTTATCATCGTTTGGCTAATGACTTATTTACAGCATCAAAACACGAAAGTTAGTCCGCATGAACGTTAAATAAGGTTAGGCGATTATGGCAACCCCTCCTCTATTAAATATGCAGCAGCTCAGTGTTGAACATGCCGCAGGACACAAAGTGTTGGATCTTGACTCACTTACCATTCAACCTGGGGAGCTTATCGCGTTATTGGGGCATAACGGAGCTGGGAAGAGCACGCTGTTGCAAACCATAAATCTTTTACAACCATTTTCCGGTTCGTTTTATCTATTTGGTCATGATGTAAAAAAAAGCAACCCAACACTACTGCGTCGCCGGTGTGCGTTGGTATTTCAAGATAATTTGCTGCTCAATATGAGTGTTTATGACAATTTAGCCTGCACATTACGTTTTCATGATACGCCTCGCCAGAATATTCCAGGCCGGATAACACAAGTGCTGCAAGACTTCGGTTGTGAGCACTTAGCTCAACGATCTGCCACCGAACTTTCGGGCGGTGAAGCGCAACGTGTCTGCCTGGCACGAGCGGTGATTGGTGAACCAGAGTTGTTATTGTTGGATGAACCCTCGTCATCACTGGATGTATCGACTCGACGCGAGGTTATTGAAAAAATCAGGCTATATGCCAGCGCTCACGGCATAACCACGTTACTGGTTAGTCATTTATTTACGGATGTTCTCAATTTTGCTCAACGGGCTTTGATTTTATCAAACGGTCAGATTATTCAAGATGATGCACCAGAAGTAGTGATGCGACGCCCTGTTGATGAACAAGCGGCCAGACTGGTGGCTATGGATAACATCTTACCTTGCCGCCACACCACCAATAATCAGATCTGCTTGCCGGGGAATATTGAACTGTCGTTATCACATACACCAATTTCGCCAATATCACACTGCTGTTTACCCGGAGATGCCATTTTTCATTACAGCTCAAGAGCGAACTTACCATCGACGGGATTGATCTGTTTTGAGGCCATGGTTGAACGGATTTATCCTGGCATAGGAAGTCAGCGATTGACGTTGAATGTGAATGGTAGTCTTTATCATGCACGACTACCTCGCTCGGCACTTGATACCACCGACTTATTGCATACCTGCCAACGTTTTGCATTCCATCGTGATGAACTGCATGTGATCTGATAGCAGGTGTACAGATCCCCTATTGGGGATCAATATTTCTTCACTTCTATCTGTAGTTTCTGTAATGCATAACCGAGCTGTCTGGGTGTTATACCTAAATGGCGTGCGGCTTTTGCTTTTACCCAACCACATTTTTCTAATGCCATTACTAAGCGACTACGATCCGTTTCTTTATAGGCTGCCGATGCGCCGCCAACTCGATGTTCAATTTGAGCTGATTCACCAAGTGCTGGGCCAACAGTAAGCAAACCATTAATCGGCGCCTTGAGAGTTTCTGTTTGCTGAATAGTTTGGTTCAAACGACGACGGATACATTGGCCAGTTGCACAAGGCAGTTGCTGAATAACATCTGATTTCGACAATAACGCTGCGTGTTCTAAACAATTTTCGAGATCACGCACATTACCCGGCCAATCACAGGCATACAGGTGTTCCATGGCGCTTTGAGCAATCGAGATATTTTTGCCATTTGCTTTGTTGTAACGTTCAAAAAAATAGCGCACTAAGTCAGGAAGATCTTCAGCTCTTTCTCGCAACGAAGGCAAAGCGATCGAGGCAACATGAATACGATAATAGAGTTCAGGTAAAAAACGCTCTTGTAAAACTAAGGTTTCCAGGTTTTTTTCTGATGCACAAATAACCCGTATATCGCTAGATTGTGCATGGCTACTACCCAGTGGCTCGTATTTTTGTTCCTGTAAAATTCTTAGCAGTCGACTTTGCATGGCCAGTGAAAAATGACCTATCTCACTTAAAAATAACGTGCCCGCTACCGCTTGTGACACGCGACCTTGTCTGCTTTGCGTGATTCCCGGTAAGAAGTCAGCTTCACAGCCAAAGAGGTCGAGCATGAGCTGTTCATCAGAGATATGTTCACAGCAAACTTTGATGAATGGGCCCTGTTTATTCTGTGATTGAGCATGAATGGTTCGCGCAATCACGTCTTTTCCCGTGCCTGGCTCTCCTCGCAGCAGAACAGCTGAACGAGTTGGTGCTATTTGATTTATCATTTCAAGCATCTGCTTCATTGCTGGTGAATGCGAAATAATATGACCAACTGAATGATGAGAATGTGCTTTTCGTGATTTACATTCCTGAGCTTTATGCTGTCTGTGCTCTTCTAATTTGGGGGGCTCTATAGCGATAATTAATTGTGCTGTGTGCTCTTGCATACCCAACCCCTATATAAAAAAATATATAACGATATAAAGCAAAAACGGGGCCATCAGACTTCAAGATGACACTAATTATAAGTGGCTGATTTATAATTGTTTACCAAGAATATATAGGATGCAGTATAAGAAATTGGATGTCTGAAATGTAAGATTTGTCATTGGAATATGACATAACGGTACAATATGAGACAACCTGTTCGGTTATAGCCCTATATAGTTTGGGCCGCTTCCACCTTCTGGAGGAACCCAGCGAACTTGCTGTTCAGGGTCTTTAATTTCACAACATTTACAATGCAAACAGCGATTTGCCCGAATAATAAACTGATCATTCTCTTCGACATATACACCAGCCGGACAGCAGTGATAGAGCAATTTTTTGGCGTGGGAATCAGCGTAGTTGCGCGCAAAGTAGTTACGTGAAAAGTAGTTACGTGCAAATTGCCCATCGACTAAATGAAGATGTTCGGGTTGCGTTTCGTTATGTTTAATTCTGGCCAAGTAAAGTGAATTATCTCGCTGTAACGCAATGCTTGTTTCTTGAGGTGTGTCTTTTGATGCTTGTTGTGTGTGCTCATGGTCTGCACGACGATATTGAAACGTTGGTAAACATAATCCGACATGATTTAACCAGTAATGCAGCCCAATATAAGCTGTGCCGATTATTCCACCGCCAGATTTTCCACTAAAAGAGCCTAATGTCGGTTTGATCGCAGCAGCTTTTCTTAACGCTTTTCCGATTGAACCATTTTTTACATCAAGCTCATATGCACTTAATTCATCGTGAGCTCTGCCTGCTGAAAGTGCCGTAACACAGGCTTTAGCTGCTAAAGCACCCGATTGAATGGCATGCGGAATACCTTGCTGGTTGAGTAAATCAAGTAATCCGGCGGCACAGCCTAAAAAGGCACCACCGGGAAAAGTCAGTTTACCTAACGATTGCCAACCGCCTTCCGCTAATGTTCGGGCACCAAAACCCTGACATTCAGCGCCGTCCAGCAATGTAGCAACCGACGGATGTTGTTTGAATTGCTGAAATAACGAAAAGGGATCAAGCGTCGGGTCGGGGTAATCAAGCTGCAAGATCAAACCCACAGCCAGTTCATGTTCACTGAAGGCATAAAGAAAACCACCACCTGAGTTATTTCCAAGTGGCCAGCCCATAGTATGTATGACTTGCCCTGCCACTAAACCACCTTTGGGCAGATGCCAGCGTTCTTTAAACCCAAGCCCGTAGTGTTGTGGCGTTTTGGCAGCATAACCAAAATGTTTAGTAATATCGCGACTTAATGAGCCTTTAGCACCTTCGGCTAGTAATGTATAAGACGCATGTATAGCAATGCCAGGAGCGTACTGAGGACCCGGCGAACCGTCTTCCTGACACCCCATTTCACCCGTCATCACGCCAGTCACGCTGCCTTGTTCATTATAAATTGCACTCGCTGCGGCTTGAGCGGTGAATATTTCAACACCTAAGTTAAGCGCTTCATCACCGAGCCAACGGCACACCGAACTCAGTTGAATTAATTGTTCTGGTTGCGCTGTGCTATGTTTGAATGCTGGCGGTAACAACCAGGAAGGTATTTTGATGGCACTTTTTTTAGTCAGCCAACACCGCTGATTTGTGCTCACTGGTGTTAGCTTTGGATGTGAGGTTGCGAAATTTTGGAGTGATGTTAAGGGTGCCAAATAATCTGCGGGTACAATCGCGCCAGACAATTGATGCGCGCCGATAGAGGCAGCTTTTTCCAGAACACAAACGGTTGTCGATGGTGAGAGCTGTTTAATGTGAATAGCCGCTGCCAGGCCAGCCGGGCCAGCCCCAACAATTAAAACATCGTAGGTAAGCGCTAAATCATCGTCGTTTTTCAAGAGATTAGCTCCGCTATGTCAGCTACATCTTTATGATCAATCGCTTCGCAAAGCTGTGGTAATAACTCAAACATGTCACCCTGCAAAATGTAATCTGCCATCTGACAAATCGGTGCTGATATATCTTTGTTAATAGCGACAATGACTCGGCTTTGCCCTATGCCTGCCACATGTTGTGGAGCCCCTGATAGCCCGACAGCGATATAGAGCTCTGGCGCAATATGAGAACCTGTTTGACCAATCTGACAGGTGAAAGGCACTAAGCCGGCATCGACAGCCCCACGCGTTGCACCAATCGATGCGGAAAGCCGGGACGCGAGCGGTTTTATCGTTTGCATAAAACGTTTGCCTAAAGGCCGGCCGCCAGCGATAACAATTTTCGCTTCATCGAGTCGCTGGCTATTATTTGTCGCTTTTTCATGATTGAGCGTTTTAGCTGCTAATGGTGATTCGGAAACAACTAACGTCTGAACGGGCATTGGTGGTAGTCGCGTATCTAGCATCTCAGGTAGCGCAAAACGTCCGGCTTGGAGTGTTAATAACAGGCAAGCGTTACCGTGATCTGCATTTTCTACCCAGCGCCACGCTTGCTGATCGTAGTGCGCAGTAAGAAATGCTGACGGTAGCTGCTGGTTTTTGCTTTCTCCAAAACTAACGATGTCAGTAATTAATGGTGAACCTTCAAGGCAAGACAGCAGGCCTAGCGCGGTTACCATATCTAATTGATGTGGCGTCACCATCGCTTGGTAATTGATGAGTATTGGTTGTAGCAACTCAGCGAAAATCGATGGTTCCGGCCAGTGTAAGAGAGATGACTCGGCGATCAATAGTTCATCGATAAACGGAAATTGTGCCGTTTGCTGCCGCAGGGTTGACATTTCTTCTGCGGTAGCCGCCAACAACAGATGCACAGGTAAGTGCCAGTGACTGACAGCCCCTAAAACACGCAGTGTCGCTTGTGTCAGCTGCCCTGCCGTGTGTTCGGCAATGACTAAAATACTCATAGCTGCACTCCTTGCTCAGTTAATCGACAGATTAATTCCTGCACGCTATTCACTTGCTGACCTGTTTTTCGGCTTGGAGGTTGTTGCCAACTTTTGGCAATCAGCTCATTTCTTGCAGAGGTAATATCAATATCATAAGGTTGTTTTTGTTTACGCTTCGCTGCAACTAAAGCCGGTAATGTGACATAACGTGGTATCGCTAAATCAAGCTCGGCACTGACAATGACTGGCATAGCAATCGCGGCATGGCGCGATTGGGTAATACGACGTTGCAGAAAATTAAGCGTTGCCTTATCAATCGCCAATTCACTCACCGCTGTTGCCAACGGCCAACCTAACAAGCCTGCCAATTGCCCAGCTAATTCACCTTTCTCTTCACCTAACGCTAAACGCCCAAGCAATACCAAATGAGGCGAAAGATCACGAATCAAGGCAGCCAGCTGATCAGAAACGATACGTTTATCTTCCGTTGCGTTGTTGAGAAGCAATGCCCTGTCCCCCCCCAGTGACAGGGCCCGCTCCACTGCGGCTACACCCGCAGAACTCGAATTCCCGACTACCACAACCTCTGCGGGTAGATCAGGATATTGATCTTTGAATTGCTGACGCAATTGGATAGCTGCCTCCACTGCCACTTCATCAAATGGATTTAGCTGCCAACTGAATGCCGCAAAGTCAGGGGCACCCTGCCTCAGCGGGAATGGCAGATTGCTATCTGGCACACTGCGGGCTAAGACAAGAATTTTCAGGCCATGTTGTAATAGCAATTCAGGGGTGGTTCCTTCCATCTGTAAACTCCTTTTGCTCGCTTATGCGGCACCGACTGCAACACGATATTCAGAGTTTTTATTGCCATAACCCAGTAAACGTCTGATCCACAGTGGTGGGTTATGGTTCATACGCCATTGCAGCGAGGAAAGCACTTCATCGATCTCGCGTGAGGCTTCCATTTTTACTGGGAAAACGCCAGCATCACGAATACGCACAGCAGCCAGATCATTCAGGCCAACGCAGAACATGACATCACATCCTTCTAAACTGGCGACACGCATTGACAGTTGATCGACTTCACTACCGCCTATCTCAGCCATACAGCAACCCCCTTTTTTACCGGTGCCATTGGGTTGTTTCGGGGCTGCTGCGGCGGCTTCGCTACGGCGTGGTGGTGATGCAAAGCGAGCAACGTCGATAAATTCGATGCTGTCATAACTGACGTCATAAAAAACAACCTGACGCGAGAATGAAAATGCGGAATCAACGTGGGTTAAGTTTTTGCTGCAAACAGCAACTTTCAAATGGCCGATTTTTTTCGACATTTCAGCTCTCCTTGACATCATTGGGGGGGCATTTGGTTGTAAGAGATTGAGTTGTAAGCGATAGTTGGTTAGACATTTCAGAAGGCTGAGAGCCAGAACGGCATTCCCAGCGATCAAGCGCAGAAAGAGAAATAGCATTGATATAGCGTTTATCTTCTGCAATAGAAAAAGGCGTTAATGCTTCCATCGGCACGACATAAAACCGATCATTTAAGCGCAAATGAAAATCGATAGGATGACAAACACCATCGTCATAACGCGGGTTAAGTTGGATCACACAAAATCCGTCCGTTACCTGATAACGCGGGTTTTCACAGTCTAAGCGCCAGTGCCGGTTGATATTCAAACCGGGGCGGAATTGACACAACACACGGTCTTCATCTTCAAAACCGCGTAACTCCCCGACCAGATCGGTAAAATAGCTTTGCAACATGGCGTCGTGATACGCCTCGCCATATCGGGTATAAGGGCGATTCAGAAAGTAAAACACCAGCGATTGCAACAGCGCTAATCCGGTATTGGTTATTTTCAAAATCAGCGGATATTGATTACTGTTGCAACACAGTTCTGTAACATCCCTATACCGCTGAATTTGCCCTTCAGGGTGCAGCCATGCCACACGCACGATGCGCAACAGCCGGTAGGTTTCGGCGATAATTTTGTCCGCGGTCTGTTTTTTCGGTAACTGCTGATAGCGCTGCCAGCTGGTGACACCTTCCAGTGTTTGTGGTTGTTGTTGGCTGAAATAAGCCTCTAACACATTCAGCGCAGACCAAGCACCTTGCAGTGATAGCAACATTGTTTGTTTGCCTGAAAATACAGCGTTACTCTGCAATTTTTGTGCATCAGCGCTGCGCTTTTTTGCAGAATACATCTCCAGCCCACGGTATTCCGGCTGATGCCAGTGACTACCGTGCGATTTACGAAATTCATCAAGCAAACCGACTAATGTTTCCATCGCAAGACCTCTTCACATACCCAAAAAGAGAGCCCGGCCCGAAGGCCGGAACTCACCTGAAAAATGGTGCTTACCACGTATTCAGGATCCACTCTTTGTTATGGGTGTATTCCATGTGGGCAAACAAGGTGTTAGCAATTTGTTCTGCTAACTCCATGGCGCCGCGGTAGCCCATGGTTGGTTTGCGGTATAAACCGGCACGGTCGAAGGTTGGGAAACCAACGCGCACCATTGGAATGTTATTGTCGATAGAGACATAACGACCTTTGGAATGACCTAAGATCAGATCGAGTTTCAGGCCATTTTTGACGCGGTTTTCCAGTTCCCATAGATCCGCGTTGAAGACGATCTCCATATCGAAGTTCACTGATTTTTTCAGTTCAGCAATACGGGTGTCTTTTTTGTAGCGTGAGTTGTCGTCACCTAACAGCAACAACACGGGCTCCATTTCCATTTCCATACAGAACTCAGCCAGACCCAGCACTTGGTCCGCATGACCGAAAATGGCCACTTTTTTGTTAGCAAAGAACATGTGGGTTAAGTCAGCCAAGGCATCCAGTGCCAAACCACGTTCATGAACTAATGATTCAGGAATGGGTTTACCGGTCAGTTCGCTTAAGTTTTGCAGCAGCAGATCGGTATTTTTGATGCCATACGGTGTCGCCGTTGGGATCATTGGCACTTCAAACTCTTCAAACAACGCTTTTGCGGCGGTGTCAGATTCGTAACGAGCCAAGCTGATAGTCCCAATCGCGTTCGCGCTGTTCTGGAAATCTTCTACCGTGGTGTTACCGCGGGTTTTGATCTCTTTACCGGGCAGCATTGGCGATTCGAAAGTGGTGGTATCCATAAATACCGTACCGTCGATCTGCATTTCAGACAGATAGTGCTTCATCAGCTCGACGTCACCTGGGTTAACAAAACCGGTGAACAGGTTGATTTTGCCGGTTGGTTTGCCTTTTTTGCCCAGTGTTTTCACCAGCGCTTTCATGGCTTCGTCGTAACCACTGACATGGCTGCCTTT
The DNA here is from genome assembly GCA_028683735.1 of Tolumonas sp. Lineage (GTDB taxonomy): Bacteria > Pseudomonadota > Gammaproteobacteria > Enterobacterales > Aeromonadaceae > Tolumonas. Next base: position 9,225 of record JAQUHG010000020.1, on the reverse strand, counting down.
AAAGCTTGGTGTGTGCACGGCAACCAGATGAATGTCACGATCAGGGAACTCTTCTTTCAGTGCTTTGTTACACAGACGAATTGTTCCTTCGATGTCATCACCGATAACTTCGGTAGAACAGGTCGTAATGATCGGGATGATGCGCAGTTCAGGGTAGCGTTTCGCCAGCACCATCACGCCATCCTGAATACGCTGCACACCACCGAACACCGCAGAGTCTTCATGTAAAGATGAAGAAGCAATGTCAAAGTTTTCTTTAAAATGTTGTGCTAACAACAGACGCACAAACATACAGCAACCCTGACCACCGTGTACCAACGGGATACAATCCTGAATACCGATGCAGGCATATTGAGCGCCAGCAGGCTGGCAATCGAGCATCGGGTTAATAACCCCGGAACGCTCTTTTTTGTGGGCGTTCACTTCGCCACCTTTCTTTTCGGTTGTGGTGCAATCACAAGACATATCTGATTCCTTTCTGATTGGGGAGTGAGACCGGATGCTCGCCCCCGAATTCAAATTTGTTAATTAATACAGTCTGTCGTTAAGCTCACGGTTCTTAGAACCGGTGATAACGGTGTCAGTCAGTTTCGCAGCCAGACCATCAAGCATGAGGCTGATATCGGCAAAGCTGGTCTCTTTCACCCAAGGAAAACGGGATTTGAAATCAGCGACCATCAGCTTGGCATCCGCCAGATGACAACGCGCATCAGGGGTCTCAGCATTCGGCTCTTCTCCGGCAAACAGTTTTTTTGCCTGCGCCATGATGCCGTCGATGTTTTCTTTGCGATCCCAGCTACGTGAGAAGAATTGCCACAGACAACGCTCTTGCACGTAGTTGTAGAGTTCAGTGATGTTCTGTTCCATTACACGGCCTCCTTCAGTGCAGCAGCAGTGCTGGATAAGTCGCGAATGTCAGTGCCTGCCAATTTGTGGATCGGGCTGCGCATCGCGTTGTAAATGTCACGCGCCATGTTGACGAAACCTTCAAAGCCCATGTACGGACCATTGTGGTAGGCATGACCGTTGATGTATGGCAGATGCAGTTTTTTCACCAATTCGCCGACGCGAGGGCCAGTGAAAATGATGTCGGGTTTCACCAGATCGATGATTTCGAAGAATTCCAGTTCGTTCGCATCATCAAGGTAGTAAGTGCCTTCACGACCACGCGCCACTACTTTTTCAAAGTCTTCTTCATGACCGAATTTGGAAGACATGGCGACAACTTCGATGCCCATGTCGTCTTCAACCGATTTAGTCCAGTGCCACAGACGTGGACCACCGGTCCAGATTGCCATTTTGGTTCCCTTCAGCTGCTCTTTGTACCAGTCCAGCTGCGGTTTCCATTTCGCTTCTTCTTCCGCGATCAGTGCTTCGCCCTTCTCTTCAATACCGAAGAAAGCACAGACTTTACGGATACCTTCTGCCATGTAGTTAAAGCCCCAGGTGTCGATGTCCAGACGTGGGATGCCATAACGTTTTTTCAGTTCATTGGCGATGTAACCGGCAGAGCGCGCACAGTTCACGACGTTCAGTTGTGCACGGTGCATACTGCGTAATGAGTCGTAAGTTGAGTTACCGGTGAAGTGGGCTATAACCTGAATGCCCAGACGATCCCAGTAGGTTTGCAGCAACTGAGTATCGCCTTGAATGTTGTAATCACCGATAAAGTTGATGGTGTAAGGGCTGGTGATTTCGGGTTCCACTTCCCCTACTTTCTCATCGACCCAACCGATGTTCAGCACGTGGTGGCCTTTGGATTGGCTGACGCCAGAGAAGCCTGGGCATTCCACGGTGAAGATGTCCACATCCGGGCGATCTTTCATAACTTTTTTAGCCACCGCTTTGACGTCGTCACCAATCAGTGCGGTCGGGCAAGTGGTATAAAGGAACATGCTTTTCAGCTCAGGCATGGCGTCAAACGCTTCATGAATACTTTCTTCCAGGCGTTTTTCACCACCGAACACGATGTGGCTCTCTTTCATGTCGGTTGACCAGACATATTTCAGAGGGAAATGACCGTTGTCGCTTGGGTAGCGTTTGGTATGCCATGTATCGTAGGCACAACCAATCGGGCCGTGAATCATCTGAATCGCGTCTTTTACCACGCCGCCGATCACCAGTTTGGCACCACAGAACGCGCAACCACGTTCAGACAGTGTTCCCGGAATCGTGGCGACGTTAGCAATAGGCAAATACTCTTTGGTGCTTTCGCCCGGCGCTTTCAGATAAATATGCTTTTGGCGTTCAGGAATATCCTTATCGCACTTCAACAATACCATTGGCATTTTGTCAGACTCCTCTGTTGAGATGGCCGGTCTGGTAACTGGCCCTTCGTTCTCGGTAAATTAATTACTCGGTAAATTTACTTGCCGAATTCAACAGAGCATCCGTTGTGCCAAATTATGCATAACGGTTGGTTATTTTTTACAACCACATGATTTATAAGCTGTTAATTTTTGCATTGACGATGGGTTGATTCGCAGATGTATGGTTATATGTGCGTGATTCAGTTCACAAATGTACAGAAAATAGCTAAATGTTCTCAGCGGTTCAGATCTCAAATTATCAATACCATTAACCCATTTCTCGTCTGTTCTGATTACACCCACTTCTTCTTTATAAGTCTCGCTATATAAAAAAATACACATCGATAAGGAAGGTGGCTTTCCTTTTGCATTGTGATCTGCATCGCATTTGTTGGGATGAAAAATGCTTCGTTATGCTTGTTTTTATATAGCGATCCTACAAAAAACTGACAACCAATGTGTTAAACCCGACAAACCAAGAGTTACCAGCAGTCAGGGAACGATAAACGTAATGGGAGGCAATATGGGGAATCTGGCAACAATAACTTCTGAACCCACTGAGCACAGAGAGCGCTTACACCGGAGAATACCAGTGGTGTCTTCATGCGCCTGTGACTTGGGCGAATGCCGCTCTGAGTCATTACCCTTACTTTCTGAAGTCAGTAAAGTGGTGAGTTCTGATGGTTCTTTGTCCAAGACCTTAAAGGTGGTGTTGGATCTGCTGCAAAAACATCTACAAGTTGTACGCGCCATGATTTCACTCTATGACGCCAGCTGTGATCAAATATTCATTCATGAAAGCCTTGGTCTGACGGAAGATGAAATCGCAAAAGGTGTCTATTACCCCGGTGAAGGCATTACTGGCAAGGTCGTAGAAAGTGGTAAACCGATCATCGTGCCGGTCATTGCAGATGAGCCATCATTTTTAAACAGAACAGGTAGTTGGGATGAAGAGCATGACTTAAAGCACTCCTTCATTTGCGTGCCAATCATACGAGGCCAGAAAGTAATGGGCTCGATCAGTGTTGAACGTCGTTATGACAACCCTGCGCTGCTACATCTCGATTTGGAACTACTCGCTATTATTGCCACCACCATTGCACAGGCGGTTGAACTTCATCTCTTGGAACATGCACATCAAAAAGTATTGCGTGATCAGTCCATCAAACTAAAAAGCGAGCTGAAAGAGAAATTTAAGCCGACCAATATCATCGGTAACTCGAAAGCCATGCAGTCTGTTTACCGCATGATCGAAAAAGTCAGCCATGCCAAAACCACTGTGCTGATCTTAGGTGAAAGCGGTGTCGGGAAAGAGCGCGTTGCCAGCGCTATCCATTATCACAGCAACTGTGCCAGTGGCTCATTTGTTAAATTCAACTGTGCATCATTGCCTGAAAGCGTCATTGAAAGTGAACTGTTTGGTCACGAAAAAGGCGCGTTTACAGGCGCAACCGCACGACGAACCGGTCGATTTGAAGAGGCCAATGGTGGCACCATTTTCCTAGATGAAGTGGGTGAATTATCGCTCACGATGCAAGCCAAATTGCTGCGCGTGTTGCAAGAACGTAGTTTTGAACGCGTGGGCAGTAACACCACCATCAAAGTTGACGTGCGCATTCTGGCGGCAACCAACCGTGACTTACCCGATATGGTGGCAAAAGGCACCTTTCGTGAAGATCTTTTCTATCGTCTGAATGTATTCCCGATCACCATTCCACCACTGAAAGAACGTGGAAATGACATTGTGACATTGGCTGATCACTTCGTTGCCCGTTTTGCTAAAGAACAAGAGGTTGATGTCCCCCGCATTGCAACGCCAGCACTGAATTTACTGCTCAGTTACAACTGGCCGGGGAATGTGCGCGAGCTCGAAAACACCATGGAGCGCGCAGTGTTGCTGGCTGAAGATGGCGTTATTCATAGTTATAACCTGCCGACCTATTTACAACCGCCAGCGCTGGGGGAAATCAGTGCACAAGGCGGGTTGGAAGCACGCCTTTCACAAATTGAATACGAAATGATCATCGAGGCGCTGACTATGCACCAAGGTAATGTCAGTGAGGCCGCAGCACATCTTGGTCTTTCTCGTCGGATTCTGGGCTTAAGAATGGCGAAATATCAGCTGAATTATAAAGACTATCGACAAGGCGATGGTCCATTCAGCCCGGATTAATCGCAATTTGATGAGAAAAAAGCGTTCGGAAATGAACACAAAAAATCAGGAAAAGTTCCCACGGGTACATTCCCCGTCATTTTCAGACTGTGAGATCACCGTTTTCCGGTGACAGGAGAAAATAAATGGATAGTCAGGATCTGGAAAAATTACAGCAAGAACCCGCATGTCAGCACAACAAATCAGGGAAAAGTGGCTGTGCAAGAGCAAAACCCGGTGCAACACAAGGCGGCTGTTTTTTTGATGGGGCCAGAAATGCCCTGCTGCCTATCGCGGATGCCGCCCATATTGTGCACGGCCCAATCAGTTGTGCAGGTACATCATGGGATAATCGAGGCTCTCGTTCTTCCGGCGCTGATCTTTATCGTAAGGGTTTTACCACTGATCTCAGCGATATCGACATCATTATGGGACGTGGTGAAGAGCGGCTTTATTTTGCCATCCAACAAATTGTCGAGAAATTCTCCCCCGCGGCCATCTTTATCTATACCACCTGTGTGCCAGCACTGCATGGTGATGACGTTGCCGCCGTTGCCCGTGCAGCGACAGCGCGTTGGAATATTCCGGTAACAGCGGTTGATTGTGCGGGTTATTACGGCAGTAAAAATTTAGGCAATCGCCTGTCAGGTGAAATTTTACTGAATCAGGTGATTGGCACTCGACAGCCTGAACCCGCAGAGTGGAAACCTAATGGTGTTAGAAAAACACACGACATTGGCATTATTGGCGAATGGAATGTAGGCGGTGAATTCTGGCAAATATTGCCTTTGCTTGATGAGTTAGGTGTGCGGGTACTTTCAACACTAACCGGAGATTCACGGTTTGCTGAAGTGCAAACGCTGCATCGCGCCGAAGCTAATTTGCTGGTATGCAGCAAAGCTTTTCTCAATGTGGCGCGCGGCCTGCAGGAAAAATACGGCACGCCTTACACAGAGTGCAGCTTTTACGGCATGAATAACACTTCAGCGGCGTTAAGAAAATTGGCTGCTATGCTCGATGATGCCGATTTAACAACGCGAGTTCAGGCACTTATTTCCCGTGAAGAGAATGCATTAATTGAACATTTAGCACCTTATAAACCCTTTCTGGCCGGAAAACGGGTGTTGATTTTCAGTGGCGGTTTTAAATCGTGGTCGCTGGTGGCGGCAATGCAAGAGTTAGGTATGCACGTAGTGGCTACCGGAACGGAAAAATCGACGGAAGAAGATAAAGAACGCATTACCAAACTGATGGGCGATCAGGTCAAAACCATTGATGATAATGATCAGCAAGCGCTGATCCGCGCATTCCATGAGTTGAACGCTGACATTCTGATTGCCGGTGATCGTTATATCTACCCAAGTCTTAAATCGCGTATCCCTTTTTTAGACGTCGATCATGTGCGTCACATTGCTTATACCGGTTATGCCGGTGTGCATGAACTGGCCCGTCAACTCACACGCGCTTTGAAAAATCCGGTTTGGGAAAATGTTTCTCGTGTGGCGCCGTGGGCTGCGGAACAACCCGAAGCACCAGAATTAAAAATCAGTAAAGTAGCGTGAGGAACGAGCGATGGCTAGATTTCAATTAACACAAGAACCATTGGTACTTAACCCACTTAAAGTAGGCCAATCGATTGGGGCTTCACTCGCTTTTCTGGGGCTTGATCGCTGCATGCCTTTGCAGCATGGTGCACGTGGCTGCACGTCATTCAACAAACTATTTTTTATGCGTCACTTTCGTGAGCCAATTCCATTACAAACTACAGCAATGGAATTAACGACTGTCGTGATGGGCGCTGATGCCAATGTCGTAGAAGCACTGCAAACCATTTGTGAACGCAACAAGCCCGCTGTGATTGGGTTAACGACTACTGGCTTGAGTGCGACACAAGGTGTTTGTCTGCAACATTCTCTCAAAGCTTTTCGGGAACAATTTCCGCAATATGCTGATGTTGCGGTTATTCCGGTGGAAACTTGCGATAGCCAAGGGGGTTTGGAAGCGGGTTTCTCGCTGGCTCTGATGGCCATATTGAAAACTCAGCTGCCTGCAAAAGCATACGCATCTGTTACTAAATACAAATCAAATAAGATCGCCTTGCTGCCCTCAACGATGCTGACGCCGGCAGATGTCGAAGTCGTGAAAGAGTGGGTCGAATCCTATGGTTTTAACGTAATTTGTTTGCCAGATATCTCATTATCTCTGGATGGTAATTTGCTGGATGATGGCTTTACGACCCTCACACAAGGCGGTACATCACTGTCGCAAATTGCCGAAATTGTTGAATGCGATGCCGTTATTACACTGGGGCAAAGCCTTAACCACGTTGCCAATTGGCTGCATGAATACCGTGCAGTACCGCAATTGAGATTAGTTGGCTTACACAGTTTGAAAGAGTGTGATCAGCTAAATCTGTTTTTGTCTGATCTTTCAGGAAAACCTGTTACCGCTCGTCAACAACGTCAACGCCGGCAACTGCTTGATGCGATGGTGGATACACAATTTCGTTTAGGCGTTTCCCGCATTGCCATTGGTTGCGAGAGCGATCTGTTATTCGCATTAGAATCAGGGCTAAGTGAAACCGGCTGTGAACTAGTAGCCGCAGTGATCCCGACTTTACCGCTAGATGCTAATTCTTCTGTGATCAAAGCCAGAGTGAAAGATTTTCCTACCGAAGTTATTACCGTTGGCGATCTGGGTGTGCTTGAACATCTGGCATGCCAGCAACATGCGGAGTTACTGATCACTAATTCACATGGTTTGGAAATATCGGAACGAATTGGTATCCCTCTGCTACCAGCCGGATACCCGCTGCACAAACACGCGGGAGCTCATGCCACGCAGTGGATTGGTTATGCCGGTGTTCGCCAAACGCTTTACCGCATTGATAACTTATTAGCGTCAGGTCAGCAAACTGTAACGCCTTATCGTTCCAGTTTTTGGCCTCAACGCGATCTCACTCATTCTGTAACGACCATAACGTCCATTTAGAGGGAACTGATATGTTAAAAGTCGCCTTTGCCAGCTCAGATGGTGAGCATGTCGATCAGCACTTTGGTGCTAGTGAACAATTAATGATTTTTGAAATTCAGCCTGGTATGGCTGATTTATTGGATGTGGGGCATTTTGAACAAGCCACCATGAAAGGTGAACACAAAGATAAAATTCCCGGTAATGAAGATGGTGAACAACTCACGGTTGACGCTGAACCCGAATTAGAAGATCAGCCTGCTTTACTCACGGAAGATAAAGTTATCGCTAAAATCGGTTTTGTGGGTGAATGTGCTGCGGTTTATGCCGCATCGATTGGTACCTCTTCTATTCGTCGTTTAATGAATGCAGGCATTCAACCTGTCATCGTTGATTACGGGCATGAGGTCGTCGATTTACTCAATGAAGTGAGTTTTGCATTAGTACATGGCGGTCTATCCTGGGTTGATCGCGCGAAGGCAAAAAATAAATCGCCCGATAGATTTGCATCATTAGAGAATAAATCGTGGGGAAATAATCTGACGCAACATAATTTAATGACTGATATTCCCGATTAACAGAATAATTCCTTTTAAAGACGCCTTGTGCGTCTTTTTTTATAGCTAAAACAAAATTTTTTTTAATAAAAACACTGTTGCATTTATATATATTCTGAATATTTTTACTTTTACGAACTATTTTCATTAATTTGTACTCTGATGAACGTGATATAGAGGTATATATCACGACTATAAATATAATATTCTTATAAATCATCATCTTAAATATTTGGCACGCCAGTTGCTCTATATAAAAGGTAAATTAATAAAACCAACTGGAGGTTCATCGTGGCAATTCGTCAATGTGCCATTTACGGCAAAGGTGGTATCGGCAAATCCACTACCACGCAAAATCTGGTAGCGGCTTTAGCTGAAGCTGGTAAAAAGGTCATGATCATTGGTTGCGACCCAAAAGCTGACTCTACTCGTCTTATTTTGCACTCGAAAATGCAGACAACAGTTATGCATTTGGCAGCAGAACAAGGTTCAGTAGATGATCTGGAATTGGAAGACGTATTACAGGTCGGCTTCGGCGATGTGAAATGCGTTGAGTCAGGTGGTCCAGAGCCAGGAGTTGGTTGTGCAGGTCGTGGCGTTATCACTGCGATTAACTTTTTGGAAGAAGAAGGCGCTTACAGTGATGATCTCGACTTTGTGTTTTATGACGTATTAGGTGACGTTGTTTGCGGCGGTTTCGCGATGCCTATTCGTGAAAACAAAGCACAAGAGATCTACATCGTTTGCTCTGGTGAAATGATGGCGATGTATGCGGCGAACAACATCTCTAAAGGTATCGTGAAGTACGCGAAATCAGGTTCAGTGCGTTTAGCTGGTCTGATTTGTAACTCGCGCAAAACTGACCGTGAAGATGAATTGATCATGGCGCTGGCTGAAAAACTGGGCACGCAGATGATTCACTTTGTGCCACGTGACAACACTGTTCAACATGCTGAAATTCGTCGTATGACTGTTATTGAATACGATCCGAAATGCAAACAAGCAGATGAATATCGCGCGTTGGCTCATAAAATCATCAACAACAAAATGTTTGTGGTTCCAACTCCATTAGAGATGGAAGAGCTGGAAGAGTTGTTGATGGAGTTTGGTCTGATGGATGTGGAAGATGAATCCATCATTGGTAAAACCGCGGCGGAAGAAGTCGTTGCATAATAGGTAATATTTCTCGCTGAATGACGTTGACACTTATTCAGATTGGAAATATTGACACCAAAAA
>JAQUHG010000233.1 GCA_028683735.1 Tolumonas sp. | reverse complement strand
TCGGTTTGATTGCCCTGACGGATCAGCTCAATGCGTGGTAGTACAAAACGGCATTGTCCAAACTCTTGCCATTCCCCAGTGACTGGTTGTTGGTAGTCAAAGGCTAGCCCGCCGTAATAACGCGGGTAGCTGCCGGCATGTGGGCGCAGTTGTCCGGTCAGTGAGGCCAATTGCGCTGGATCGGTCAGTTCCCTGATTGCGCCTAACACGGCAAATTCGCGGTCACGCTCGCGAGCATGCCAGTAGATGCGCGGAAACAGCGGCTGCTCTTTTAACCAGCCAATCAGTGAAGTGACATCCATCGCGGCGCGCAGGCGAACAAAACCTTGTTGCTCGGCGGCGGTGAGTGCGTCTAGTTGTTCCAGTAAATGAATTTGAGCCAGCATTGGAATAATCGCATAAATCGGAATGCCGTCTGTCGCGAAGGGGGCGGTAAACTGCCAAAAGGCGTTGGCATCCGGTATAGTACGCCCTTTACAGGAAAGGCTTCCGCCCGCGGAATCGCACCAGTATAGGGCTGGGCGCATCATGGGTAAACCCACCTGTGCCAGTTGTGATAAATAGTTGCTGTGTAACGTAAGGAAAAAGTGGCCGAATGAATAAACCACGTTGGAAAGTTTGGTTGCAAGCAGCTCGCCTGCGTACATTGCCATTGGCCTGTGCTGCGGTGTTGTTGGGCAGTGGTTTAGCGGCAGGGGCGGATCTTTTTCACGCCAATGTCTTCGTCTTGTGTTTGTTAACCGCAATTGGCTTGCAGATTTTATCGAATCTGGCGAACGATTACGGTGATGCTGTCTCAGGTGCTGATAATGATGATCGTGTGGGCCCGCAACGCACTGTCGTCAGTGGTTTGATCACTCGCGAACAGATGCAGCGCGCCATGGTGCTGGTGGCGGGGCTGACGATCATCAGTGGGTTGATCTTATTGTGGACGGCCTTTTCCGGCGATTGGCTGGCGATCCTGACCTTTATCGGTTTTGGTGGTTTAGCGCTGATTGCCGCAGTGACCTATACCGTGGGGCGTCGCCCGTATGGTTATCGTGGTTTGGGCGATTTATCAGTATTCCTGTTTTTCGGTTTGCTGGGTGTGTTGGGAACTTACTATTTATTTACCCAACAGTTTGATCCGTTACTGATTTTACCGGCAGCCAGTTGCGGTTTTCTGGCGACCGGGGTGCTGAATATCAACAACATCCGCGATATGGATACCGATCTGGCCAGTGGCAAACGCACTTTCGCGTCACGGCTTGGCACGATCTGGTCGCGCCGCTATCACTGGCTATTGGTGTTGGGCGCCGGTGGAATGACGATCGTGTTCATATTGTTACGCGCACATACGGCATGGCCGTGGTTGTTTTTGCCGGCATGGGTGCCGTTGATGCTGATTGCCCGTGTGGTGCAGCAGAACCATGATCCTGATGTATTGGATCAACAGCTAAAGCGTACCGCGATGAGCAGCCTGCTGTTTAACTTACTGCTGGCAATCGGTTTTGCGCTCGACTAGTCTATCTTTTTCGAGTGTGTTTTAAGCAGATTCTCCGGAGGAAGAAATGGATTTTCATGTCTGGCTGACTTATCTGGCAACCACCATTGTTTTTAGTATTTACCCCGGTTCCGGTGCGGTAAATACGATCAGTAACGCAATTCGTTACGGGATTCGTGGCTCTGTACCGGCAATTGCCGGATTACAGCTCGGGTTGTCGATCCATTTAGTGCTGGTGGGCGTGGGCTTGGGCACATTGTTAGCGCAATCCGCGACCGCTTTTGCTGTGCTGAAATGGTTTGGTGTGGCTTATCTGGTTTGGCTGGGTTGGAGCAAATGGCGCGAAGTGCCACAACTGATGAAAAGTGGTGTCGGGCAGCAAGATGGCCCACGGCCGGCCCTGTTTTGGCCAGCCGTGTTTGTGAACCTGACCAATCCGAAAAGTATTGTGTTTCTGGTCGCGCTGTTTCCGCAATTTCTGCACGCCGATTACCCGCTGTGGTCACAAGCGCTGATTTTATCTATCACTTGTGTATTAGTGGATGTAATTGTCATGCTGGGTTATGCCGCGCTGGCAGCACCGCTGACCCATCTGGTACAAAACGAAAAAGGCATGCGCACGCAAAACCGCATTTTTGGTTCCCTGTTTATTGCTGCGGGCGCCTTGCTCTCCGGCGCCTCACGTTAGATTCCAGCATGAACAGCCAGACCTGGTTTCTGGCTGTTCATGTTATTCACGGTCATTTCTTCATCTTTTCCTTTTATCGGCATCACATTTTTCTATAATCTGCGCCGCTTTCTACACCGTGCCGGAGTTGTGTGATGTTGTTCCGTGGTTTGTTGTTGTCCTTTTTATTGTTGCATTCACTGTTAGTCCACGCGGCATTACCGCTCACGCCATTTGAACGCAGTGCAACTTACACCTTACCCAATTCCGCCGAAGTGTCGGCTTATCTGCATCAACTCACGCAACAATCATTACAAGCGTCTGTGCTCTCGTTAGGCCGCTCGGCAGGGGGGCGCCCGATAGAAGCGTTGCTGCTGTCGCACGATGCCGCATTTTTGAAAAATGGTCAGCCAGATGCGTATCGGCCGACCGTGATGCTGATTGGATCGCAACATGGCAATGAACCCTCTGGTACTGAAGCGGTGCAGATCTTGGTGCGTCAGCTGTTAGATGGCGATCAGCAGCATCTGTTGAATAAGATGAATTTTATCGCAATTGTGTTAGCTAACCCCGATGGTCGTGATTTGAATCGTCGCCTGAATGCCAAAGATGAAAATCCGAATATTGATTTTATTGCCACGGCAGCATCAGAAACACAGATCTATATTGATGCACTGCAACGTTTCCAACCGGATGTTGTCTACGATCTGCATGAAACCGGGCGGGTAAAATATCCGCTTACATACAAAGAAGGTTACCTGACCACCATCAATGCACAGTTTGAAGTGGGCGATAACCCCAATATTGATGCCGGATTGCGTCACTATGCGGATAATATTTTTCTGCCTAATTTATTAAAACAGGTCAGTGCGCAGGGTATTCCGGCTACCCGTTACGATGGTGAAATTATCACTTTGTCGCAAGCCGTGACCCGCGGTGCCATGAATCTGAGTAATTTTCGTAATTACGCTTCGCTGATGGGGTCGTTAACCGTAGTGGCGGAAAGTTTGTTAGATGAGCCGGGAAATTATTCCACGCCGAATAACATCAAAGAACGTGTGCAGCGACAATATGTAGCCTTAACGCAGTTTTTATCGCTGGTGGAACACGATGCGCACAAGATCCAGCAATTAAGTCGCCATGCGCGGCAAGACTGGCGTAATAAAACCGATCTGCAAATTGCGCTGGAATTTGGTTTCGCGCCTAACCCACAAACACCGAAAATTGATGTGACTTTAGTCGAGCAAAAAAGTGGCAAACGGGTGATAAAGCCATTCCCGTATACCGATAAAATTGTGGTCACGGAAATGGAACCGTTACCCACAGGGTTTGTGATCAGAGCGGAGCAAGCTCGTTATAAAACGTTACTTGATCATCATCATATTCAATATCGCGTTGTTTCTAAGGCGGAAAAAGTTCGTGTAGAACAACAACGGATCAGTGCGTTAACCGTCTCGGAAGTGCAGCGTCCGGGTGTGCGCGACTGGCTGGATGTCGGTGTGCAGGAAAAAGAGCTGACGACTGAGCTGAAACCGGGTGATTTGATCGTGAGCACACATCAACCGCTTGGGCGCCTGGCGGCAATTATTCTCGATCCACGTTCAGATAATACGATCTATCAGGAAGAGGAATGGCGAGGGTTGTTATTACACAATCCATTGCCGGTTGCCGTGTTGCTTGCGCATTGATATATGAGGCTTATTATCTGTGATTTGTAGCAATTGAGCGGCGTATTCCGCCATAAAATTCCAGACCGGTAGTCATAACGTACAAGAAAAGATCGCTCAACTGGCGGAACAGGTAAAACAACATCTGCATTCGGAAGAAGTTTTGCTGGCCAAAGTAAAATACCCAGACCTGATCCCGCATGCCAAAGTGCATGCTGCAGTATTAGATGAGTTAGCGTCACGCATAGCCAAAGCGCAAGGTAAAGGTGATGACGCATTGATGAATGTGGTGCTTTTTGTGAAAATCTGGCTTATTGACCATATTTTCCGTGTCGATCGCCGCTACAGTAAGGCAGTTATTGCGGCAAACCTGCAATAGCTGCTACGCGCAACCGGCGTGGTTATGTAGAATAGACAATCAGATAATTGATCGAAATTTTGGAGTAAATCATGGCTACTAAGCCAGAGAAATCAGCCGGAAATGCAAAACGCCCCGACAGCAAAAAGAAAAAGCCGGCGTTTAGTGCACAAGAAGCTCGTGAACAGAAAAAACAAGCCAAACGCAAAGGCTTGCGCCCTGGTGCTCGTAACAGTGTGGAAGCTCAGGAACAAAAAGGTCAGAGTGCTAAAAATAAAGACGCCCGTGTTGGTTCTCGTAAACCAATTGCGCTAGTTGCTGAAGCGCCAGCCAAAGCGGCGAAAGCACCGCGCCCTGTTGCGCCGAAACCAGAACCTGTCGTGACCCAAGAACAACAGCTGGCGAAATGGGAACGCGAGCTGGATAAGCTGGAAAACGATGATCGTCTGAATGCATTGCTGGATGCGCTGGAACTCGAACAGGCTATTTCTGCGGAAGACCAAGCGTGGTTAGATAAAAAACTGGCTCGTCATCAGGAGTTGCTAAAACTGCTGGGTTTAAATGAAGAAGAAAAAGCAGCCAGCGATCCTGACGAATTGTTGCAACGTTTTATCGAAACTGACTTTGATCCGAAAGAGTTCGACAGCCGCTATAAAGAAGACTAATTGTGCCAGTCTCCACACGACAACCCTGTCGTGTGGTTTCCTTCCTTGTTGATATCTCATCGTTTTTTCATCAAGACCAAAATGCGGCATAGCTATCATTCAGGCTAACCGATGTTTGGCGAATGTTTATTTTGGTGATGTAAGTTCGATTCCGGCGTGATTATGTCTGTTATAACAAAGACTCAATAAACTACCGGAGTGCGGTTGTGGTTAATGTTGAAAAATTGAAGAAAGAACACTTTACCCATCATGATCTCGTTTTGCCTCATTTCCATGGCTATCCTATTCGGGTTGTTACAGCTTC
>JAQUHG010000232.1 GCA_028683735.1 Tolumonas sp. | reverse complement strand
TATTACTATCATAACGACACACTATTGTCGGACTAGCATGAGGGCTATAAAAAATGCAAGCAAAACCGCTGGTAATCAAACGCGACGGATGCCGCGTATCGTTTGATGGCTCACGCATATGGCAAGCAGTTGCTAAAGCGGCTGAAGCCGTACATGTGAGAGACGACGCGTATTGCGCCTCAGTTGCTGGTCAGATCGCCTCGCTGTTAGCCGGACGCGATGAAGTCGACATCAGTGAAGTACAAACACTGGTCGAAAACCTGCTGATGGAAGGCCCGCATAAGAAGCTGGCGCGTGCCTATATTGAATACCGTCACGATCGCGATTTAGCGCGTGAGAAACAAGGTCGCCTGAATAAAGAGATCCAGGGCTTGATCCAGCAGACCAATGCTGAGCTGCTGAACGAAAACGCCAATAAAGACAGCAAAGTGATCCCAACCCAACGCGATCTGCTGGCCGGTATCGTGGCAAAACATTACGCCAAACAATATCTGCTACCACGCGATGTGGTGCAGGCGCATGAAAAAGGCGAGATCCATTTCCACGATCTGGATTACTCCCCTTTCTTCCCAATGTTCAACTGCATGTTGATCGATCTGGAAGGCATGCTGACCCACGGCTTCAAAATGGGTAACGCGGAAATCGACACACCGAAATCGATCTCGACCGCTACCGCCGTCAGCGCACAAATCATCGCGCAGGTGGCCAGCCATATTTATGGCGGCACCACCATCAACCGGATTGATGAAGTGCTGGCACCTTATGTCACCAAAAGTTATCAGAAACACCATCAGGTGGCGGTGGAATGGAATATTCCCGACGCCGATGCCTATGCGCTGTCTCGCACCGAAAAAGAGTGTTACGACGCCTTCCAGTCGCTGGAATATGAAGTCAACACGCTGCACACCGCCAACGGGCAAACTCCGTTTGTGACCTTTGGTTTTGGTCTGGGCGAAAGCTGGGAATCACGTTTGATCCAGAAATCGATCCTGCAAAACCGCATTGCTGGTTTAGGTAAAAATCACAAAACTGCAGTATTCCCCAAATTGGTGTTTGCGATCCGTGATGGCATCAACCACAAGAAAGCTGACCCGAACTACGACATCAAGCAACTGGCGCTGGAATGTGCCAGCAAACGTATGTATCCGGATATCCTGAACTACGATCAGGTGGTTAAAGTCACGGGTTCATTCAAAACCCCAATGGGCTGCCGCAGCTTCCTTGGTGTGTATGAAGAAGATGGCAAGATGATCCATGAAGGTCGCAATAACTTAGGTGTGGTGAGTCTGAATCTGCCACGGATTGCACTGGAAGCGCGTGATGAAGCACATTTTTATGACCTGTTGGATAGCCGCCTGCGTCTGTGTAAAAAAGCACTGATGGCACGCATTGAACGCCTGAATGGCGTGAAAGCACGCGTGGCGCCGATCCTGTATATGGAAGGCGCTTGTGGTGTGCGTCTGCAAGCGGATGACGATGTTTCGGAAATCTTTAAACATGGCCGCGCCTCCATCTCACTGGGCTACATCGGTGTGCATGAAACCATCAACGCCTTGTTTGGCGACAAAGTGCATGTGTTCGATGATGAAGTGCTGCGCCAGAAAGGTATTGCGATTGTGCAAAAATTACGTGATGCCGTGGATGAATGGAAAGCCGAAACCGGCTATGGTTTCAGCCTCTACAGCACACCAAGTGAAAACCTGTGCAGCCGTTTCTGCAACCTAGACACCAAAGAGTTTGGTCTGGTCGATGGGGTGACCGAAAAAGGTTATTACACCAACAGCTATCACTTAGACGTCGAGAAGAAAGTTGACCCATACGCCAAACTGAACTTTGAAATGGCTTATCCGCCAATCGCGAACGGTGGTTTTATCTGCTACGGCGAATATCCAAACATTCAGCATAATCTGGAAGCCTTGGAAAACGTCTGGGATTACAGCTACAGCCGCGTACCGTATTACGGCACCAATACACCGATCGACGAGTGTTATGAGTGCGGCTATACCGGTGAATTTGATTGTACCAGTAAAGGCTTTACCTGCCCGAAATGCGGCA
The DNA here is from genome assembly GCA_028683735.1 of Tolumonas sp. Classification (GTDB taxonomy): domain Bacteria; phylum Pseudomonadota; class Gammaproteobacteria; order Enterobacterales; family Aeromonadaceae; genus Tolumonas. The sequence goes on along the minus strand of JAQUHG010000232.1, from coordinate 3,090 downwards.
ATCATGACTCGACTAAAGTCTCGGTGACTCGTCGTGTTTGTGGTTATTTAGGCAGCCCGGATGCCCGTCCATTTAATGCGGGGAAACAGGAAGAAGTGAAGCGCCGCGTAAAACACTTACCAAACTTCTAACACGATAAATCAGCTAAATAATCAGGCTCTATCCGGTCGATGGATAGAGCCGCCACCCAATCCAACCCATTGATGAATCGATGTTATTTGCCGGTAATTTTCGCAGTTACGCAGGCATTGCGTTATCATGCTGATTCTTTCTGACCTTGTTGGTAAAGGTAAATGAATACGTCTTTCATTGGTAAATTCGCTCATTTCACAACAACACTCTTACTCAATAAATGCTGTGCTGTTTTAGTTTCTCTCTTGCTCTTCGCAGTGACTGGCTGTTCACATCACGGGGCTGGCTGGACGAAAGTAAAAGGGCATGGACCGTTGATTGCCAAAAATCAGTTTGCACCGCTTTATCGCCAATGTCCGGCGACCAGTGTTCGTGATAGTGATTGTCAGTGGGCGTTTGCCGATAGTCAGAGCAACAAAATTCAGTTGTCTGATTTGACCGCACAGTTGGATGACACCTTACTGCATACCAAAGAAGCGCAGGCATGGCCGCTCAATAACAACGGCCAGCATAAATTCCCCTATCATTTCACGATCCTGTCGTTATCGCCCACGATAGTAGTCGGATATCCGCTCCAACCATCCGCGGCAGATCACTGCTCATCAGTCGGTGCTTCCTGTAATTATCTGCATTCTGAGCGCTTTGCCGGGCGCTATGAAATAGCCACCCAATTTGCTTACTCTTCAGGTCTGGTCTGGTTTTCTCCGGAACACGGTGCACGCTTGTTTAAAGTGCCAGCCCATGCCAACAGCGTGTTTTTTGTCATAGCTGGGCAGTCGGCGCAGTTGAGACGCAAGGGAAATAACTGGCTATTTACCCGCCGGGATTAACGTGGAAGAAGAGGTCATGCCGGCGTGGAATATACCGGCATGACGGTTTACACACTTAATACCATTGCACGACATCTGCCGCCGCACGACGGGTTTTCGCTCTGGCCGGCTCCGCCTTGCGATAACCAAAAGCCGTGATATGCGCGACACCAAAGGTGGTTAAATCCAGATCGATCTCTTGGGCTAAGAAATTTTCTACTTCCTGCTGTTTAAAACCTTCGATTGGGCAGGAATCAATCCCCAGCAACGCGGCCGTCGTCATCATATTTGCCATCGGCAGATAAGTTTGTTTTGCCGCCCAATCCGCAATCTTGCGTTCATCACCGGCTAACTGAAATAGCTCACGATGGAATAACGCGTAAAAATCACCTTTCATCTTCACGATCTCAGCTGGCAATTTTTGTACATCTTGCATAAAGCCAGTCAGATAATCGCTGCCCGGTTTCAGGCTGTCACCACGACGCGACAAGGTAATGAGCAGATGACTCGCCGTCGGAACCTGCTGTTGCCCACACACCAGCGGCAATAATTTTTCCCGCAATACCGGGTTTTGCATCACCAGAAATTGCCATGGTTCAAAGCCAAATGAGCTGGGTGATAAGCGTCCGGTTTCCAAAATCAGTTCAAAATCGTCATCACTGATTTTTTTGTCGCTATCAAAGGCTTTGCAGGCGTGACGAAATGCATATGCATCCAAAATCTGTTGTTTAGTCATGTTGTACTCCAATCATTAAATTCATTCTTGTTGTATCATTAAACAAACTTATTAGTAAGTACGCACAAAAATGTGATGTAGTATCATTTTGTATACTAATGGAGAGTAAAGATGGCATCTCTACAACCTTGCAGTTTTAGCTGCTCAGTCAGTGCGGCGTTATCCGTGATTGGTGGCAAATGGAAAGGCGTGATCTTGTTTCATTTATTGAGTGGCACAAAACGCTTTAACGAGCTGCACCGCATGGTGCCCGGCGTCACTCAGCGCATGCTGACGTTACAATTACGCGAGTTGGAAGCCGACAACATTCTGCATCGCGAAGTGTATGCCGAAGTACCGCCACGGGTGGAATACAGCCTGACCGAGTTTGGCCGCACGCTGGAACCGATATTGATGGATCTCAAACATTGGGGCGATAGTTATAAAGAATTACTGGTGAATATGCGCGAAGAGCAAAGTGCCTAGTACCGAGCAAACCAGCCGGGCTTTTGTTTAGTCAGCATTACGCTATCATGCAGCTAGTTTTTGCCTTTGAAGTAGATGTACATGAAGATCCAGCTCGTTAAAAATCGGTTTGCCTTCGTATCTAAAAAATATGCGGCCTATTGCCTGCTGTTACTCACCACTTGTTGGGGAGTTACCTTATCGGGCTGTACTCGGTTTGAATTCAATCAAGCCAAGATCAATGCTGAGAAAGCGCTGAAACAACAGAAAGCCACGAAGACAAAGTGCGCCACGAATCAGCCGTGTGAGTGTCAAACATCGAGCACAACCAATGCAGACAAGAGTGCACCGCAGTCCGATCTGGTGGCACAGTTAGATGACACGCTGGCAAAAACCAAAGAGGCGAAAGCCTGGCCCACCAGTGAATATGACCATTGTAAGCGTAAAATGCCTTATCATTTTACGGTCGTCTCGGTATCGCCGACCATTGTGATTGGTGCGCCAATGACCCTGTTATCCGGCGCAACCTGTGCCGCCAATAACTCAACCATCAATTGCTTGCGCTCGAAAAAATTTATGGGTTATTACGAAGTCGACCATCAACTGACGAATGCACCCGGTCTGGTCTGGTTTTCACCCGAACATGGTCCTCGGTTGTTTGATGTTCCGGCACACGCCAACAGCATATTTTTGATGATTGGTGGTCAATCAGTGCGACTGAAACGAAAAGGCGAGCTGTGGGTATTTGCCCGTAAACATTAATGGGCAGTGTCACGTTGTGACATCCATCGTTGTGCTGCATTCGAAAAATGGACTATGTTGTAAAGCACAGTCATCCTTTTCGGCTCAGCACAACAGGAACGGCCTTTGCTATGGAACTGGCATCACTAAAAACCTATCTGCTCAACAAACTGGCGGTGACTGAAGAGTTACCATGTAGCCCGGAAGCGCTGGGCGATAAAGTCTGCG
>JAQUHG010000231.1 GCA_028683735.1 Tolumonas sp. | reverse complement strand
GACACCTTTGTCGGCAGCTCTGGTCGCGTGTTCCCAACCGATATGCGCGCAGCCCCCATGTTACGCACCTGGCTGCAACGCCTGCGCGAATCAGGGGTGAAATTTCATGTTCGCCATCGCTGGATCGTCTGGAATGATCAGCAACATCTGATGTTTGCAACACCGGACGGAGAAACTAGCGTCGCAGCTGATGCCGTGTTACTGGCCTTAGGTGGTGGCAGTTGGTCACGGCTGGGTTCTGATGGTGCCTGGGTGCCCTTGTTACAAACCCGCAATATCGCCGTGGCACCGTTGCAAGCCGCCAACTGTGGTTTTGAGCTGGCATGGTCTGATGATTTTCGCAGCCGCTTTGCCGGAACGCCGATGAAAACCGTGGTAGCAAGTTTGACCGATCGTGAAGGCAAATTAACCGAACGCCAGGGTGAGTTTGTGATCACGGAACGTGGTGTCGAAGGCAGTCTGATTTATGTGTTTGCCGCCGAGCTACGCGATCAACTTTCAGAACATGGAAGCGCCACCTTAACGCTCGATCTGCTGCCACACAAATCGCAAGCTCGAATTGAGCAGGAACTGCGTTCTCGCGGAGCCAAATCGCTGTCAACACAACTGAAAAGCAAAGTTGGTATTGATGGCGTCAAGGCTGCACTGTTACGGGAATGTCTGAGCAAAGAAACCTTCACCAACGAAACGCTACTGGCTGCCGCCATTAAACAATTCCCGCTGCAGGTGTTACGCACTACACCGATGGATGAAGCCATCAGCACTGCCGGAGGCGTCTGTTTCTCTGCGTTAAATGCGCAACTGATGCTGAACACGATGCCCGGTACTTTTTGTGCCGGTGAGATGCTTGATTGGGAAGCTCCAACCGGCGGTTATCTGCTGACCGGCTGTTTTGCCAGTGGTTATGTGGCCGCACATGGCATAACTAAGTGGTTGAGCGCACAAGAGTAAATTAAGTCTGCAGACAACCCGCTTTTTTTCGTTATGCTTAAGGTTAGCAATAATAAAATGACGGCGGGAAATCAGGACGATGGCGATTCAAACAACCCGTGGAACCGATGCCTGGATTGAGCGCATCAGCGTGCAGGAAATGCCAGCGCTGTGTGCCACAGTGCGGATGCTGGAAAAGATGGCGCAAGATGACAATATGTCACTCGCTGATCTGGGCAAATCGATCCTGCATGATAATGGGTTGACCACCCGCATTTTACGCGTCGCCAACAGCGTCACCTACAGCCGCGGCAGTAATCAGGTGACTACCATTAGCCGGGCAGTCGTACTGCTGGGTTTTAATGCGCTCAAACAGATCTGCATTACTGCCAAACTGGTCGATAGTTTGCTCAAAAGCCACGATATCTCGCAGCCCGTCTATGAACGCTTATTACGTCTGATCGCACAATCTTTTCATGCCGCCATGCTGGCCCGCATGATCCTCGCCGATTACGACGAAGCCACCCGCGAAGAAGCCTATATCGCAGCCCTGCTACATAATCTCGGTGAAAGCGCATTCTGGAGTATGGGCGGCCCGATCACCGAACAGCTGGATCAAAAACTGCGACAAACGCAGGGGGATAACAATGAAATCATCCGCGAAATGCTCGGTACCAGCTTTATAAAGATCAGTGCTGGTTTAGCCAGTTCGTGGAATATGGGCAGCATGTTACAACTGTCCCTCAAAGATCCGGAACGCCGTACCCCCGAATTACAAGCGATTGCCGAGGCCAATACCTTTAGTGCGTTATTACAAAATCCGAAAACTACGCCAGTACAAATCGAGCAAGAATTAAATGTGCTCAGTAAACTGATGAAACTGGATGTCAGAGAGGTCAAACAACGGGCCAAAAACTGCGCTGAAGAGACCATCAAACTGGCTTATACCTATGGCGCGTTAATGTTATCCCCTTACCTTGATGCCAGCCTTGCCCCTCTGTTAACTACTGAAAAAGCACTCATACCGGTGAACGAACCGAACGATGCTATTCAGCTGAAAACATTACGGGAACTCACAGCATTAGCACATGAAATGGCCGACATTAACCTGATCATGCAAAAATCATTACAAGGGATCTATACCGGTGTCGGCATGGATCGGGTTTTGGTATTGCTGCTAAATCGGGAGAAAACGCAATTACAACCCCGTTTTGCTTTGTCATTAGACGAAGGGCAGCTGAAAGAAGTGTTTGTCGTCGATCTGACTGGCGGGCGTTCTATCTTCAATCATTGTTTACAGTCGCAGGAAACCTTGTGGATCAAAAGCCATACTGATCCACGTTGGAATCATCTGCTTTCTGCCGCCACCAAAGCGATCAGTTGTGCCCGCGGTTTTTTCCTCTCACCGATCGTGATTGATAAACAAAGTATTGGCGTATTTTATGCCGATCGTGCTGCCAGTGGCCGCGAGTTGGAAAGCGAAGATTTCTTTAATTTCATTCATTTCGTGCAGCAAACCAATTTGTGCCTGACTAGCATCATGCGCGGAAAATAAAAAGCCCGGGATTGCTCCCGGGTGAAAACGCATTCGGGTGTTGCCACCCAAGATTGCAAAGGACTCTGTATCCCCTTCGTACTTGAAGTTGCAGCATCGTTGACAAAGTTCACTCACCCCAATCACATAGCATCTCTATGCTCATGGGGATTCGCTCACTTGTCGCCTTGCTGCAGCGCCAATTACTTTGGGTATATAAAATTAAGCTGGCAATTTACGCTGGCATAGTGGCGTGCGAATGACAGTTTTTCGGGCACACGCGTGAGCAGGCACCACAACCGATACAGTCGTCGGCGTTGGCGACTGTCATCACCATCATGACGTCATCTTGATCTTCATCCAGCTCGTCTTCGTCAACCAGATCGGCTTTATCAACCAGATTGAACACATCACGAGAACACACTTTGTAACAACGACCACAACCAATACAGGTATGGGCATCAACGCCAGTGACAAACTCTGGAGTCCAAGCCGCACCGCCACGAGTCAGACCGGTAATAAATCCACTCATTTTTCTCTCCTCTGAGCTAAGTTTTTTGTGTTGCTATTGATAATTACTCGTCCCAACCCGCTTCTTCCAACGCATCCACCAGCTTATCGGCAGAAGTTGCCTGTCGTGTTTTTTGTGGAATACGCTGCGGCCATTGTGCTTGTAACTGATGCAGCAGATCGGTGATCGAGGTGCCGGATTCCACGCGGATAGCGCGAATGCCGTGCGTCATTAACTGACGAAACACCGCCTCGCCGACGGCGTTGCAATACACCGCAAAACACCCGTCAATCACATCAATACGACTGGTCACTTTGGCGGGTACATGCCCTTCCACTACCTGAAATTCCGCCACTTGGATCAGCTCATAACCATCAGGTTCCACCCCATACACCAGCAGGCTTTCGCACGACCCAAAATGCTGGTTCACCGTTTTCATGTCGGAACTGGCGAACGCTACTTTCAGATGCGGAACATGATCGTCACTAACGCGCAAATGTCGCTGCAAATGATTCATGCTAAGACCTCCTCAGCCATTGGTGCTTGCGCAAACGGCTGTTTCAACGGTGAGTGATAAACCGGACGGCCATGACAGGCCTGTTGTTGGTAGTTGGCAATTTCAAACAGGTTATCGCGCATACCGGCATAACCCTGACGCACACGGCGGAATTCACCAAAACGATCAAAGATAGGAAAACCGATACGCATGAGCGGCAAACCCAGTTGCTCTGACATCACCGCACCGTGCGAATTGGCCAGCAATATATCGCAGCCTTTTTCGGCGAGTTGATCTTGCAGATCCTCCAGATCGCCGATCAACACGGTATCAACCGGCAATGTCGCCAGACACGGCTGATTGACCGGTGCCACCACCGAAACCGGCTGCATACCAACACTTTCGGCAAACGCCAGCCACGCCACCAGCAAGTCGGCTTCGGCACCAATCGCAATGCGGGTGTCGTTGACCCAGGTATGGGTATCGATCATGGTGTCAGTCACCTGACCACGCTGGCGATCGATCCACTCCGGCACCTGGCGATCGGAGAGTTGCTGCAGGGTCTGGATGAAACGATCCATCTCGGCGAGTGTCATCAGGTGGGGGAAATAGACACTTTCCACCCCACTGCGGGAATTTAAGATCTGCCCCGCGCGTTGCATCGACGGGCCAACCACTAAGCTCAGACTACTTTGCCCGAGCTGACGCAGCATGTTGACGTCGGTGCCACCCTGACTGACCGCCAGATAATCGGGTTTGGCCAGATGACCATCCATCGAACGGGAAATATCCGGCACTAAGATCGGCTGTAAACCAAACGCTTCGACATATTGGCGGATCAGCTCAATATCGCCCGGTGTCAGCATGTGGCTGAGTAATAAATTGATGCGTTTTTTACGAATGCTACGCAGCTTCTGCTCGGGCACCAACTGCGAAATCATGCTTTCAATCAGTGCGCTGTAGCCATTTTCCAGCGAGCCGTAAAAATCGGGCGTGCTGACGGTGACGATTTCGTTGCGTTCAAATTTTGGATATTGCAGACGGAACGCTTTCAGGGCGCGGTTCATATCAGAACCCTGCGCTTCCGATAAACCGGAGCTCATCAGCACCACCAGCCGCGGGTTACTCTTTTCGCACAGATGCGCCAACGCTTGGATGATGTTGTCGTCAGAGCCCATCACCGTGGTGATCGGGTCCATCGCCGTCGATTGCAGCGGGATCGGTTCGTTAAAATGCTGGATAAAGAAAATCTTCGCGAACGCACTGCAACCCTGAGCACCGTGGATCAACGGAATGCAGCGTTCGATACCAAGGCTGGCCAGAATTGCACCCAGCGGTTGCCCGCTTTTGATGGGTTGGGTCGCCAGTGGTTTGCGGGTTTTAATGACTTGAGCCATAGGGGGTGCCTCCTGCGTTATTGCCACGGTGCGCGTTGTTTCACTTGCGCCCAAATTGGGCTTTCCAACGAGCGGCAGATCTGACGCGCCAGCTCAACCATGCCTTCATAACCGGCATACGCATGCTCACGTTCCTGATTGATATCCAGAAACGGCAACCGCGCTTTGTAGGCAGTAAACATATTGCGACCACCGGCGATCATCAGATCGGCGCGGTATTGATAAGCCACATCCAGCAGATTGCGGGCATTACCGTCTTCCAGCATTAATGCGTTGTCGCCCATCAGCTCTTTGATACGCGCTTTG
>JAQUHG010000230.1 GCA_028683735.1 Tolumonas sp. | reverse complement strand
GTAAGGTTTCGTCACCCGTGGATCTTCATGAATGCGAATCACCACGTTGGAATAGCTGAATTTGCATTCGCATTTATCCGTAAAACCACTGATAGGTGCGGCAGAGGCCGGTTCTGCTGTACATGCCAGAGGGATATGGCCCTCTCCGGCGAACAGACCACTGGTCGGGTCAAGTCCGACCCAACCGGCGCCAGGGAGATAAACCTCACACCAGGCATGCAGATCAGTGAAATCCTGCTCAGGCCCGGATGGCCCATCGAGCGCTTTGATATCGGCAGTCAGCTGTACCAGATAACCAGAGACAAACCGGGCTGCCAGCCCCAGATGCCGGAAAATCTGCACCAGTAACCAAGCGGTATCGCGACAGGAGCCTTTTTTCAGCGTCAGCGTCTCTTTGCAAGTCTGCACGCCGGGCTCCATTCTGATGCCATACTCAATTTCATTAGCCAGTCGGCAGTTGAGTTGCACCAGAAAATCCACGATCCGGGTTTCGGTTTTTGTGATGTCAGACAGCCATTTTTTCAACTCTGGGCCATCTTCAGAAATCTTCAGGTAAGGTGCCAGCTCATCTTTTAATGCACGATCATAATCAAACGGGAATGTTTCAGCATATTTCTCGATGAAGAAATCGAACGGATTGATAACGGTCATATCCGCTATAACTTCCACCTCAAACTCAAGTTTCTGAGTTTTTTCCGGAAAAACCAAACGGGCTTGATAGTTACCAAAAGGATCTTGTTGCCAGTTAATGAAATGATTTTCCGGATGAACTTTCAGCGAATAACCATGAATGTGTGTACGGGAATGAGGTGCCGGGCGTAGACGTAAAATATGGGGTGAGACATTGATAAAACGGTCGAATTCATAGGTGGTTTTATGCTGTATTGCAACGCGGATCGTCATGCGGCATCTCCCTACAGATACTGAAACCAGTTATCTTTAATCTGATGATGTAATGTGATAATACGTAATTGAATGTCATTCAGATAACGGCTGAATTTCTGATTTAAATCATCTGATTTTTCAACACCGTGAGTGTTATTCAGCAGTGCATCTACCTGTTCGGCAATAACTTCAGAACGTGGCAGTGAACTTGCGGCCAGTTTGATCTGTTCCAGACAAAAGCGTTGTGAGCGCGGGAAATGCGGATCAGTCAGCAGGAATGTGGTGGCCATTGCCCCCTTAATGGAGCAGCGCATGGTGCGGCGAAAACTCAGATAGGCGCTTTGTGATTTGAGTACCTTTGACCAGATCACCTGACCCAGCTTAACGCTCTCTTCTTCCCGTGATTGCATCAGCAGCGAGTTTGCCGCATCCAGAATCCGGGTGTTCATATCCGCCCGCTCCAGATAGCGCCCGATATTCAGAAAACTCCAGCCGGCATCTCTGTCCATAGAGCCGCTCAGAAGGCCGATAATTTTCTGGCACCCTTCAATGATAGTATTGAGGTAAGTGTGCCGTTCAGAACGATTGATCCCTTGTTTCATATGCTTTTTTGCATATAGATCCAGTTCGTTGATCAGCTCCCACATCTCACCGGGAACCACATCCCGAGTGGTCCGGATATTTTCCCGCACCATCTTTAATGATGATAAAAGTGAACCCGGATTGCTGTCATCGGCCAGCAAAAATTTCAGTACATTCCGTTCATCTTTTATTTTGTAACGCTGTTCAAACAGTTCAACGCCACTATTAATTTCGATCAGGTTGTACCAAGAGATAGCGATATCTCGTGGTAAATCGTAAAGCAGATCATCATAGACACTGACTAAGCGTGCTGTATTTTCCGCACGTTCAAGATAACGTGCGCTCCAGTAAAGGCGTTCCGCCACTCTTGATAGCATTCTCTTAGTCTCCCTTTGTCTCAACAATCCATGTGTCTTTACTACCGCCACCTTGTGACGAATTAACGACAAGAGATCCTTTTTTCATCGCCACCCGAGTCAATCCGCCGGTAGTGACATAAGTTTCTTTGCTTTGCAAAATGAACGGACGCAAGTCCAGATGACGTGGTTCGAGCGCACCTTTGCCGATCAGTGTTGGTGCAGTTGAGAGTTTTAATGTCGGCTGTGCGATGTAGTTACGCGGATTCGCTTTGATGAGTTCAATAAATAATTGCTGCTCTTTCCGGGTCGAGTGCGGGCCAACCAGCATGCCGTAACCGCCCGATTCATTCGCCGGTTTTACGACCAACTGATCGATATTCTTCAGCACATAGTCGCGGTGATCTTCCCGTTCGCACAAATAGGTGGTGACATTGGGTAAAATCGGTTCTTCGTTCAGATAGTAACGGATCAACGCCGGTACATAGGCATACACCACTTTGTCATCGGCAACACCGGCTCCTGGTGCATTCGCCAGTGCAACATTACCGGCTTTCCATGCCCGCATCAGCCCTGGTACCCCAAGCACAGAATCAGGATCAAACACTTCCGGATCAAGGAACAGATCGTCGATCCGGCGATAGATCACATCAACCCGCTCAGGGCCATAGATGGTTTTGGTATAGACACAATCATCTTTACCAATGAATAGATCACTGCCTTCGACTAATTCCACGCCCATTTGCTGTGCCAGAAAAGCGTGCTCAAAATAGGCGGAATTATAGATCCCGGGGGTTAAGACCACGATTTCCGGGCGGGCGATTTTACGCGGAGAGAGAGCAGCCAGCGTGTCGAACAGTTGTGAGGTATATGCATCAATAGGCTTAATGTCATCATTTTCAAATAATTCAGGAAGTACCCGTTTGGTGATCGCCCGGTTTTCCAGCATATATGAAACCCCGGAAGGGACACGCAAGTTGTCTTCTAGCACATAAAACTGACCTGTTTCATCACGGACTAAATCGGTGCCGCAAATATGGGCCCACACCCCGTAAGCCGGTGACACGCCGACACATTCTGGTCGGAAATTTTTAGATTTGGTGATGATATATTCAGGGATGATGCCGTCTTTAATGCAGTTCTGATCGTGGTACAGATCATCTATAAAGCGGTTCAGTGCAGTAAGTCGTTGCTTCAGCCCAGCTTCTGCAACCACCCAATCTTTCACTTCGATAGTGCGGGGAATGATGTCAAAGGGCCAAGTTCTGTCGATATTGCCCTCTTCAGTGTAGACGGTAAAACTGATCCCCATCTCCTGAACGGTTGCCTCTGCCGTCAGGCGGCGCTTTTCCAATTCATCAGCAGCAAGAGCATCCAGATATTTTAGCAGTCTTTTAGCGGGAGGACGGGGAGCCCCAGAAAAGTCAATCAATTCATCATAATAAACATTTGGATCATAATTTTTAGTTAGTTCATGCATAGATGTAACATCCTTTTCAACAACCAGGCACAATGCATTGTCTCTGAGCATATCGGTAAAAGGCTGCTTAAATGCTTTATCACAACGGGCACAAACAACTTATATAAGGCATGTCAGTGGAATGCTGCACTATCCTTAAAACGCAAATTTTATGCCATGAATCAATAAGGCAAGAGGACAGCGAATTTTATGTTTCATTGCATATTGTCTATTTATTGTTCAAAAAGTAATGAAAATAAAAACATTCATGTGTATTCATGGTGTCTTACAGACAATCCGTATTTGGTTGCTTTATTTTGGGGCTTTGATTTGATGCAAAAAAATGGTGCTCCAATGTGATAATTTGTCATGGCTAACTAGGGACTGTTGATCTTTCTGGGCGAGGTATTGAGCGGCATGGAATTAATGGATGCCAATATAGATCGGTGTTTATACAAATGCCGGTATTTAGCTACAAGCATATAAATAAAACACCATCACTGGAAAAAGCTGCACATATTCACTCGTTGACACCAGACACAAAAAAGCCCCTAAAATTAGGGGCTTAGATTCAATCAATAGATGCCTGCAGACATCAGGAAACAGTAATTTACTATTCCCACTCAATGGTTGCTGGCGGCTTGCCAGAAATATCGTAAACCACACGACTGATGCCATTGATCTCATTAATGATTCGGTTAGATACATGACCCAAGAAATCATATGGTAAGTGTGCCCAATGCGCGGTCATGAAATCGATGGTTTCTACCGCACGCAGTGAAACAACCCAATCATATTTACGACCGTCGCCCATCACACCGACGGAACGAACCGGCAGGAATACGGTGAATGCCTGGCTAACCTTGTGATACAGCTCAGCTTTGTGCAGTTCTTCAATGAAGATAGCATCGGCACGGCGCAGCAAGTCACAATACTCTTTCTTCACTTCACCCAGCACACGAACACCTAAGCCTGGGCCTGGGAACGGATGACGATACAGCATGTTGTAAGGCAGACCCAGTTCCAAACCAACACGGCGAACTTCATCTTTAAACAGTTCACGCAGTGGTTCAACCAAGCCCATTTTCATATCGTCAGGCAGACCGCCAACGTTATGATGTGATTTGATCACATGTGCTTTGCCGGTTTTAGAAGCAGCGGATTCAATCACGTCAGGGTAAATAGTGCCCTGCGCCAGCCATTTGGCGTTTTTCAGTTTTTTCGATTCATCATCGAACACTTCAACAAACACACGACCAATTGCTTTACGTTTCAGCTCAGGGTCAGCAATGCCTTTCAGCGCAGACAGGAAACGCTCTTCCGCATCCACTTTGATAATGTTCAGCCCAAAATGGTCGCCAAACATTTCCATTACTTGCTGACCTTCATGCAGACGCAGCAGGCCGTTATCGACAAATACGCAAGTCAGTTTCTTACCAATCGCACGATGGATAAGCATCGCGACAACTGATGAATCCACACCACCAGACAGACCCAGGATCACTTCATCGTCACCAACCTGTTCTTTGATACGAGCAATCGCATCTTCGATGATGGTGGCTGGCGTCCACAAAGCATCACACTTACAAACTTCTTTCACAAAACGCTCCAGCATACGGGCGCCTTGTTTGGTGTGTGTCACTTCAGGGTGGAATTGCACACCATAGAAGCGTTTTGCTTCATTCGCCATCGCGGCATGCGGGCAAGTTGGTGTCGCAGCAATGGTTTCAAAGCCAGCAGGAATGGTGGCAACCTTATCACCGTGACTCATCCACACGTCCAGTTCCGGACGGCCATTTTCTGCAATCGCATCTTCGATGTTGTGGAACAGCTCGCTGTCTTTTACCAGCTGTACTTTCGCGTAACCAAACTCACGTTTGTCTGAGCTTTCTACACTGCCGCCCAGCTGTTCAGCCATGGTCTGCATGCCGT
>JAQUHG010000019.1 GCA_028683735.1 Tolumonas sp. | reverse complement strand
ATATTGCATATGACTGCATAAATTCACTGGTGATCCAGGTGTCTTCGGAATACCGGCGCGGCGCTGCGCATTCTGTTACCACCTGCATAAAGGCCTGATTCACGGTAAAACGCAGCGAGGTTTTATTCAGTGCTTTTTTGAGTGAACGGCTGATATGGAGTTGATCGGTGGGTAATACACCACGCGGATCAGGCGACCACCACAGAATAGGCTGGTATGCGTTATACCAGGGGAATATGCCGTTGTAATAGGCGGTTAATAATCGGGAGGGTGACAGGTCACCACCAATGGCTAACAGCCCATTCGGTTCCTCTAATGCTTCTTCCGGTGAAGGAAAATAGAGCGTGGAGTCCAATTCTGTCAGATAACTCGTCATTAACTGCATTCATTTTTAAGATGCGTTCATTTGATAATAACCAGCGTGGCTGGTTTTGTCATGGCGTGATCTCGCAGCAATAAAAAATGCCGCATTTCGCGGCATTTTTATCCGATGGGCGAAGGTTATTTCGCCAGACTATCGAGGTCCTGTAGAACGTTGATGCAATAGATTCTCATCATATTTATATCTGATCAAACCGGTCTGCGTTCATTACCTTTGTCCAGGCTGTCACGAAATCCTGCACAAACTTCTCTTTGTTGTCATCCTGCGCATAGACCTCAGCATACGCACGAAGAACAGAATTCGAGCCGAAGACAAGATCTACTCGGGTGGCAGTCCATAACACGGTTCCAGACTTACGTTCGCATACCTCATATAAGTTTTTGCCAGTGGGTTTCCACAGATAGGCCATATCAGTCAGGTTGACGAAGAAATCATTCGTCAAGGCTCCTACGCGGTCAGTGAACACCCCATGCTGGGTTCCCGCATAGTTGGTGCCCAAGACGCGCATGCCACCGATCAATACGGTCATTTCCTTGGCGGTCAGGCGCATCAACTGCGCTCGATCCAGTAGCAGCTCTTCGGCACTGACGACGAAGTCTTTCTTCAACCAGTTACGGAAACCATCAGCCAAAGGCTCTAATACTCCGAATGATTCCACATCAGTTTGTTCTGAAGTGGCATCACCGCGCCCTGGCATGAAGGGAACCGAGATATTGACGCCAGCCGCTTTCGCAGCGAGCTCAACACCGACATTACCGGCCAGAACAATGACATCAGCAACACTGACATTACATTCGGCAGCAATATTTTCCAGAACAGCAAGAACCTTAGACAGTCGCGCAGGCTCATTACCTTCCCAGTCTTTTTGTGGCGCCAGACGAATTCGGGCACCATTTGCTCCACCGCGTTTATCGGAACCACGGAAGGTGCGGGCGCTGTCCCAGGCTGTTGTCACCATGTCACTGATACTAAGCCCACTGTTGGTAATTTTTGCCTTAACGAGCGCGACATCATATTCCTTACTGTCCGTAGGGATCGGGTCTTGCCAGATCAAGTCTTCGGCTGGCACATCCGGGCCGATATAGCGCGATTTAGGCCCCAAATCGCGGTGCGTCAGTTTAAACCAGGCTCGGGCAAAGACTTCCGAGAAATAAGCCGGATCTTTATGGAAGCGTTCTGCGTATTTGCGGTATTCAGCATCAAATTTTAATGCCATATCGGCATCGGTCATGATGGGTTTATGGCGAATGGACGGGTCTTCAACATCGACCGGCATATCTTCTTCTTTGATATTCAGCGGTTCCCATTGCCAGGCTCCGGCTGGCGATTTTTGCAGCCACCAGTCACAACCAAAGAGTAAGTCGAAATAACCGTTGTCCCATTTTGTCGGGTGAGTGGTCCAGGCACCTTCGATACCGCTGGTCACAGTGTTACGCCCTACGCCACGGCTAGTGTGGTTATTCCAGCCAAGTCCTTGTTCGTCGATGTCTGTTGCTTCAGGCGCAGGCCCCAGATTGGCGGCATTACCATTACCATGTGCTTTACCCACAGTATGACCACCGGCTGTCAGGGCAACGGTTTCTTCATCATTCATTGCCATGCGGGCAAACGTCACGCGCATGTCTTTCGCTGTTTTGAGCGGGTCGGGTTTGCCGTCTACCCCTTCCGGATTGACATAGATCAGGCCCATCATCACTGCAGCCAATGGGTTTTCCAGGTCTCGTTCACCGGAATAGCGGCTTCCAGCGCCACCACTAGGCGCCAGCCATTCTTTTTCTGAGCCCCAGTAAATATCTTTTTCCGGATGCCAAATGTCTTCGCGGCCAAAAGCAAAACCAAAGGTTTTTAACCCCATTGATTCATAGGCCATATTACCAGCCAGAATGATCAGATCAGCCCAGCTCAGTTTGTTGCCATATTTTTTCTTGATGGGCCATAACAGTCGGCGGGCTTTGTCTAAATTGGCATTATCCGGCCATGAGTTGAGCGGGGCGAAACGCTGATTGCCGGTGCCGGCACCACCACGACCATCGGCAACGCGGTAAGTGCCCGCGGAGTGCCAAGCCATGCGGATCATCAATCCGCCGTAGTGCCCCCAATCTGCAGGCCACCACGCCTGACTATCGGTCATCAAGGCTTTGAGATCATTTTTTAATGCTTCAACATCGAGTTTTTTGACCTCTTCCCGATAGTTGAAGTCAGGATCCATTGGGTTAGTCTTGCTGTCATGTTGATGCAAAATATCGAGATTCAGGGCTTTTGGCCACCACGCCATATTGGACTGGCTGGCTGATGTAGCTCCACCATGCATAAAAGGACATTTACCGGCAGAACTATCTGTATCTTTATTCATGATGCTTTCCTTAGTTGTCTTTTTAACTGAGTTAAGATCTATTGAAATTTCATTCATATCAGGGCTGTTCTATTTCTACGTTAGCATTCTGAGCTATTCATTTTTGTGAGCTTTATCTGCTACAACATGCCCATATCCGGTAAACGTTCTTTTAATTAGCCTTATTGTTCAATTATTTACTTTGAATCAACACCATCTAGGTAACGTTCCGCATCTAGGGCTGCCATACAACCGGTACCGGCAGAGGTGATCGCTTGACGATAGATATGATCGGCAACATCACCGGCAGCAAAGACACCTTCAATGCTGGTTTGGGTTGCAAAACCGTCACTGCCGCCTTTAACTTTCAAATAGCCGTTTTGCATGGCTAACTGACCATCAAAAATAGCGGTATTCGGGCTGTGGCCGATGGCGATGAAGGCACCCATCACTTCGACATCTTCCAGAGAATCGTCTTTGGTACTGCGCAGACGAACACCGGTAACCCCCATTTCGTCACCCAATACTTCTTCCAGGGTGCGGTCGAGATGCAACTTGATAATCCCTTGTTCCACTTTGTCATGCAGACGTTTGATCAGAATTTTTTCTGAGCGGAAGCTGTCACGACGGTGGATCAAATGCACTTCGGAGGCGATGTTAGCCAGATAAAGTGCTTCTTCAACCGCAGTATTACCGCCACCAACGACCGCAACTTTCTGTCCTCGATAGAAAAAGCCATCACAAGTGGCACAGGCAGACACACCGCGGCCTTTGAATGCTTCTTCGGAGTCCAGCCCCAGATAACGGGCGGAGGCGCCTGTCGCAATGATCAGTGCGTCACAGGTGTAAGTGCCGTTATCGCCTGTCAGGGTAAATGGTTTTTGTTGTAGATCGACGGCATTGATATGATCGAACAGGATCTTGGTGTCAAAATGTTCCGCATGCGCTTTCATGCGATCCATTAATGCAGGGCCGGTTAAGCCTTCGGCATCGCCAGGCCAGTTTTCCACTTCAGTAGTGGTGGTTAGCTGGCCACCTTGCTGCATACCGGTGATTAATACAGGTTCCAGATTGGCTCGTGCAGCATAAACGGCAGCGGTGTAACCGGCTGGGCCTGATCCGAGAATTAGCAGCTTACTGTGTTTTGCCTGGGTCATGGTGGCATCCTTTTATGAATATTGACGAGATAATAGGAAATGATACCGATGGGGTAAAGCAGGAGAAACCGATTACTCCAATCGGTTTTATCTATTAAATACTAATTATGTATAAGCAGCGGAAAAATGAGCAGAAAAAATACAATTTATCTGCTCATCGATCTATTCAGCCTGTTTTTCTTTCATTCAGGCTTGGTCTGCGTTCAATGCCTGTTCGGCTGAAATTGTTGGCAATCCATGCGCTTGCCCCACTTCCGCACAAGTTAATTGTCCTTTAAAGACATTCAACCCTTTACGCAGATGTTTATCGTTGTTTAATGCAATGGCATAACCTTGTTCCGCCAGTTTGATAATAAAGGGCAGGGTGGCGTTATTTAATGCCTGTGTTGCGGTGCGCGCAACGGCACCGGGCATGTTAGCAACACAGTAATGCACCACATCATCCACAATATAAGTAGGATTGCTGTGTGTTGTGGCATGTGAAGTTTCAGCGCAGCCGCCTTGATCGATCGCCACATCTACAATGGCTGATCCGGCTTTCATCTGTTTGACCATCGCGGCTGTGATGAGTTTAGGCGCGGCCGCACCCGGCAATAAAATACCGCCAATGACCAGATCAGCGTCTAAAACAGCATGTTCGATAGTTTCGGCAGTGGAATAAATCAGTTTGGCGGCACCTTTGAATTCACTGTCCAGTTTACGCAGGGTATCGGTGTTTTTATCCAGCACTGTCACATCGGCACGCATACCAATGGCAATCCGCGCGGCATTCGAGCCAACAACACCGCCACCTAAAATAACCACTTTCGCGGGGGCGACACCAGGTACACCACCCAATAAGACACCGCCGCCACCGTGCGACTTCTCTAAGGCAGTTGCTCCGGCTTGAATAGCCATCCGACCCGCCACTTCTGACATGGGAGCGAGCAAGGGAAGGCCCCCTTTATCATCGGTAACAGTTTCATACGCAATACAGATAGCGCCACTTTTCAGCAGATCCTGCGTTTGGAGGAGATCGGGCGCCAAATGTAAATAAGTGAATAAAATTTGCCCCGGACGTAGCATTGCTCGTTCGGCAGTTTGCAATTCTTTTACTTTGACAATCATCTCCGCGGTAGCAAAAACATGCTGCGCATCGCTGACAATATCCGCGCCAGCCGCGGTATAGCGCTCATTTGTATAACCAATCGCCTTACCGGCATCAGTTTCTACCAGTACAGTGTGGCCTCTGGCGGTCAATTCGCGTACACTAGCTGGTGTCATACCTATGCGATATTCATGGATTTTTATTTCCTTTGGGACTCCGATGATCATACTGGTTTTTCCTTTTAAAATCAGACGATTATTCTGTTTGTCTAATAAGGGGGTAATAAGGAATTGTTAACATAGTATGGTTATGTTCTTGTAAAAGTTTAGTTTGTTCATTATAAAACAAATAGTGATTATCACTGTGTTTCATATCTAAGGTGGAAGGAAATGCTGGAAGAACAGATCAGACTCAGGGATTTGGATCGTATAGATAGAAACATCCTGAATGAACTGCAAAAAGATGGTCGCATCTCAAATGTCGAACTGTCTAAACGTGTGGGGTTAAGCCCAACGCCATGTCTGGAACGTGTAAGACGTCTGGAACGGCAAGGCTTTATCGAAGGTTATACCGCTATTCTTAACCCCCATTATCTGGAAGCCTCGCTGCTGGTGTTCGTCGAGATCACGCTGCAGAAAGGTGCACCAGATGTATTCGAACAATTTAACAAAGCGGTTCTTTCTTTAGAAGAAATACAGGAATGTCACTTAGTTTCTGGTGATTTCGACTATTTGTTAAAGACGCGTGTGCCCGATATGTCTGCATATCGCCGGTTGTTAGGTGAAACTCTGCTGCGCTTGCCAGGTGTGAGTGATACACGCACCTATGTGGTGATGGAAGAGGTCAAACAGACCAGTCGTTTGGTCATTAACACCCGTTAAGAGTGAGGCCCGTGCTGTTGCACGGGCTATGCCGCGCAACAGAATTGTACCTACTTCCTCCACGACCGCTTATAATACGCCGCAGAATTCAAGTCTGAGCTCAGTTCTCTTTAATATCCTCAGACGCATAATTATCGCTTTCCAATAAGGAGTATAGGTTTGGCTGCTGGAAAGTTTACGCCGATGTCAGGTTTACGGCGCATTTTTGAGACGGGGTTAATAGTTTTAACGGTTGCCGCGTTGTTCATGCTGCTTTCATTAATTACGTACCATCCGTCTGATCCGGGTTGGTCGCAGACTGCTTGGGGCGGCACAGTGCATAACGCCGCAGGTAGCGCTGGGGCATGGCTGGCCGATCTGATGTTTTTTGTCTTCGGGGTCTTTGCTTATATTATTCCGGTGCTGGTTGTCATCATCGGCTGGGCTATTTTCAAAGCGCCATATCGCTTATTGGAAGTGGACTATTTTGCCTTAGGTTTACGCATTATCGGTTTCATTGCACTGTTTCTGTCAATGTCAGCCATGGGCAGTATGAATTTCACTGATATTCATAACTTCTCATCCGGCGGCTTGATTGGTGACATGCTGTATACCGCGCTATTGCCGATCTTTGGTCAGTTAGGCACCACAATGGTGTTGCTGTGTCTGATTGCTGCCAGTATTACTCTCTTCACCGGTTGGTCATGGCTCATGCTGGCCGAGAAAATTGGTGAAGCAGTGACCGGTGTGTTGAACTTTATCTATACCCTGCCAAGTCGTATCGTTGGTTGGTTTGCTGGCAAAGCCGGTTATCAACGGGTGCAATCTGATGTGCATGATGAACATGATCCGTTCACTGATGATGACGATGAAGATGATTTTATCCCTTCACCGATCGGCGTTGATGAGAGTGTCATTCCTCAACGTGCGCCACGTTTTTCATTCAGCCGCAAACCGCCAGTTGCAGTACAAAACGATGATCTGGATGACGATGATGTACCTGCTCCGGTAGTTACAGAACGTCGCGAGCCCGAGTTTAATCTTAATCCGGTGAAGAATAATGCTGCTCGTAGTGAACCTACTTTTACAGCTAGTTGGTCAGCATTAGAAGATGATGATGACTGGGAACCCACCATGCCGTGGGCGACCGAAGATAAAGAGAGTAAACCGGCAGCAACCGCGACAGTGCAGCCAGCGGTTGTATCAAGTGCGCCAGCGAGCGTTGCTGTGCAACCTGCTGCTCCGGTGGCACCAACACCTCTACAAGTCGCTGAACAGGCATTGTTAGATCGGGCACGTAAAAAAGCCGCGATTGGTGATTTACCGTCATTTAATTTGCTGGAGACGCCACCACCGAAAGTGCAGATGATGAGCAAAGAAGAGCTCGATCGTATTGCGCGGCTGGTGGAATCCAAGCTGGCTGATTACAACGTACAAGCCCGAGTAGTTGGCGTGTATCCAGGCCCCGTGATCACCCGTTTTGAGCTGGATCTGGCTCCGGGCATGAAAGCCAGCAAGATCACTGGGTTATCCCGCGATCTGGCGCGTTCACTCTCAGCCGTGAGCGTGCGTGTGGTCGAAGTTATTCCTGGCAAACCTTATATCGGGCTGGAATTACCAAACCGTTATCGTCAAACCGTGCATCTGCGCGAAGTTATCGACAGTGATGCTTTCCGCAATGCCAGTAGCCCATTGACGTTAGTGTTAGGACAAGACATTGCTGGTGAAGCGACAGTCGTTGATTTGGCCAAAATGCCGCATGTGCTGGTGGCGGGCACCACGGGGTCTGGTAAGTCAGTGGGCGTGAACGCCATGATTATTTCGATGCTGTATAAAGCCACACCGGAAGAAGTGCGCTTTATCATGATCGACCCGAAAATGCTGGAGTTGTCAGTTTATGAAGGTATTCCGCATCTGCTGACCGAAGTGGTTACCGACATGAAAGATGCCGCCAATGCACTGCGCTGGTGTGTGGGTGAGATGGAGCGTCGCTATAAGCTGATGTCGGTTATGGGTGTGCGTAACCTGAAAGGTTATAACGCAAAAATCGGTGCGGCACTGGATTCAGGTAACCCAATCAAAGACCCATTCTGGCGACCGAATGACTCCTTCGAGGAAGAAGCACCAGATCTGGAGCGTTTGCCACATATCGTGGTGATCGTCGACGAATTTGCCGACATGATGATGATGGTTGGTAAAAAGGTGGAAGAATTGATTGCACGTATTGCTCAGAAAGCGCGAGCGGCGGGTATTCACCTGATTCTGGCGACCCAGCGTCCGTCGGTTGATGTTATCACTGGGCTTATCAAAGCGAATATTCCAACCCGTATTTCGTTCCAGGTATCGTCCAAAATTGACTCACGGACCATTCTCGATCAACAAGGTGCCGAAGCCCTGTTAGGTATGGGTGACATGCTGTATATGCCTCCGGGGGATAACAACCCTGCGCGTGTGCATGGTGCGTTTGTCAGTGATAATGAAGTGCATCGTGTGGTTGATGACTGGAAACTGCGTGGTGAACCAAACTACATCGATGAGATCCTGAATGGTGAAATCACGGCAGAAAATGCACTGCCGGGTGAACAAACCAGTCGCGATGAAGATTTAGATCCGTTGTTTGATGAAGCCGTTGAGTTTGTGGTGGAATCACGTCGTGGTTCTACTTCCAGTGTACAACGTCGTTTTAAAATCGGTTATAACCGTGCAGCACGTCTGATTGAACAGATGGAAGGCCATGGAATTGTCAGTGCACCGGGTAGTAATGGGCAACGCGAAGTGCTGTCACCAGCACCAATGAGAGACTGATATGACAACAATTGCGAAATGGTGTGCAGCGGGATTAACCGCTTGTATCTGGTCACTGAGTTTTAATGCGCTCGCTGATGACAGCGCTGTATTAAAGAAAAAACTGGCGAGTATTCGCCAGTTTAGTGCACATTTTGAACAAACCGTGACCGATGCACAGGGCAAACCTTTGCAAAATGGTAGTGGTGAAATGGTGCTGCAACGCCCGGATCATTTTCGCTGGGAAGCCAAAAAGCCGGATGACAACTTGATTCTGTCTGATGGCAAAGCGGTTTGGTTGTATGACCCGTTTGTTGAGCAGGTCACTGTGATGAGTTTAAGCAAGGCGGTGGTGAATACGCCATTTCTGCTGATCTCCAGTAGCGATGATAAAATTTGGAAAAATTACCTCATCGATCAAGATGGCTCGGCATTCACCATCACCAGTAAACAAAAAGATCAGCGTATCGAATCATTGCGCATGGTGTTTGATAATCAAAACCATATCACCCGGATGGAAGTGAGTGAAGCACAAGGCCAGCGCAGTGAATTTACACTGTCAGCCTTTAATGCCAACCCGACCATTAAAGCCGACACCTTCAATTTTAAAACACCGGAAGGTGTGACGGTTGACGATCAACGCTGATGAGCAATCTGTCGCTGGATTTTGCTGCTGATTTTCGCCCTCTGGCTGCGCGGATGCGGCCGGAGCGGTTAGACCAGTATATTGGTCAAAGCCATTTACTGGCGGAAGGCAAACCCCTGCGACGAGCGATTGAGGCCGGGCATTGTCACTCCATGATTTTATGGGGGCCTCCTGGCACAGGTAAAACTACCTTAGCCGAGCTGATGGCGCGTTATTGTCAGGCCGATGTTGAGCGTATTTCTGCGGTCACCTCTGGCGTAAAAGAGATCCGCGCTGCGATTGATCGTGCGAAAGACAACAGCTATCGTGGGCGTCGCACTTTGCTGTTTGTCGATGAAGTCCATCGCTTTAATAAAAGCCAACAAGACGCCTTTTTACCGCATATTGAAGATGGCACCATCATCTTTGTTGGCGCTACCACCGAAAACCCCTCGTTTGAACTGAACAACGCACTGTTATCGCGCGCGCGGGTCTATCTGCTGAAACGGCTGACGGATGACGACATTCAGCAAGTGGTCGAGCAGGCATTAACTGATCCGCGCGGTTTAGCGGGCGAAACCTTGCAGTTCGACGATGGCGTATTAAAAGCACTGGTGCAGCTGGTCGATGGTGATGCGCGTAAAGCGCTGAACTACCTTGAACTGCTCAACGATATGGTTGAAAGTCATGGCGGTGTAAAACGGGTGGATCGTCATCTGCTGGCGGCAGTTTCCGGTGAAAAGGTGGCGCGTTTTGATAATCAGGGTGATGTGTATTACGATCTGATCTCTGCCTTTCATAAATCTATTCGTGGTTCTGATCCGCAGGCTGGGCTCTACTGGTATGCACGCATTGTCGCTGCCGGTGGTGATCCACTGTATATTGCCCGTCGTTTGCTGGCCATTGCCTCGGAAGATATTGGTAATGCCGACCCAAATGCCATGCGTGTTGCTCTGGCGGCATGGGATTGTTTCGAACGGGTAGGGCCGGCAGAAGGGGAACGCGCTATCGCGCAGGCGGTGGTGTATCTGGCTTGTGCGCCGAAAAGTAATGCGGTGTATGTTGCCTGGAAAGCAGCACTGCAAGATACCAAAACCCAACCGGATTATGAAGTGCCACCGCATCTGCGTAATGCACCGACGAAACTGATGGCCTCGCTGGGATATGGTGAAGAATATCGTTATGCCCACAATGAACCGGGGGCTTATGCTGCGGGTGAGTGCTATTTCCCGCCCGAGCTGGAAGGGCGAGAATATTACCTGCCGTCAGAACGCGGTGCCGAAAAACAGATCGCGCAAAAATTGAATTATCTGTCCGAACTGGATGCGCAAACCACTTTTCAGCGTTATCCCAAACCGCGCTAACAGCGAGATCTGCGCACTAGCGCGCTATCAACACCTTCATAACGCTATCAAAATAGAATAATCCTTGTTTTGGCGTACCCGCCATCGACGGCTTTTGGTAAACTGCATGCATCGACGACGTCTATTTGGTCGCGGATCGGTTTATTCCTCCAATAATTTCGCATAACAGCAGGTTTATCATGCTTGATCCTAAATTTTTACGTGGTGACATCGAAGTGGCGGCTGAGCGTTTGGCTCTGCGTGGCTATAAACTGGATGTGGCTATGGTCACTGCGCTGGAAGAACAGCGTAAAGAACTGCAGACTCGTACTCAGGAATTGCAGGCAGAACGTAATGCCCGCTCGAAAGCAATTGGTGAAGCTAAACGTCGTGGTGAAGATGTAGCCCCGTTGATGGCGGAAGTGGGCACATTGGGTGACGATTTAGAACAGTGTAAAAAGCAGCAGGATGAGATCTTAGAAAAGATGCGTCAGATCTCCCTGTTAATGCCAAATCTGCCTGCTGATTCTGTACCAGTCGGTAAAGATGAAAGTGAAAACGTCGAAGTGCGCCGTTGGGGCACACCTCGCCAGTTTGATTTTGATGTCAAAGATCACGTTGCGGTGGGTGAAGCGACGGGGGGTCTGGACTTTGCCGTTGCGACTAAAATCTCCGGTTCACGTTTTGTTGTGTTGAAAGGGCAAATTGCCCGTATGCACCGAGCTTTAGCGCAGTTCATGTTAGATCTGCACACGCAGCAACACGGTTATACCGAATGTTATGTCCCTTATCTGGTGAACGCCGATAGTTTGCTGGGCACTGGTCAATTACCTAAATTTGCCGAAGATCTGTTTCACACCGCGATCAATGGTGAAGGCGATGAAGAGGGCAAGGTGCGCAAGTTCTCGCTGATCCCTACAGCGGAAGTGCCATTGACCAACATTGCGCGCGATGAAATCTATGATGAAAAAGCACTGCCCATCAAAATGACCGCGCACAGCCCATGTTTCCGTTCTGAAGCCGGTTCTTATGGTCGTGATACCCGCGGTCTGATCCGTATGCATCAGTTTGATAAAGTTGAAATGGTGCAGCTGGTTCACCCAGAGAAATCATGGGACGCACTGGAAGAGATGACGGGTCATGCAGAGAAAGTGCTGCAGCTGTTAGGTTTACCATATCGTGTTATGGCACTGTGTACTGGTGACATGGGTTTCTCCGCGGCAAAAACTTACGATTTGGAGGTTTGGTTGCCAGCGCAGAATACCTATCGTGAGATTTCATCTTGCTCTAACTGTACTGATTTCCAGGCGCGTCGCATGCAAGCGCGTGTACGTGGTGCCGACAGCAAACCACAACTGCTGCATACACTGAACGGTTCTGGTCTGGCGGTTGGCCGTACCTTAGTTGCGGTGTTGGAAAACTACCAGCAAGCAGATGGTCGTATCGAAGTGCCAGAAGTGTTACGCCCTTACATGAGTGGCCTGACACATATCGGTTAATGATGTAGCTACGATTGAGATGAGATAACAAACAGGAAAGCAGACCGTCGCATTGGGTCTGCTTTTTTTATCCAGAAAATTGAACAAACCCATTCAATCGGGGGAAATATGGCCCAATGTCGACCACTACATAACAGTTTGTTACTTAGTCTGTTGTTATTAACTGGCTGTGCCAGCCATGCGGATGATGCCAAGCTGCAAGCTGATATGGTGATCCTGACGCAGAAGATGCAAGCACTGAATACGGAGTTAATTGCCCTAAAAGCCAAACAGACCAAAGAACAACAATTAAAAGATCAGCAATCGAAAACACAATAATTGAAAGCACCACAATCACAAATAGCGCAATCAGTGAAAAGGCGATAAGCCGAATGAAAATCAGCAAATGAATTGTAAAGACAGTTTGATGTGTACAGAGAAGAAATGGTGGCTATGACGGGATTCGAACCTGTGACCCTCGCATTATGAGTGCGATGCTCTAACCAACTGAGCTACATAGCCTTTAAGATTAAATATGGCTGGGGTACCAGGATTCGAACCTGGGTATGACGGGATCAAAACCCGTTGCCTTACCGCTTGGCGATACCCCAACTGGAATATTTAAAATAGATGGCTGGGGTACCAGGATTCGAACCTGGGTATGACGGGATCAAAACCCGTTGCCTTACCGCTTGGCGATACCCCAACTGGAAAACTTTACATAATGATGGCTGGGGTGCCAGGATTCGAACCTGGGTATGGCGGAATCAGAATCCGCTGCCTTACCGCTTGGCGACACCCCAAAAATGGTGGCTATGACGGGATTCGAACCTGTGACCCCCGCATTATGAGTGCGATGCTCTAACCAACTGAGCTACATAGCCAACACTCGTACAACTCGGCATTGCTGCTGAACTGTGCGGGGCGCATTATGCGTATATGCGCTGTTACCGTCAACCCTTTTTTATTTAACCGTTCCCGTCTGCTTAAATCTTGGTCGGCCACCAGCAAATAGTGCAGCTTATCTGCTGGTTTTGCTGCAGTTTTATACCCTTCGTACTTGAAGTTGCAGCGTCGTTGACCGCGTTCTCTCACCCCAATCACATAGCATCTCTATGCTCATGGGGATTCGCTCTCTTGTCGCCTTGCTGCAACGCCAATTACTTTGGGTATAGCCATTAAGCGACAAAACTTATGCGCCGAATGCTTCTTGCCATTCCTGATTAAATTGTACAAGAGCGGCATCGACCGCCGGGCTGCGTAACAACTGTTCTGCTACATCAATGGGTAATGTCACGCTGGTGCAGCCAGCCAGTAAACAATCGAGCACTTGGCGTGGCGTTTTAAAACTAGCGGCTAAAACCTGACAGTGCGGAGCATGCAATGTGAGCAGTTGTTGTAGTTCTTGCACACACTTAATGCCACTGCCGCCTTGGGCATCAATCCGGTTCACGTAAGGCGCGACATAACTGGCACCGGCTAATGCGGCCAGCAATCCCTGCATCGGAGAATAAACCGCAGTACCCAGTGTGGGGATATTGCGTTGTTTCAGGAGTTTGATAGCTAATAGACCCTCTGGGGTTACAGGGATCTTGACCACCAGCCGTGAATCCAGCGTCTGCAGCTGTTCCGCTTCTTTCACCATCTCTTCGGCGTTATCGGCCAGAACCTGCGCAAACAACACATTTTCCGCACCAATAATGTTACGTAATGCTGGCAGCACGGTAGCTAACGGTTGACGCCCTTTAGCCACAATACTGGGGTTAGTAGTGACGCCTTGAATGGGCATAAAGTGCGCTAATCGTTCAATGGCATTCAGGTCGGCACTATCAAGATAAAACTCCATCATCTTCTCCTGTGATCTACTTTTCAGATCTCACTATATAAATATGAATCGCGATAAAGCTTGATTGAAATCAAAATATTCTTCGAATGAAAGTTTTTAAATGAAAACGAAGATAAGCGACAGGATAAATTATGATCTGCAATCTGCAACGTTATGCCACCCATGATGGCCCCGGGATCAGAACGGTGGTGTTCATGAAAGGCTGCTCACTCAGTTGCCGCTGGTGCCAAAATCCGGAAAGTCGGTCGCGCAGCTTAGATCTGTTATATGACGAACGTCTGTGTACGCAGGGGTGTCAGCGTTGCACACAGCAGAGTTCCTGTTTTAAACGCGAGGATAACACTTCAGCAGTCACTATTTTGCGACACGGACTCACAGAAAATGAGATGCGATTGGCAGCAGACGCTTGCCCGAGTGGTGCCATTTCTCTTTGCGGCAATGAGATGGATGCCGAGCAAATCATGGCGCAAGTGCGCCGTGATAAGGCGTTTTATCAGCGTAGTTGTATAGACTCTATTAAATTGATCACTGATACCAAGTTAGGGAATAAATGGGATCGTCTGGGAGAAAGTGGGATCAAAACCAGAAGTGGCACGGCCTGTAGAGAATTGAAACTCAGCAGGCCGCTTTCATTATGAGGGATCGTCAAAGTGATCAATGGATCCGAACTCAGCTGAAATCAGCGAGTGAATTGATCATAGCTGATTTTGTGAATGCGCCTTTAAACCGACTTTAAATCTGCTTCATCACTCTCCTACATCATGGGCAATATGAACGACTTGGCCAATCACGTCGAAGTTGTGCTGCTCATCCTTCGTCACCTTGATTGGCTCATAATGTTTGTTGTCGCTCAGCAGCAGCCAGGCGCTTGGCAGAACCTGTAGGCGCTTCACCCACAGCTGGTCATCGTTGCGCACAACATAGATGTGGCCATCAACCGGGTGCGTTCGCCCGAGGTGCACTACCAGAGTATCGTTGTTGGCTATTGTGGGCTCCATGCTGTCGCCTTTGGCCCATACGATCGCCAGATCTTTCTCAGCGAACCCGCGCCATTGCAGCCACTTTCGACGAAACGCTAGGTGGCGGCACGGCTCCATCTCCCCTTGTGTCAAGGCCCCATGACCTGCCGATACCTGCACCCGATAGCCTGGTATCAAAGCGAATTCATCTAAGAATGAACCATATATCAGTGCTGGCTCCTTGAGTGTGGTAGCCACTATGGATGTCTCGATATGGTATTCATTTTGCTCAGGATATCCGGTGTCTTCCAGGAAGAAACCTCCGATGGCCAGCGCATCTAAAACATACTGAGGCAATATAGATATGTGGTACTCAAATGCCTTTGTTCCAGATCTCTTCCTCTTGACCCCATCCTTATGCTCTGCCCACTCATCCAAAATGTCTCTTGTTCGTCGGTCTGTGGTTGGCATCCCTACCAACCCAGCGACTTCTTTTGCTGTCACCCATGATTTCCGATTCCCCTGATAGGAATCTGAAATTAATTCCGATTCATGAAAGCTCACTTCCGAATCTCCTAAGTAGTTGTTTTTAATGAAAAATAAGACATTAGCAAAGTTGAAATAGCAATCCACAATCGGAACTAACGGAAAAATATATTTCCGATTCACTTGCTATTACGTCCGTTATGTCTTTATTATTTAGCTAATAAGACGCGTAACTAAACGGAGTTGCAAGAATGAGTTACCAAGCAGACGGAATAGTCTCGCAGAAAAAGACGCCTAAAGGGAGTGTTACTGTTGATTGGCATCGAGCAGATGTCATTGCTGCCCTGAAAAAGAAAGGCACCAGCATGTCAGCCTTGAGTCGAGCCAACGACTTAGCATCAAGCACGTTAGCCAATGCTCTAAGATTTCCATGGCCAAAAGGCGAGCGAATTATCGCTGAAGCACTTGGCCTTGAACCTCGTGATATTTGGCCAAGTCGCTACCCACAACTGCAACAGGCCAGCTGAGGAGTATTGCGATGAGTCATTGGTTCACATCATCTGAATTGGCTGGCGTTGCTGGAATGCCAACAACTGATCGCCAAATCAGAAATATCATGAAAGAGCTGATTTCATCAGAACCCGATAAATCCAGAAAGCGCGAAGGAAGCAAGGCTACCGAATACCACATCAGTATCCTGCCGCCGGTTGTTCAGGCTGCTCTGCTACGCAAGGCCGGTAAGGTCAAGGTCGGCGGAATGACGCTGGATTTGCCAAAGCCAAAAGCGCCCCGTTACTGCAAAGAGAATTTGTGGTCGCGCTGGAGCAAGGCCAACACCAAGGCGCACGATAAAGCCAAGGCTCGGGTAACTGCCGTGCAAGCGGTGCATGCCATGGTGCAAAACGGCAGTAGCCTGATGCAAGCCTATGAACATATATCCACGGAATTTGATATTGCACTTCCGACCCTGCGTCGCTATTGCGCCGCCGTAAAAGGGTTTGAAAGTAGCGATTGGTTAGCCGTGCTGCTTCCAAAGCATCAAGAAAGCGCCACCGCAAACCGTCACGCTAAACTGGCACCAGTCAGTGATGCAGCATGGGATTACTTCAAAGCCGACTACCTGCGCAACGAACAGCCCAATGCAACCAGCTGCTATGACCGCATGAAACTGGCGGCCAAAGAGCACGGTTGGTCATATCCGAGTCTGGATAGTCTGATGCGTCGGCTCGATCTGGAAGTGCCACGCGCACAGCAAGTGATGCTGCGCCAAGGCGAACATGCGCTGATGCAGCTTTACCCGCCGCAAGAGAGAACGATTGCGGAGTTAGATGCCATGAGCTGGATCAATGGCGACGGCTATCAACACAATGCATTTGTTAAATGGTTTAACGGCGAAATATTACGCCCAAAAACATGGTTCTGGCAGGACGTATATAGCCGGAAAATTGTCGGCTATCGCTGTGATATCAGTGAAAACACTGACTCCATTCGCCTGAGCCTGATGGATGTATGCAGCAAATACGGCCTCCCGCGTGAGATCACTATCGATAACACCCGAGCAGCTGCCAATAAATGGATGACCGGCGGTGTTCCTAACCGCTACCGCTTCAAAGTCAAAGAAGATGACCCGCTCGGCATCATTCCCATGATGGGCATCGAACTGCACTGGTCAAGCGTCATTCTTGGCAAAGGCCATGGTCAGGCAAAGCCTGTCGAACGCGCCTTTGGTGTGGGTGGTCTGGATGAAATCATCGACAAGCATCCGGCGTTGGCTGGTTGTTACACCGGGCCAAACCCGATGGATAAACCAGACAATTATGGTGAACGGGCTGTCGATGCTGCCGAGTTTCTACGCGTAGTAGCCGAAGGCGTTGCCATCTATAACAGCAAAGTAGGTCGAAATACGGAAGCCTGCTTCGGTGTAATGAGCTTCGATCAGGCGTTCGAAAAGAGCTATAGCCAAGCAACGATCCGCAAAGCCAGCAGCGAGCAGCTGACGGTGATGCTATTGCAGGCTGAAGCAACACGTGTCAGCCAGCACGGCACAATCAAGCTGGAATCTGGTGGCACTATCGCCAACCGCAGTAATCGTTATTACCACCCCGATCTGGCTGAGTACGTCGGGCAGAAAGTAGTTGCGCGTTTCGACCCGCAGCGCCTGCACGAAGCGGTGATCGTCACCACCCTCAACGGGCTGCATATCTGTGAAGCGGAGTGTCTGGATAAGGTCGCCTTCGGCGATACCCAGCAAGCCCGCGAACACAAACGCAAGCGCACCCAGTTCGTCAAGGCCAACAAGCAGGCCGCGCTGGCCAAGCAAGGCATGTCTGCACTCGAAGCCGCTGCCCTGCTACCCAGCATTACCGATGAAGAAGCACCCGAAACCAAAGTCGTGGAGATGGTTCGCCCAGCCTCTATTGGCAATGCCGCACTCGCTGTGCAGCCAAACCACCAATTTCTGAACCAGAACAATTCGGAAGTAGCGCCCGTCATCGACTACGAAGCCCGCTTTCAAGCGAGTGTCGCAGCCATGGCAGAGCAGAATAAAAAGCGCCTGTAGCCGGAATTTAAACCAAAAAAAAGCGGCCATTGTGGCCGCATGAAAGGAGTCTCGATATGACAAACATAGTCTCACTGGACCAAAACAGCAACAGCGATGTACTGGTACGAGTCAGTAATTTAATTGAATCAAAAGTAGTCACTCAGGCCCAAATTGCCAAAGAAACCAGCGTTAGCCCATCCACCATCAACCAACTGCTGAACGGCAATTACAAGGCCGATCCGGCGGCCATGTTGCAGAAGCTTGGCAACTGGCTGACAGCCCGCGAGCAACGTCATAGCGCCCCCCGCGATCCGGGCTTTGTGCTGACAGAAACCGCCAAGCAGATCGCTGCCGACATGACCTATGCCCATATGACTCAATCGATTGCGGTAATCCATGGCGCATCCGGTGTCGGTAAAACATTGGCTCTGAAAGCATACCAACAGAATAACAACAACGTCTGGGTGATCACCGCCAGCCCTAGCCGCGCCACCATGACCGAGTGCCTCTATGAGTTGGCCATGGAACTGGGCATGGAGAACGCCCCGCGTCTGCGTGGCCCGCTGGCCCGTGCCCTGCGCCGCAAACTGCGCAACACACAGGGGCTGATCGTGGTTGATGAAGCCGATCACCTCGACCGTCCAACTCTCGAAGAGCTGCGCATCCTGCAAGAAGAGGTCGAAGTCGGCATGGTGCTGGTCGGCAACAGTCGGGTTTACACCCAGCTGACAGGCGGCCACCGCAGTGAAGATTTTGCCCGCCTCTATTCCCGCATCGCCAAGAAGCGCGCACTGACCAAATGCAAGAAGGTCGATGTCATGGCCATCGCCTCCGCATGGAGCGTAACCGGCAGTGCAGAACGCGACCTGCTGTTGCAGATCAGCGAGCGCCCGGGCGGTCTGCGGATGGTTAGCAAGATCCTGAAACTGGCCGTCATGTACTCCGGTGGTGAACCGCTGAGTGAACAACTGCTGCGCCATGCCTTCAACGAACTAGAAGGTGAGTAAGGACATGGATGCCACCGAACAGCAAGAGCAACTGCTTGCCCATTTTGAAATCGCCAGAGAGTTGCTGATCGAAATGCGCCAGATCGTTGAAAGCCGCCGCAGCATCTATCAGCTATTCGATGACCACTTGGAAGTGCTGCATTGCGATGACCAACTGCGCCGCATTGATAACGTTCTGAACTGGAAAGTAGGCGTGTAAGCGCCAGAGCAAATACCAACCCAGCCCTGCTGCATGGGGCATTTAAAGAGCTGGAGAAAAACGATGAGAACTGCTGATCGCATTACTGCACGAGCCAATGCAGCACGGCTGCATCAATGGCTGAAAGAGAAAGGCATCGAAGTGTTGGAACGCAAGGTAATTGGTCGCGTCGGAATGCTGACGATAGACAGACCATTGCCTGCTTATCTAGCTGGTAACGCCACATTGGTACACGAAAACGTAGGTGGCCTGACACGCCGCACATGGGCTGCTCGTCTGGGTGGCTGTTACGTCAACTGGAGGGATTGCTAATGCCAAGTTTTGAACGCGTATTCCGAAATATTGATCTGCTGCTGGCTAAAACCGATGAGGAACGCGCCTACCTAAAAGGCAAGCACGCTGGACTGGATAGAGGTCGCAAGCAGGCTGTGGTGGTTTTCATCATCGCCATCATTGTCATGAAGTTATTTGAAGCCCTTTAAGGAGGTCACGATGGAACACTATCGCTATCTGGCCTATGTCTCGGTGTTGAAAGCTAACGGAAATGCGCTGACGTTCATCGCGCCTTGCTGCGGAAAGTCTATCCAGACACAGGCGGCAGTAGACGATGAAACATGGACACCTCTGGCCTGTTGCCCTTATTGCGGAACGCTGTTCCGGAAGATTGTTACCAAGACCTCAGCCAAGGCAGTGCTCTTGGCTGAAGGAGAACCGTTATGAACATGGCAAATACCACTACCACTGAATTGGAGAAGACAAAAATGACTAACCAAACCGAAAACATGCGCCAGAACGCCCAAGGCCACCTTGTGCCAGAAAGCCTGATTAAGCCCCTTGACCTGCTGCGTGATGAGGTGGTGCTCAAGCAGGTGGCCAAGGCTAAGGAACTGCAGTTGCATATGCAGGCCGCCAAGGTGCAGATGCAGCAAGAGATCACCGATTATCTGGACCTCAGCGCCAGTGAATACGGCGTCAGCTACGGCGGGGTCAAAGGCAACATCACCTTGTCCTCGTTCGACGGTCAATTCAAGGTTGAACGGACCATCGGTGAGCACCGGATTTTTGATGAACGGATCCAAGCAGCTAAGGCGCAAATCGATGCCTGCATCGCGCGCTGGTCAGAGGGTTCCAGTGCTGAGATCCGCGCGCTGGTAGATCACGCCTTTCGCGTCAACAAGCAGGGTCGCATCGATGTGAACCAAGTGCTCTCTCTGCGTCAGCTGAAGATTGACGATCCGGAGTGGCGTGAAGCGATGGACGCTATCGCCGATGCAATCACCACCGTGGCAAAAACAGAATACATCCGCCTGTACCAGCGCTCGCCGATTGGCAAGTACATGGTGATCTCTCTCGATTGGGCAAAGTTGTGAAGTGCGGAATGTTGACTCTTACAGCAGAGAGAGAAAAGGACGATGAAATTTGAAACCCGATATGGCCCGCTGCACATCACCCGTCACGCCTTCCAGCGCTGGGTGGAACGTACTGGCCGCAGCGAAATCGACATGCTGGGCGCCCTGTCACGGGCATGGCGCCCCAGCAAACGGCAACTGCGCCGAATACAGCGACGTGAAGCAGGCTGGAACCCACGCCGAATTCTGGAGTGCGACCACGCCTATTTCATCCTGCGATGTGGCTGCATCGTCACCGTGCATGACAAAAGCAACAGGGGTTTAAACGATGAGTAATAAGTATTTCAAATCTGATGCGCCAGTAGTTTTATCAGCATTTTTTGCCCAGCAGAAAGCAAAACAAGAGCTGCTTGTTGAGAGTAAAAAGATTGCAACCAAGTTTGATGGTTCAGCTGTTTTCTCATCATCTCTAAATGGAATTTCTTTCTATGGAATAAAGCTAAACAACTATCACACTCGGGCTGACAACATTTTATGGACATCACCAGATCGCAGTTCTGAAGTAAGCAGGCCGCGTAGTTCTATCAAGAAGCAGGTCGAGTGGACGAAGGTTCAATTCTCTGAAATCAAACAGCAACTTGTAGATCTCAAGCAGCAATATGAGGCCATTGAATGGCCCGTAAAAGTTGATATTGAACCGCTTTTGTCTGCCATCGGCACATCAAGTGGCATGCTGTTTTTCAATGGCCTATGTATGTTTGAGCATAATGGCGCGTTGTTCATCAAAACTTCCCTAACACTATCGAATTGCACTGAAATACTTGGTTCTGAATTTGATGCCGCTGATTTGCAACAACATCAAATAAGAAAGGTGGTTGCATGAAAATAACCATGACAAACAGAGAAGCTAAACCAAACGGTGAAATCACCCGTTTCGATGTGCTCGCAAGATGCCCGCATTGTGACAATGAAACCAAGGTTACTCAGGACGAACTGAGGAACGAAAGCGTGTCATGTCAGCACTGCGATGAAGAATTCGAAATCTATCTGGGGGACTAATTGCTATGGATGAACTAACTATCAAAGAAAAGATAGCTCTGTATCTGTATCGCCGTGGTGAGTGGTTAACCACAAAGCAAATCGCCCACAACTTGTGTCTGGAAAACGCTCAGGTTTATCGCTCAATGCTGAATATTCTGAGTGATGAAAAACTGGATGCAGACCAGAAAGATGCCCAGAAAAATGATTTTTCATATGGCGACACTGAGTTGGTTTATCGCGTGTTTGATATTAGCGAGGAACTGAAACAAAAAGCCTATCTGATAAGAATGCCAGTGCGTACAGAAACCATCCGCATGGTGACGCCGGGTGATATTGACATTAACAGCATGGTTAAACATCACAATCCACTGTGGCATCTCATCACATGCCATCGGAATGGAGATTTAGCATGACCATTACAGCCGCCCAGTGGAAACAAATTTCCGATCGACTCAAATGCCAATATGCGCAGGTGGAGTTCTCGCTGAA
>JAQUHG010000229.1 GCA_028683735.1 Tolumonas sp. | reverse complement strand
CTGACTGCAACCGAACAACAGCATCAGATTGTTGAAAATAAAAAAGTACTAGAGCAACTACTCGGAAAAACATTAATTTCGTTTGCGTATCCCTATGGCGATTATAATGAGCAGAGTAAAAATTTAGTTGCTGAAGCGGGTTATCCCTTTGCTGTAGCCACTAACTCTGGTCCGTTAGCTATGCACCAAGATAATCTGGCCATTCGTCGGATTGCGATTTTCCCGAAAACCGATGTGTTTGGTTTGTGGCGCAAAATTCGCGGCAATTATTTGTTTCGGAAAATAAAATGACAGAAAAACAAGAATCAAAAAAATACTGGGTTATTCAGCTTTGCTATTTTTTATTTTTTGCTATTTGTATTAGTGTACCCAGTGGCTATTCATACGCATCGGCTGTCTTATTGTTTTTATCATTGCCATTATTAATAAATAAAAAAAATTATTCTGTTTTAGATCAGAACAGCAAATATCTTCTACTGGCATTGCTGGCTTATGTATTGATCCAAGGTATTTCTATTATTTGGGACGGTGGGGCCTTTAGAGAATTTGATCGTCCCAGCCGAGGACTCATGGGTATCGCCATTTTATTATTGTGTCTACGTTACCCACCCCGTTTTCTCTGGCTGATGAACGGTATCGCCACCGGCGCTATTGCTGCCGGTCTTCGTGCGTTATGGGACCGTCATATCACTCCCGAGCAACCAGCTTTTGAATGGATGATGCATATCCAAGGTGGCGATATCAGTATGTCGCTTGGATTACTCAGTTTATGTGGCGTAATGTGGGCTATTCACACCTCACATTCGCGGCATTTGATTTATTTTTCTATAGCAACTGCTATGGGGATATTAGGGAGTATTTTATCCTCTGCTCGTGGCGGCTGGATTATGTTTCCAATCATTCTAATTATCGGCTACCGCATATTTAATAGTTGGTTTTCGGGTCGAGTTAAATGGAGTATGACTTTAGCATTATGCTTATTAATTAGTTTTTGCCTAATGCCTCAAAGCGGTGTACCTCAACGCTTTAAAGCTGCAGAACAAGACATCAGCCTTTATCTTTCTGGCGGAACCAAAGACACCTCATTAGGGTTACGATTTGAATTCTGGAAAAGCGCGATTGATAGTTTTGTTAAGAAACCAATATTTGGCTGGGGCAATAATGGCGTCCGGGTGTCGCAAGAACAGCAATACAAAAGCGGACTTATCACGAAAGAAGCCTACGACTTCCATGGTCACGCACATAATCAATTTCTAGATGAAATGGCCAAACGCGGGAGCATTGGGCTTAGTGCGTTACTCGTCTTGTTTTTATTTCCGCTGACAACGTTTAAAAAACAGCTTACTACCGCTGTTTCAGCTGAAGATAAAACATTAGCTGCTTGTGGTGTCGTATTAGTGTTATCAACCATAGATTATTGTCTGAGTCAGGCATTCCTTAACCATAACTCAGGGATTGTTTTTTATTGCTTGTCTTTAGTGATATTTTTTATCGGCACCATACAGACTACAGAAAGAAAAGAGGGGTAACCCCCCTTTTCCTCAACGTGCGTTCATTTTTTGTTTATGCCGTAATGAGTGGCGCATTTTTGCACCAGAAATAAGAAAAAATAAAATTTCAAATCTGGATTTGTTTTTGAATGATTTAATAAATTCTTTTACCACATACCGTAGTTTGATCATGACACGGGGTAATAAAGTATAATTTTTATTCAGAAAATAGAATAAAGAAATATAAAACTCTTTTTCGATATTAATATCCCTTTCTGTACTGCCGCCACCTAAATGAGAAATCACTGCTGATGGTACATAAAAAATAGTATGCTCCTTATTTTTTAGTCGCAAACAGATATCTTCTTCTTCGCAATATAAGAAATAATTAGTATCCAGCCCACCTATATCAGCAAATACTGAGCGTCTAAAAAACATAGCTGCACCCGAAATCATCGGAACTGCAACAGGTTCTGTATAAACAATTTTTCTTAATGGATAATTTTCCGGATGAACAAGGCGACAAACTGAAGCACCCAACCATTGGTTGGCAATAGTTGGAATATAATCAAATGAAGAGGCTAATTTGTCATTTCTATCCAAACACTTTGGTGACACTAGCGCAACATTGGTCTTATTTTCCATAAATGATGCTAGTTCTGATAACGTATCATTTATAACCACACAGTCATTGTTTAATAAAAACAAATACCGGCCGGAAGAAATGTTGACTCCCAGCATATTACCAAGAGCAAAACCGGTGTTAATTTTACTTTCATATAAATGAACTTTCTTTTCCTGAACTTTATCAAACCAGGATCGCAGTTTATTTAATTCGGCATCATTTGAATTATTATCAACAATAATAATTTCATAGGTAAAATAGCCCTTAGTCTGTGCCAGAATAGAGGAAACACAGTTAATAGTGTGTTCAGAGGAATTATAGTTCACCACTATAACTGAGATATCCATGACAAAAGCCTTTTTTATTAGATAGATATTCCCTACCATACCATATCCTCAACACCGCAAAAACACTGCGGTTAACCAAAGACTCAGAGAAGTCAGTATATGAAAACGCTCATTATCGGCCCATCCTGGGTCGGCGATATGGTGATGTCGCAAAGTCTCTATATCACCTTAAAAAAACAGCAACCCGATATGGAACTCCATGTCATGGCACCACGCTGGTGTCTACCTTTGCTGGCCCGTATGCCACAGGTCGATCAGGCCATCGAAATGCCACTAGGCCATGGCGATTTCAAATTAACGGCTCGCTGGAGACTGGGGCGTGAGCTTAAAAAAAACCAGTACACTCAGGCTATTGTCTTACCCAATTCACTGAAATCGGCTCTGATCCCACTCTTTGCTCAAATACCTAAACGCACTGGCTGGAAAGGTGAAAGCCGGTATGGTTTATTGAATGACTTGCGAAATAATAAAAAAGCATTCCCGTTGATGGTGCAGCGTTACATCGCGTTGGCATTCGCTCACCAGAAAATGCGCTCCGAAAAAGATATCCTTGAGCTCCCTTATCCCGCATTGCTGGTAGATAAAGTGCAGCAACAAGCTGCAATTTCTCGATTAAACGTCAACCTAGATAAACCTGTTCTGGGTCTCTGCCCCGGCGCTGAATTTGGCCCGTCTAAGCGTTGGCCAGAAGAGCATTATGCAGCGATAGCAAATCAATGGATTACTGATGGCGGTGAGGTGTGGATATTTGGCTCTCAAAAAGATCAGCCGGTAGCCAATACTATTCGACAATATCTGCCCGAAGAGTTGCAAACGCATTGTCATTTATTAGCCGGCAATACCAGTCTGACCGAAGCCATTGATCTCTTGGCTGCTTGTACGAAAGTAGTGAGTAATGACTCTGGTCTGATGCATATTGCTGCGGCAGTGAACACACCGCTAGTTGCCGTTTATGGCTCTACGTCGCCAGGTTACACACCGCCGCTCAGCCAAAAGGTACAGATAGTACATACCGACATAGAGTGCCGGCCCTGTTTTAAACGGGAATGTCCATATGGTCATCTTAAATGTCTGAAGGAACTGCCCCCAGCTCAGGTCTGGCAGGCATTATCAGCTCTTCAATAAAGACTAAAGCGGATAACGGTGGTTATTTACTCAAGCCGTTGTTATCCGACATTGTTTATCCATCAACGCGGTAACAGCTGAAATGACATGTTGCGGTGTTAATTGGCGAAACAGTTCCTGATCATTATCATCCCGTTTTAACGTTGGTAATAACTGCTGTTTCTGCTGTTCGCCAAGTACATCCCAGACATCGATTGCTTGAAAACGTGGATGGTTAAGCGGATTGGCGATGTTTTTGGCTCCGGTAGGCGCCACAATGGTTAATAATGGAATATCCAGTGCCTGGGCAATATGTCGAGGCCCGGTATCGTTACCGACAAATAATTGGCAATGACTCAATAACCCGGCTAATTCCCGGATAGATGCCGTGTCAATGCGATCAAATACCATTGCTTGTAAATGTGCGGGTAATAAGTGACGTAATTGATAGTTATAGTCACGCTCATTCGGTGCCGCATACACCAAAATCTGAGCGCCATACTGCTCAATCAACCATTGCGCTAATTGGGCAAAATAATCGATAGGCCAGCGTTTATAGCTCCCTAAAGAATTAACACCTAATGCAATCAGTGGGCGTTGCAGGTCAATACCGGCAGCTGATAATGTTTTCTTCGCCAGCTCCTTCTCAATATCTGACAACCAGAGATGATAATTGCGATCTTCTTTCGCCAGCTTAAGTGGTTTCAATAATGAAAACCGATCATCCAGCATAGAACAATTACCTTGATGTTCGGTATCCACACCAAAACGGACAACTCGATTATGTCCTAACCGCCATGGAAAAGAATCAAAGCCAATACGCGTCTTAGCACCACTGAACAAACAGGTCAGTAATCCAATCATCTGGCCTTGGCTATTAATAATGACATCATAGTGTTGTTGACGTAATTGCATCATTAAACGCCAGAGATAACGCCAGTTATTGCGTTGTGATTTATCAATGACAATCAATTTATCAATATAGGGATCACCTTGTGCCATCCCTGCACAATAATCCATCACCAGATAATGCACTTCACTGGTTGGATCATTCTTTTTTAAGTTATCGCACAGTGCCGTAGATACTAATACATCACCGATTTGTTTGGTCTGCACTACCAAATATCTCACAACACTTGATCCCTTTACCGCTATCTTCATAAAAAACACAACTGCACATTAAGTGATGATTGTGACATGTTTATGTAAAAAAGTGCCTCCCCGGTGAGCTAAAAATAGGAAAAAACAGAGGTGAATCACGCAGATACCTTTTACAAAGAAGTGTTTCATATCTAGTTTGTTGTTTTACAATTTTTATCGTGATCCGCATAATACGCCATCGTTAATTTGTTCAGTCCAGCCATGCCTCTTTTTTCTGTGCCACCGAAAGCCCTGTGCCTGATCCGTCTTTCTGCCATTGGTGACTGTGTTCATGCTGTTGCGATGGTACAAGCCATTCAACGTCAATGGCCTCAGACCCGTATTGTCTGGATCATGGGCAAATTAGAAGCACAATTGCTGGGTGATCTACCTGGTATTGACGTGCTCCCTTTTGATAAAAAAGCAGGATTTCGCGGATATTGGCAAATCTGGCGCCAACTACGGCATATCCGGTTTGATGCTTTACTGCATATGCAAAGTGCGTTGCGGGCCAGTCTATTGCGATTGGGAATCAAAACCAAAACC
>JAQUHG010000228.1 GCA_028683735.1 Tolumonas sp. | reverse complement strand
TCAGTACATCAACCACCCAACCGGCGAGTAATCCGGCAACTAACGCGCCCAGAAAACCGGCATGAATGGTTAACGAGATCTGCCCGCCCAACATACCAGCCACCAATGCCGGTTTACCGGCGCGGGTATAGGCGATATAACCGGCCAGAACAGGCAGCAGCAACGTAAATGCCGAGTTGCCGATCTCAACAATCAGTTTCAGCACCGGCGAGCTATCAAAATTCGGCCCTTGCGCCGTCATGGGGGCAAACGCGATCGCCAGCGCCATCAATATCCCGCCGCTGGCAATGAACGGGATAACGTGCGACACGCCGGTAAGCAGATACTGTTTGTATCGCTGCAGATGTTCTTTCATCTCTGATTCCATTCTGTAGGCGGGTGATCTTATTACAGTTACAGGCGGCACATTATTCCAGTCTGCAAGGTAGACGATATTGGAAAAACCATGCCTAAACTGGATTTTTGTAACACTTATTACGCTTTGTGACTGAGATCGAATTTAATAAGTGCTGATTGAATCGTATAAAAAGCGGATGTTGCAGGAATGCAAGTGACAACATCCGGCAGCCAATCACTGCCGGATCAGATGAAATAAGCAGAATAGAAAATAAATCAACACTCTGTGATATTGATAGCCAAACCACCACGTGAGGTTTCTTTGTATTTATCCAGCATATCTTTACCGGTATCACGCATAGTGGCGATCACTTTATCCAGTGAAATATGATGCTGCCCATCACCGCGTAATGCCATGCTGGCGGCATTAATCGCCTTGACCGAGGCCATCGCATTGCGTTCAATACAGGGAATTTGTACCAATCCGGCCACCGGATCGCAGGTGAGCCCCAGGTTATGTTCCATACCAATTTCGGCGGCATTTTCTACCTGTGCAGGTGTG
Source organism: Tolumonas sp. (assembly GCA_028683735.1). Lineage (GTDB taxonomy): Bacteria > Pseudomonadota > Gammaproteobacteria > Enterobacterales > Aeromonadaceae > Tolumonas. Next base: position 4,356 of record JAQUHG010000228.1, on the reverse strand, counting down.
CCACCCAACACGGCAGCCAACCCTGCCGCCGCCATGGCACAAGCAGAACCCACCTCGCCCTGACAACCCACTTCGGCACCGGAGATCGACGCATTGAGTTTGCACAACATGCCAATCGCCGCTGCGGTCAGCAGAAACTCCTGCACTTTGGCGGCGGAGGCCTGTGTGCTGAATTGCGGGCAAAACTGCATGTAATAGTGCAATACCGCCGGAATAATGCCCGCCGCTCCGTTGGTGGGGGCCGTCACTACCCGACCACCGGCTGCATTTTCTTCATTCACGGCCAGCGCATACAGATTGACCCACTCCATCGCATTCCAACCCGGAGATCCGATCTGTTTTAACAGGCTGTCATGTAAACGCGCAGCACGACGGCGCACATTTAAACCACCAGGTAAAATTCCCTGCTGCTGAATGCCACGTTGCACGCATAACTGCATGGTGTGCCAGATCTGCGCAATGCCCGCCGCGATCTCTGTTTCATTACGCCAGACTTTCTCGTTCGCCAGCATCAACTCAGCAATGGATAACTGATGTTGATGACACAGAGCAATCAATTCAGAGGCGGAGGAAAACGGGAAAGGCACGGCGGCAGAAACCACATCGGCAGCCGTTTCTGGCTCATCATCATCCACGACAAAACCGCCGCCAACCGAGTAATAGGTTTTTGCCAGTAAGATTTGCCCTTTCGCATCCAACGCGGTCAGTTGTAAACCGTTGGTATGGCGTGGCAAACATTCCCAGCGCAATAACACATCACGCGACTCATCAAACGCAACCGGATGGGAGCCAGCCAGCAACAATGAGGCCCCCGACTGCAAAGCCTGATAACGGGGAACGATGATGTCAGGATCCACCGATTCCGGTAATGCACCTTCCAACCCCAGCAATAACGCCGGAGGCGTACCATGACCCTGACCCGTTGCGGCTAACGAGCCATAAAAAATAACCTGTACTCGGGCAACCGATGGTAACAACTCTTTTTGCAGCAATAACTGACTGAACAGATAACCCGCTTTCATTGGCCCCACTGTGTGTGAACTGGACGGGCCGATACCGATTTTGAAGAGATCAAACAAGCTGATAGTCATTAATAATCCTGCGGCATATCTGGTAAATAATCAGTTGAATAAACTAAATATATATTATTTATCAGTACGACATAACACGTAGATAAAAATATACAGATTATTGCACCAAAATAATGCGTTAAATTTACGAGCTTAACGCGATTAATCCGTTACGCACTTCAACGGTGTGCAAAGCCCCAAAATAGGCGGAGCCGTTTGCTATTTTGAACCAACATAAACTCGGCCAAATATAAAAAGTATTGTATTTGTTAATTTATGTAATGATAATGACTATCATTACTGTATAGGTATTTTTATTCTTCCATCAATACTAACAGTTTATAACCCACGAATAACTGATGCTGTTTTACCAAGGAGAATCTGTATGACCTTCCGTATTAAACGTAATGTTCTGCTCGCCACCGCGCTGTTATTGCCAATGTCGGCTTCCGTTTTGGCAGCCGAGGCAACCTTGTTATTGACGCTGAAAGACCATAAATTCACACCCTCAGAACCGGTGATCCCAGCCAATACCAAAGTGAAAGTGACCGTAAAAAATCTGGATCCAACCCCGGCTGAATTTGAAAGCCATCAATTCAAAGCCGAACGCGTGATCCCGGGTGGCAAAGAAGCCAGCTTTTTCATCGGCCCGTTAAAACCCGGCAAATACGAATTTAAAGATGAATATCACGAAGATATTTCAGAAACTTATCTGATCGTTAAATAAGCCGGATAGGACGCTGCCATGCTATCGACTGCACTAATCGTTTTTCGTGAGATCCTGGAAGCTGCGCTGATAATCTCTATCGTATTAGCGGCCACTAAAACAGTGCCCCGACGCGGATGGTGGGTCAGTGGCGGCGTGGTCGGCGGCGTACTGGGCGCTTGTTTGGTTGCTGTTTTTGCCGATGCCATCTCTTCTTTTGCATCCGGGATGGGACAGGATGTGTTTAATTCCAGCGTGATGTTTATCGCCGTGGTGATGCTGACATGGCATTGCGTCTGGATGAGCAAACACGGTCGGGAAATGGCACAACAGCTCAATGCGGTGGGTGAAGCAATTAGCCAAGGTTCTCGCCCACTGACCGGGCTAGCTATCGTTGTGGGTGTAGCGGTGATCCGCGAAGGTGCTGAAGTCGTGTTATTCCTGTATGGCATTGCCGCGGGAGACGCTGGCCAAATTCCACAAATGGTCATTGGTGGCACATTAGGTTTGGTCGGTGGTGTCGCATTGGGCGCAGCCATGTATTTTGGCCTGCTGCAGGTGTCGGCAAAACGCTTATTCAGTGTGACCAATACATTAGTGATCCTGCTGGCGGCCGGTATGGCTAGTCAGGGCGCTGGCTTTTTGGTGTCGGCTGACATTCTTCCCGCGTGGGGAACGGTGTGGGATAGCTCATGGCTACTTTCTGATTCCAGCATCGTCGGTAAAATGTTACGCACCTTGATTGGTTATACAGCACAACCTGCGGGTATTCAGGTGGTATTTTATCTGTTAACACTGGGCGTGATCCTGACTCTGTCCTACTGGAGTAAACGCACCGAACATAAATCGGTTGGTTCGTTATCCTCCTCCAGTTAAAGTGCTGAAAGACAGTGCAGCGAATAAAAAAGAAGCGACTAAAAAGTCGCTTCTTTTTTTACTAAAACAAATACGTATGTGCGATTAAATAACCCGCGAGAACTGTTGTTGCCGGGCTTTTTGTCGCAGATAAATATCAAAACACATACAGATATTACGGATCAGCAAGCGGCCTGTTGCGGTGATCCGCAGTTTCTGGTTTTCGCTCTCAACCAGCCCATCATTTATAAACGCCTGCAGCAATTTCAGATCGTCGGTAAAATAATCGGCAAACTGAATCGCGTAAGCCGCCTCAATCTGTTGTGGATCCAGCGTGAAATTACAAATCAGCTGTTTGATCACATCCCGGCGGATCAAATCATCGCGCTGCAGCGCACACCCTTTCCATTGCGCATGCCCTAATTGCGTGACCTGCTCGTAATACACATTCAGCTCTTTCTGGTTTTGCGAATAAGCATCACCCAGCATGCTGATCGCCGACACCCCTAACCCCAGCAGATCACAATCGCCCTGCGTGGTATAGCCTTGGAAGTTCCGGTGCAATACGCCATCACGTTGCGCTTGCGCCAGTTCGTCATCGGGTTTGGCGAAGTGATCCATGCCGATATACACATAACCCTGCGACGTCAGATATTCGATGGTTTCCTGCAACATCGCCAGTTTTTCTGCTGGTGAAGGCAGCAACTCTTATTTGATTTTATGCTGACCGGCAAACCGACTCGGCAAGTGCGCTTAGTTAAACACCGACAGCCGATCAGGTTGCAATGCGGCGATCTGTTCCAAGGTATGGCGGAAGCTGGCACGAGTTTGCAACGGCAGACCGTAGATCAGATCCAGATTGGTGGAGCGGAATTTCAGATCTTTCGCCCGCTGGATCAACGCGCGGATAAAGTCGTTATCCTGCTCGCGATTCACCACTTCCTGCACGCGTTTATCAAAATCCTGCACACCGAGGCTGATGCGGTTAAAACCAACCTGCTGTAACACATCAAGGGTGTCTAAACTGATTTCACGTGGATCAATCTCGATACTGAATTCACCTTCCTCAGCAAACGAGAAGTTGCTTTTCAGCATATTCATCAACCGCGCGATCTGCTCATGTGACAGATAGGTCGGTGTACCACCACCCCAATGCAGCTGTGTCACCGTGCGCCCGGCAAACAGCTTGGCATGATGCTGGATCTCTTGTTCCAGATAGCCGAGATATTCTTCTGCTTTATGTGTTTGGCGTGTAACGATCTTGTTGCAAGCACAGTAGTAACAAAGCTTATGGCAAAACGGAATGTGTACATAGAGCGACAGCGGGCGCTGCGGATATTGCTGTGTTGCTTGTACAAATTGTGGGTAATCAAAGGATTCCGAGAATTCCAGCGCGGTTGGATAAGACGTGTAGCGTGGGCCACTGTAATTATATTTCTGGATCAGGGCGTCATCCCAGATGACATGCTGTGTAGACATGATTTTTGGTAGCCTAAATTATTGATTTAAAATGATTAAATTAATGACAAATATTTATAGTGTAGCTACCAGTGTAGCCATAGTGAAAAGTCGCTGTATTTTATGGTAGTTATATCAGGTGTACGCAACATCCAAAAGAAAAGACTAACTCTTCCCATTAAAGTTATTTTACGGGCAGGAAAACGCGCTAGTAAGCTTTAGTTCAACCTCATCAGATTTGATGAACCATACTCCGGTTTTATCATC
>JAQUHG010000001.1:58094-74129 GCA_028683735.1 Tolumonas sp. | reverse complement strand
GTCCACATCAGGTTGGCACGGGCGGTGTAATCCGTTGATTCAACTGCCTGCGGGCCGTGTTCAATCAGCGTCAACAGCAGGCTTTCAGCAAAACGATCCTGAATAAACCCGCCGACCGGATAGGTCAGATATTGTTCCATCACATGGATAAAGGCATCAACGACGCCATTCGCCAGCTGACGTTGTGGCAAGGTGTACGTTTTGGTTGGGTCTAACACAGAAAAACGTGGGAAGACGTGCTTGCTCAAAAAGGGCAGCTTGGCACCTATAGCTTTGATGGTGATCACCCCTCCATTGTTCATTTCTGAGCCTGTTGCAGGCAGTGTCAGCACGGAACCAAATGGCATGGCTTGCGTCACTTTGCCACCAAAGGATTTTAATATTTCCGTTGGGTCGCCGTCATACAGCGCCGCGGCAGCAACAAACTTAGTACCATCCAACACAGAACCACCACCCACGGCCAGCAGGAAATCGATGTTTTCTTTTTTAACTTGTTCTACCGCCTGCATCAGCGTTTCAAAGCTTGGGTTAGGTTCAATGCCATTAAATTCAGCAATCTGACGTGAACCTAGCGCTGTACGAACTTCATCCAGCGTGCCGTTTTTACGCGCACTTTCACCGCCCAATAAAATGAGCACCCGGGCATCAGCAGGAACCAGCGTCGCCAGATCGGCAATACGCCCTTGACCAAACGCAATATGAGTTGGGTTATAAAAATCAAAATTAAGCATGACTCTCTCCGCTGAGGAAAATCCGGAGCCTGAGATATCGATAAGTCAGGTTTTTTCCGGAAGAATGACAAAAAAATAACACCAAATAGACCAGTCGTCTAGTGAGTTGTTTTTCGTATTTGCAATTCCAGCTAAAGACGTTGAAAATGCGTTTATTGAACATTAGACGATTGGTCTAATTAGTGTGGATGATGAATCATGACAACTGAACATAAAGATGTCCGCCAACATATTCTGGATACCGGTAAGATGATCATTGTCGGTAAAGGTTTTTCAGCCGTTGGGTTGGCTGAGATCCTGAATGCTGCAAAAGTACCGAAAGGTTCCTTTTACCATTACTTCAAATCGAAGGAAGTTTTTGGTGAAGCGTTGCTGGAAGATTACTTCGCCGGGTATATCCAGCGCCTGCAAGTCTTGTTTTCCGATAACAGTATGCCGGCTGCCGCGCGGTTGATGACGTATTGGTCTCGCTGGCAAGAAGCACAGGAATGTGACGATCTGACCGGGAAATGTCTGGTGGTTAAACTCAGTGCTGAGGTGGCCGATCTCTCGGAATTGATGCGCAATGCACTGAAGCAAGGCACCGAGAAATTGATTGCACAGCTTACCGCTTGTATCGCAGAAGGTATTCAGGATGGCTCGTTATCTACCGGTTTGATACCGGAGCAAACTGCGCTGGCTCTCTATGAATTATGGCTTGGCGCAACGCTGCTGACGAAATTGCGTCGTGACAGCAGCGCGTTGGATCAAGCAATGTTGACTACCTGCAAACTGTTGGAATTGCCACTTTCTAACGCATCTAATCCATAAACCAGGCCGGTATAGCAGGACAAACATCAGCGAGCGAAAAGCAACATCAAGTGATGTTTGTCCAGTGTTACGAGATCAATCCCAGTTCGGGCTGAAATCCGGGTTGGCAATGCGTTCGTTAATATCGAGTCTGGCAATCGCTGACATCTCTTCATCACTCAATGTGATATCGGCGGCTTTCAGATTATTCGCCAGATGTTCACGTTTCGTCGAAGAGGGGATCACGGTAAACCCTTGCTGTAATAACCAGGCTAACGAGATCAATGCCGGTGTGGTCGCATGGTTGCCCGCAATTTTTTGCAACAGCGGATCGTGCATCACTTTGCCATAAGCCAGCGGCATATAAGCCGTCACCGGGATCTGATGTTCCTGACAAAACGCGATCACACGCTTATTTTGCAGGAAGGGGTGGATCTCAATCTGCTGATTGGTAATTCGCCCCGCACCGACGGCGGCAATCGCCTGACGCAGATGGGCAATGGTAAAGTTAGATACCCCCATTTCCTGCGTGAGCCCTTGCTCCTGAGCATTCGCCAGAGCGGTCATGTATTCTGCTACCGGCACTTCATCTTTTGGCGATGGCCAGTGGATCAGTGTCATATCCAGTCGCTCAATCTGTAGTTTTTCCAGACTTTCCTGCAAGCTGGTAATCAACTTATTTCCGCTAAAATTACTGGTCCAGATTTTAGTGGTGATATACAACTCGGAGCGTGGAATACCACTCTCTTGTATGGCGCGCCCGACCTCGGCTTCGTTACCGTAAATCTGTGCCGTATCAATATGGCGATAACCAAGTTCCAAGCCATTTAACACGGAATCAATGACCACTTGTTCTTTCAGACGGAAAGTTCCCAGACCAATTTTTGGCATTTTCATGATTTATTCTCCTGACAGTAAATTTGTATCAGCGCGTTCAAGACGTTCGCTGGCGAAGGTTAAACCCAAAGCAATCAGCACGATCAGGCTGCCTACCCACGGGGTATCCATTAAGGTCATATGACTGACCACCGCACCGCCGGTAATGGAACCCAAAGCGATGCCGACATTAAAGGCGGCGATATTCAGCCCAGAAGCCACATCGACGGCATTGGGGGTAAAACGCTGCGCTTGTTGCACAACCAGCACCTGTAAACCAGGCACATTACCGAAGGCAAATGCACCCCAAACCAGAACAGTTAATACCGCAGTGATCTGATTGCCTGCAGTAAAGGTCAGGCTCATCAACACAATCGCCAGACCGGCAAAGAGTAATTTCAGGGCGGACAATGGCCCTTTACGATCAGCGAGTTTGCCGCCCCAAATATTGCCAACGGCAACGGACACGCCATAGACCAGTAAGATCACACTGACGCTGGCGGCAGAGAAACCACTGATGTTTTGTAAAATAGGGGCTAAAAAAGTGAAAGCAGTAAAGGCACCACCGTAACCCAACGCTGTTTTAGCATAGACCAGTAATAATCGCGGATGCGTTAACACCTGTAATTGTTGGCGCAGTGAAGCGGGTGGAGCATGGTGAATATCATCGGGAATAAACAGCAGACTAGCGAGCAGGGCGATGACACCTAATAGCGAAACGGCCAGGAAGGTTTCCTGCCAGCCATAGGTTTGTCCAATCCATGTCCCTAATGGCACGCCTGTCACCAAGGCGACGGTGAGCCCGCTGAACATGATCGCAATAGCGCTGGCCGCTTTTTCTTTCGGCACCAGGCTGGTGGCGATGGTTGAACCAATGGAGAAAAATACGCCGTGGGCTAACCCCGTTAATACACGGGCGATAACCAGCACCAGATAACTTGTTGCTTGCCAGGCCAGTAAATTTCCCGCGGTAAACAGCGCCATCAACCCCATTAACAGCCATTTTCTGGGTACTTTACCCGTTAATGCGGTGAGTACCGGTGCACCCACCGCAACCCCAAAAGCATACAGGCTCACCAGTAATCCGGCGGAAGGTAGCGTGATCTGCAAGTGTTCAGCAATGGTGGGAATCAGCCCAACGATGACAAACTCTGTTGCTCCGATAGCAAACGCACTGATAGTCAGTGCAAATAATGCTAATGGCATAAGGTACTCCTTGAAACAAAGCGATTTGTAAGTAAGGAGTACAGTATGGGCTTGCAGTTTGATGATAAAAACGACTATAAAAACATAAGATAATTGACGTGGTAGCAAGAATGAAGACCAATTCCGATGAATTAGAGCTGTTTGTGGCTGTCGTTGACGCAGGAAGTCTGCGTCAGGCGGCAGAAAATCTGGGCGTTGATAATGCGGTGGTGAGTCGTCGATTAAAACGGCTGGAAGAGAAACTGGCCACCACCTTATTGAACCGCACGACTCGGCGTATTTCGTTGACCGAAGAAGGGCAGTGGTTTTATCAGGAAGCGGTTACGGTGCTCAACCTGATGGCACAAGCAGAAGCCGCGTTGATTGCCCGTAAAGCAGAACCGGAAGGCGTATTACGAGTTGATGCGGCAACGCCGTTTATATTGCATCAACTGATCCCGTTGATCAGTGAATTTCGGCACCGTTACCCCCGTATCGAATTGCATCTGGAAAGCTCCGATGGTTTTATCAATTTGCTGGAGCGGCGGGTTGATGTGGCGATCCGTATCGGTGAACTCACCGATTCAGGGCTCAGAGCCATGCCATTAGGCAATTCCCGCCTGCGTTTGTTGGCTGCACCGGATTATTTAGCGCGTTGTGGCATTCCTGCCGTCATTACTGATCTGCAAAATCACACCTTGTTAGGGTTTACCGGTTCCGAGAATTTGAATTGGTGGCCGTTAGTGCACGACCAAGGCGATCGGCTGGCGATAAAGCCTCAACTGCGCGCCAGTAGTGGCGAAACGCTGCGCCAGTTAGCCATCGCTGGTGAAGGCATCGCCTGTCTGTCTGATTTTATGACCACCGATGATCGTCAGTCTGGCCGACTGGTTGAAATTTTAGCCGACCTTAACAGCGGAGCGAGTCGTCCGGTCAATGCCGTGTTTTACAGCGATGCGCAGCGAAACCCTCGTTTGAGAGTTTGGCTAGATTTTATGAAAGAAAAACTGGTTTCAACACTGCTCTAAATGAGCCTGATAGCAAAAAAAGCCATTTTTAGTCCGCATATGCTGGGCAGTACTCATATCTGTCCTACACTGACAATAAAATATTTGTTTAGCGGTATTGTTCATATTTAACGCTCACCATAACCACTTAAAAAGTATGGTTTTTAATTAAATAAAAAAGCGGGCTAAAAATGCAGTATTCAATCAAGACACAGTTTTTTTTAGCAATTATGTTTCCAATCATGGCCCTCAGTGTGCAGTTATTACTGTGGACATGGATCGATCCATTTGTCTGGTTTCTATTTTTCCCGGCGGTATTTTTCAGTGCACGAGTCTCTGGTTTGAAAGGGGGGCTCATCGCGACAATTCTTTGTTTAGTGTTTGTTTGGTACTTTTTTGTGCCATCGAGATTTTCTTGGGAAATTGCCAGAACCAGCACTATTTGGTCCATGATCGTATTTGTATTTATGGGTTACTTATTTAGTGAATCTCAGGAGCGGCTCCGACAGGCTAATCTTCGTATTGAGAATGCATTAGAGCAGTCTCGGGTAGCGAAAGCGCGGATCGATGAGCTTTATCAACAAACACTGGAATTAGATGAACTGAAAACACAGTTTTTTTCTAATGTCAGTCATGAGCTACGCACACCACTTACATTGATTCTTGGTCCAGTGGAAAAGTTATTGGCTGATACAGGGTTTAATCAGACGCAACGACATCATTTGGATGTTATTGAGCGTAATGCGCGTTTTCTTTTCCGGCATGTATCCGATCTGCTGGATGTGGCCAAGCTAGAAGCAAAGCGGATGAATCTGCAATACTCCGCAGTCGATCTTTCGCATATTGTCCGTTTATCCGCTTCATTTTTTGAAAATGTGGCAACGGATAGGAAAATCAATTATCGGATCAACACCCCCCAACAATTGCATGCACAGGTCGATGGTGAAAAGACGCAACGTATCTTACTAAATCTATTATCAAATGCGTTTAAGTTTGTACCTGACAATGGTGTGGTCGATATTGTTTTATCTGAGCGGAATGGGAAGGCGGTCATCGAGGTGAGCGATAATGGCCCCGGTGTACCGGTCGATATGAAACAAGCCATTTTTGAACGTTTCCGGCAGGTTGATGGTCGTTCTGCTCGTCAACATGGTGGAACCGGATTAGGGCTGGCGATTGTGAAGGAGTTTGTCAGTTTACATGGCGGGGAAGTGACCTGTCTTGATGCTGCTGGTGGTGGAGCGTTATTCCGTGTTGTATTGCCGTTATTAGCACCAGAAGGCGCGGTTATCAGTGATGAACTCACTAATGTGAATCATATTCTGGAGCAACAGGCCGTTGATGAGCTGAATCAGGAACATATGGATCATCAGTCTGAGCTGAGCACAATCAATGATGCAGACGAAAATAAAACATTGATTTTGGTCGTAGAAGATAACCCGGATATGAATGCCTATCTGGTGGCAACACTGGCTGAAATATATCGGGTAGAAAGTGCGCGTGATGGGGCGGACGGGCTGCAAAAAGCGTTAGCATTTAAACCGGATTTGATTCTTTCTGACTTGATGATGCCGCGGATGAGCGGTGACAAAATGATCGCTGAATTACGAAAACATCCCGAAATGGTGGATATCCCGATCGTTCTACTGACTGCCAGAGTAGACGACGAGTTGCGCATCCAGATGCTAAAAGCGGGAGTGCAGGAATATCTGACCAAACCTTTTTCTACCAAAGAGGTGTTAGCTCGCGTTGATAGTCTCTTGGTGGCCAGACAAAGACGTATTGAGGATTTAAAACGCAGCGAAAAACGCTTTCGACTGTTATTCGATACCATGCTGGAAGGTTTTTTTGTTGCTGAAGCCGTGCTTGATGCGAATGGTGAACCCGTTGATTGGCGATTTCTCGATGTAAACCCGGCACATACCAAAATTATCGGATTAAAAAAGGAAGATGTTGTCGGCCACACTATTCTTGAGTTATTTCCCGGGCTCGAGACTTACTGGCTAAATGCTTATAAACACACCGCTTTCACTGGCGAACCTGTTCATCTGGAAGGGCTGGTCAACGTCAATGGCCGGTATTATGAAAATTCGCTGTATTCACCACGCCGAGGGCAATTCGCCTGCATTTTTACCGACATTACCGAACGTAAATTAGCGGAAGAGCAAATCCGTCAACTGAATGCTGAATTAGAAGTCCGTGTAGATCAACGCACAACCGAACTCAAAGCTGCTAATCAGGAATTGGACGCCTTTGCTTATGCCGTTTCTCACGATTTGCGGGCACCGCTACGAGCCATGAGCGGTTTTTCTCAGGCATTAACCGAAGATTATGGTGAGCAATTAAATGACGAAGCGCGCGATTATCTGGATGAAATCACTATTGCCAGCCGTCGAATGGGTGACTTGATTGATGGCATATTGACGTTATCACGTTGTACCCGCGGTGAGTTACGTCGTGACGATGTCGATATTTCCCAAATGGCAACTCGGTTGTTGGAAGAAATGTCTCATTCTGAACCAGAACAAAAAGTGACATGGCAAGTGGATGATAAGCTGAAAGCATACGGCGATGAGCGTATGTTGGAAGCGGTTATGCGTAACTTGTTGGGGAATGCCTGGAAATACAGTGCTAAAAAATCAGATGCCAACATCCGTGTTTTTGCTGACTCCCAGATTCATGATGGGTTGTCAGGTATTTGTGTTGCAGATAATGGCGCCGGATTTGATATGGCACATGCCGATCGTCTGTTTAAACCATTCCAACGTCTGCACCGGCAAGATGAGTTTTCGGGAATGGGCGTCGGTTTAGCAACGGTACAACGTATTATTCATCGCCATGGTGGCCAAATTGAAGCCATGGCAAAACCAGGCGAAGGCGCAACGTTTTGTTTCACGTTACCTACGGGGTTTGAGATGGAGAATAAAGCATGAGCATATTACTGGTTGAAGATAATCCGCAGGATGAAAAGCTCATCTTACGCTCGCTAAAAAAAATGAATCTGGCGAATAAGATCGATGTTGCGCGCGATGGTCAACAAGCATTGGATTATCTTTTTCAGGAAAATGAATTTGCCAGCCTGAAAGGCGAGCCCTTACCTACGGTTGTGTTGCTGGATATCAATTTACCGCGCGTGAATGGCTTAGATGTGTTAGCCAAATTGCGTGATAACCCGCGGACTAAATTATTACCTGTCGTCATTTTAACGTCCTCTGATGATGAACGAGACCGTCTCAGAAGTTATGAGAACGGCGCTAACAGTTTTGTTAATAAACCGCTGGAATTCAGTGAGTTTGCAGAAACAGTCGCCCGATTAGGGGTTTATTGGTTGATCACCAACAAACCTGCGCCAACAGGAATATGAGCGCATGAAGAATAACCTCTCAATTCTCGCCATTGAAGATTCATCCGCTGACTTTCGACTGATCGAACGACATTTGCGGGTGGCTGGTCTGAATGCGCAATGCACCCGGATTGAAACTGTCGAGGAGCTGAACCAAGCATTAGATCTTGGCGGCTGGGATATTATTTTGTCCGATTACAGTGTGCCGCAGCTTAATTTTGAACATGACCTGGCGCTTATTCATCAGCGTTTACCTGATACGCCAGTGATTTTAGTTTCGGGCAGTATCGGTGAGGAACGAGCCGTCGAATTGCTGAAATTAGGCGTGTGGGATTTTCTACTGAAGGACAATCTGACTCGCTTAGTGCCATCGATAGAACGTTGTTTGCGTGAAGTTAGTGAGCGCTTTGCTAGGAAAACAGCAGAAAAAGAACTCAGTGAACAACAACAATTATTAACCGTGGTGGTTGAAGGCTCAACCGATGCGGTCTTTGTAAAAGACATACAGGGGCGTTATTTATTAGTAAATCAGGCTGCTGCCCAATTTGTTGGTAAGCCGGTCGATCAAATTATGGGTCATGACGATAGTTTTATTTTTCCACCTGCTATTGCGACTGAAATAATGGCCATTGATAAATTAATCATGGGGGCGGGTAAAACTCAAACCCATGAGGAGTCCATTACTACTTTTTCCGGTGAGAACCTAATATTTCAGGTGACTAAAGGGCCAATGCTGAATCATAACGGCCAAGTATCTGGGTTATTTGGTATTTCTCACAACATTACAGAACGCAAAAAGCGCGAATTAGCATTAATAGAAAGCGAGTCTCGTTTTTCGACCGTGTTTAATAAAAATCCGATGGCGATAGGTATTAGTAACTATGTATCAGAGCAATTCATTGATGTGAATGAAGCCTTTTTGCAATTATTTGGCTATGAACGGAAAGATGTTATTGGTCATACCGCGACTGAACTTGGCTTGTGGGTTTATCCAGAAGAAAAAGCACGCATGTATACATCGCTGTGTGAGCACGGACAAATACAGAATCAGGAGTTAATGTTCAGAACTAAAACAGGAGAAACAGGCGATGTTTTGCTCTCTGCTGAACTGATCAACATTAGTGGTGAGCAGTGTGTACTTCGCATGTTGTCTGATATTACGGAAAAAAAGAAAGCAGAACGGGTGATTGATTATTTGGCTCACCATGATGCCTTAACTATTACCGAATCGCTTATTAGTTCGTGATCGTGTTGAACAAGCTATAGCCGCTGCAAAAAGAGACGGACATAAGGTCGCGTTACTTTTTATGGATTTAGATAATTTCAAATCTATAAACGATTCTTTAGGTCATGCGAGCGGTGATGTGCTGTTGGAGGTCATTTCTCATCGCTTACGCGAGTCTATCAGAGGCACAGACACCGTCAGCCGGTTTGGTGGTGATGAGTTTTTGGTTGTGTTATCACACATTACAGCCAGTGATGCAGTTGTTTTTATCTGCTCTAAAATTCTGGAAGACATTACCAAACCGGCCAGAATTGATGGGCATGAACTTTCCACATCATGTTCGATTGGTGTGACGGTTTACCCAGATGATGGTGACGACTTTGATACATTATTGCGGAAAGCCGATTCTGCGATGTATTACGCGAAAGATGCCAAGGGGAATACCTACCGTTTCTTTGATAGCAAAATGAATGCGGATGTCATGGAGCAGATCGAACTAAGAAACGGGTTGCGTGTGGCGTTAGAGCGCAATGAATTTGTATTGCATTATCAACCTCAAATTGATCTATCAAATAATGCCGTGATTGGGGCTGAAGCCTTGATCCGTTGGCAACACCCTGTGTTTGGACTATTACCACCGGGTAAATTCATTACACTTGCCGAAGACAGCGGCCTGATTGTGCCGATTGGTGAGTGGGCTTTGCGCGAAGCCTGTCGTCAGGCAATGGCTTGGCGTAAACAAGGGTTAGCTGATTTAGTCATGGCTGTTAACCTCTCTGCTATTCAATTCCGACGAGGTAACTTGGAAGAAACAGTTATTTCAGCATTAAAAGATTCCGGTTTAGATCCGCAGTTTCTTGAGCTGGAGTTGACCGAATCGATCTTGATTGGTGATACCGAAAATGTATTGCAAACCGTACAACGCCTTAAAACGCTGGGCGTAAAATTATCGCTGGATGATTTTGGTACTGGTTATTCCAGTTTGTCTTATTTGAAACGTTTTGCTGTTGATAAGGTAAAAATAGATCAGTCATTTATTCGGGATATAGACAAAGACCCGAGTGATGCGGCAATTGTCCGCGCTATTATTCAAATGTCAAAAAGTCTGGGTTTACGCACCATTGCGGAAGGTATTGAAACGTCCCATGCTGTTAAATATCTGCAGATCTATCATTGTGATGAAGCGCAGGGTTACCATTACAGCCGGCCTATTCCTTCAGAAGATTTTGTCCGATGGGTGCTTGCTTCTTTGCAATAATACGATCAAAGCGGGGCGGCAATATTTCCCCACTTTGATCAGTCTGTGAGTTTGGTTTAATTAAATGTTCGGCATAATTCGTTGAGTTTTTCTGCCCGTTGCATGACTTTGTGGCTATTAATATCAATGGCTTTGATTTGTTCCAGATTAGCTTCGCCTAACTCTGTTAATTCATTAATGTTTTTGGTGACATCGGCTAATGCAACACCTTGTTCTTGTGCCGCCGCTGAGATTTGTGCCGCGTAATCGGTCATTTGCCCCAGCTCTGATACTACTTGCTCCATTTGTAATGAGCTGGCATCGGTGTGTTGCACACAGGCACGGGTTTGTTCCAGATTGGCCGCCATAATCTTTTCCCAGGCAGTCATGATGTGTTGAATATGTGTAATGCTGGCCTGTATCTGTTCGGTGGCTTTGTGGGTTCGGGTTGACAATGTTCTGACCTCATCAGCAACGACAGCAAACCCTCGGCCTTGTTCTCCGGCTCGGGCTGCTTCAATCGCAGCATTTAAAGCCAGCAGATTGGTTTGTTCGGCAATCCCCTGAATTTCACTCATCACACCGCCAATATGATTGGCTTCCTCTACCATTTTAGTAGCCGATTCCGTCGATTGTTCTGCCTGTTTGGCTAGCTGCTGAATTTGTGTTTTTGCATCAGATAAATGAGCTCCAGCCTCATTGCAATGTTCAGCCGCCATGTTGACATAATCCGATGTGCTAACGGTGGAACGCGCAATTTCCCCCGCCGCTTCGGTGAGTTGTGTAACAGCGGCTGCAATTTGTTGTAGGCTGGCTTCTTGTTGATCGATATCGGTTTTCGCTTTGTCTGTGGCGCTAAATAATCTGCCGGCCAATATCTGTAAAACACTGGTGGAATCTTGCGTGCGACCCAAAACTGTTCTGATGCGGGCCTGCCAGTGTTTGAGGTGGAAATCGGCAATGCTGGACAGATCGGTGCCGGAATAGATATGCCGTGTAATGCTGTCATATTCCGTGGCCAAAGAGCGTAAAAACTGAGGAATGGTGAACAGATGCGGATAAAAGCAGATGGTCAAGAGTAAGAAAGAGAGCAAACACCAGACTGCTGTCAGCCATCCGGCAACAAAGTAAGCCGCAATAACACTGGCAGCCGCAAAGAGCAAACCAAGTAGCGGGCGATAGTCTTGCCATGAAAAAACGATCTTTTTATTCAGCCTTTCCCGTTCATGCAGTTGCGCATAGATTTTTTCTGCGCGGTTTTTATCTTCCTCGGTTGGCTTAACCCGGACTGATTGATAACCCACAATATTTTTATCTTCGTAAATGGGTGTTACATAGGCATCAACCCAATAAAAATCGCCGTTTTTACAGCGATTTTTGACAATTCCGCGCCATGCTTTGCCTTCTTTCAGTTTTTGCCACAGGTCACGAAAGGCGGTTTTAGGCATATCGGGGTGGCGGATCACGTTATGTGGCAAACCGACCAATTCGTCTAATTTATAACCAGAAACAGACAAAAAAGCTGTATTAGCATACGTAACATAGCTGCGTAAATCCGTGGTAGAAACTAACTGCACGTCGGCAGGGAAGGTGACTTCCTTGCTGATTTGAGAAAATCCAGATGTATTCATATGCGTATCCCATGCTAATTATCAATTAAGAATTGGAGACAATTGCTGAGATGTCAAAAAAATAGATGTGAAAGATGCGGTTTGGATCAATCTTTAGATGAGAATTATCTTGTTGAGTTTATTCGATAATTCTCATGTAAAAACATTGGGAGTTTCATGCGTCAAAAGAAGCTCGTAAATCAGCGGGTAGTCAAATGGAGTTAGCCGACTAATTTATTCTCTGGTCTCATTTTTTCGTTATAAAACGCCTCGAAGTCATGCAGTGGTAACGGCTTACTAAACAAATAACCTTGGTAGGCATGGCAGCCCAAGCGGGCGAGATAATCTCGCTGAGCTTCAAGCTCAACACCTTCGGCTATTACATTCAGATTCAGGCTCAGTCCTAATGCCACGACCATTTTGGCAATAGCGGCATCATTGGCATCGCTGAGAATATTTCTGACAAAACTCTGATCGATTTTAAGTTGATCTAAGGGCAATCGTTTTAGGTAATAAAGAGAGGAATAACCGGTACCGAAATCATCTAACGAGAACCCCACACCGTGAGCTTTTAATAACGTCATTTTAGTGATGATGTCTTCGATATCATCAATCAACATACTTTCAGTCAATTCCAGTTTGAGTCGTGATGGATTTGCGCCAGTTTGTTCAATAATACTCAGCACTTCGTCGACAAATTCAGCCTGATGAAACTGACGGGCACTCACATTAACAGCGATGGATAAATTAGCCATATCCTTGTTATAAGCCCAACTAGCTATTTGTTCGCAGGCAGTCTTTAGCACCCAGTGACCCAATGGCAAAATAAGTCCACTTTCTTCCGCCAGTGGAATAAATTCGGCAGGGGAGACTAAGCCTCGTTGTGGATGTACCCAACGCACCAACGCTTCTACACCCGTCAGAAAACCGGTACTGATAATTTGTGGTTGGTAATAGAGCTGAAATTCTGTTTTGAGAATAGCTTGGCGTAACCCGTCTTCCATGGCAGCCCGATTCATCAACATATCTTGCATTTTTTGATCGAAGAAACGAATGGTATTTCGCCCAGCCGCTTTAGCTTCATACATCGCCATGTCTGCACGTTTTAGCAGTTCTTCAATACTTTCATTGTGATTAATAAATAGTGTTACCCCAATACTGGGCGTGCTGTAGCGTTCATGCTTATTGATCAGATAACGTTGGTTAAGTGCCGCGAGGATTTTTTCACAGACATTTTTAGCCAGCGCTGCCGCTTCTTGCATATCTATGCTGAGATCTTCCAGCAGGATCACAAATTCGTCACCACCCAGTCGGGCAACCGTATCATCTTGCCGCACACAGGTCGTTAAACGTTGTGCCACTTGTTGTAATAAACAATCACCACTGTCATGACCAAAGGTGTCATTTAGTGTTTTAAAGTCATCCAGATCGATAAACAGTAAGGCGCCACATCTCATACTGCGAGTACTTGAAATCAAGGCATGCTTTAATCGATCTAGTAACAAGCGACGATTTGGCAATTGTGTGAGTGGATCATAAAAAGCCAGATTATTGATTTCTGATTCAGCGGCTTTGCGCTCTGAAATATCTTCAAACACCCAGATACTACCCGCCTGAGGGTTATTAGGGTCTAAACCACAGCCACTCATACGCGCCCAGAATGCACTGCCATCAAAACGTTTAAGACGTAACTCTTCTGCATACCGGCCCAGAATCGCTGTCATGGTCAGTCTGGCCCGCTCACGGATTGCAATAAATTGATCGTTGGATAAGTAGAGTTCATTAGGGTGCAGGCCGTGCATGCTACCTTGTTCATACCCGAAGATGGCTTCAGCATGTCGGTTTGCCAACTGAATAGCCCCATCACGGATAAAAATAACCCCGGCTGGCACATTATTTAAAATGGCTTGTTGCTCGGAAAACGCCGCCCGCAGATCCCGGCGCATTTGGTCTAATTGTGCTGCCAAATGGCCGATCTCATCGGTACGTTGCCAGCCGACAGTATGATTAAAATCCCCATCAGCAAGTTGATTGGAAAACCGCGTTAAAGTGGCAAGTGGTTTCAGTACACGGTAGTGCAGGGCGAGCAGGATCAATATCAGCGCCAATGCGAACTGGCCGAGTAATATATAGGTATAAACAGACTGATCTTGCTGCGATTGCTGTTTCATCAATCCATCATCAAGATCCACTTTCACAAATCCGGCTATTTCTCCGTTCAGGATTAATTCATGCCATGCCGTATGTAATGTACCGATATTGCGCTCGGGATACTCCAGATTAAGTATCGGGTCCTGTTTGGTATCACTGATCGTAATACGAACAACCTGGCGATCCTGGAGTGAGGCTTGTGCAATTTTATTGGCTAAATTGAGGTCGTAATTCCAGACTGGCAGAGCGAGACTGTTAGAGAGCAGTGCAATTTTGTCATTGAGATATACTTCAATATCGGTATTAGTTTTTTCTTGACGGAGATGGTTTAACGAGATGATCCCTATAACTGCGGGAACCAGTAAGCCAGCACACATAGCAATGATAATGCCTATAGATAAGCTCTTGAATTGAAAAGTCATTCTCAGCGCATTCCAACGTGTGCGTATTGCCGGTAAATCAAGCATATTTATCCTCTGGGTTTATCCTCACGCCTATTTCCATCGGGTATCCGGTACACAATTAGTGTGTGCTGATTAGCTTTCTAATCTCTGGTGTCAGGTAGTTTTCTAACGTTACTAATTTAGCTGGCGTAAAAATGGTTTTGTCTTTAATGCTGGAGTTATGGATTGCAGCAACCGCCGCCTTAATA
The DNA here is from genome assembly GCA_028683735.1 of Tolumonas sp. Classification (GTDB taxonomy): domain Bacteria; phylum Pseudomonadota; class Gammaproteobacteria; order Enterobacterales; family Aeromonadaceae; genus Tolumonas. The sequence goes on along the minus strand of JAQUHG010000001.1, from coordinate 59,323 downwards.
CTCAGATAGCCCATTTGTCGGGGGTCTTGCACAATCAAGGCATCCACGTCATGTTTTTCCAGACCATCAAAAAGAAAGTCGCTGGAATCGAAACCGACTAATTTGGTTTTTTTGGCTCGACCCGCATCACGTAAGGCCCGCAATACGCCGTCGGTAGATGATTCATTTACGGCAAAAATACCATCAATATCAGGTAGTTTTTTCAGCAGCTCGTCTGCACTATGTCGCGCTTTACCACGCGATGCACCACCGTAGATATCGGCGATAATCTTCATATCGGGAGCATGTTCATTCAGATAATGGATAAACCCTTGAGCCCGATCATCGGTCGATGCACTGCCAGCGACAATGCGAAATACAACGATATTGCCCTGTTTATGAAGGCTTTCTGCCAAGCGTTTTGCGGCAAGTTGGCCGCTGGTATAGTTATCTGTGGTGATAAAATTTTGGTGAGATGTGCCATTAAACGCAGAATCAACCACAATTACCTTGATGCCTTCTTCTGCGGCTTTCTTTATTGGTTCAACCAAACGTTGGCGGTCGGTTGGTGCAATGATGATGGCGTCGACACCGGGACGAGTATAGATCTGTAATATCCTGATCTGCGCATCGGTATCATCGTTGTACGCCGGGCCGCGCCAAGTCAGGTTAATGTTGCCGATCTCACTGATGGCCTCGTTTACTCCTCCGCGCATAATATCCCAAAAGATTTGGTCGCTGGATTTAGGAATGAAAACGATATTTAGATTTTTCTCTTTTGCGGCCGTTGGTTGAGCAATGAACAATAAACAGGCCAGCAAAGCTAATAAGTATATTTTTATATTCATTTATCCAAGTCCCTTCAAACAATCGATTCAGCCGGTATTCCCTAAGTGCTGATTCAATGATGTGCCTAACCTGTTGTTAGTATCGTTATTATTACTAGGTTAATTTTGGCAGATAAAAACAAAAGGTCAGGTAAATTTTCAAATTTGCGGTTGGTGATGAGTAGGAAATGCGATGTAATCACGGCGTTGATTAAGTTGTCGTATCGGGTGTTTAGCTGCATTTTTATTTTATAGATCGATGAATTAACTGCATGTCATTGATCAAATATACATAAGCCCAATTTCATATCCCGATAAAATCGGATGAATTCTTCAGCAGGCAGTGGGCGACTGAATAAATAGCCTTGAATTTCGTCACAACCCAACTCTTTTAATGCCGCAAACTGAGTGTTTTTTTCTACT
>JAQUHG010000001.1:0-57994 GCA_028683735.1 Tolumonas sp. | reverse complement strand
GCCCAATTTCATATCCCGATAAAATCGGATGAATTCTTCAGCAGGCAGTGGGCGACTGAATAAATAGCCTTGAATTTCGTCACAACCCAACTCTTTTAATGCCGCAAACTGAGTGTTTTTTTCTACTCCTTCTGCGATAACGGAAAGTTCGAGTGCATGCCCCAGCTGGATAATCGCTTTAACGATCGCGGCATCACCAGCATCTTCGACCATATCGTGGATAAAGGATTGGTCAATTTTAAGTTTATCGACGGCCAGTTGTTTGAGATATGACAGACTGGAATAACCAGTGCCGAAATCGTCAATCGAAAGACGAACACCTATTTTTTTCAAGCTGTGCAGTGTATTTCTAACGTCATTCACATCGTGTAACAAAATAGATTCGGTGAGTTCTAATTCCAAATGGCTGGCAGGTAAATTAGCGTGTTCAAGTGCTAGCGCAACTGTTTCAGCGAGATCGCCGCGTTTAAATTGCAGTGCGGAGAGATTAACGGCCACGACAAATGAGGGTATCTGATCTGTTTCTCGCCAGAGTTGTATTTGTCGGCACGCTTCATTCAAAACCCATTCACCAATAGGAATAATGAGCCCACTGCGTTCTGCACTAGGAATAAATTTTGCCGGCGGGATCAGGCCATGCTCAGGGTGATTCCAGCGTAATAGAGCTTCTGCACCAATGATTTTGCCGGTAGTGGTATCAATCTGGGGTTGATAATACAGCTGTAATTCTTTGTTTTTTATTGCGTTGTGCAATTGCCCCTGCAACTGAATATATTCCAGCGCATCGTTATTCATTTGTCCGGAGAAAAAGCGGTAGATATTTCGGCCGGAGTGTTTGGCATGATAGAGCGCGGTATCAGCGTGTTTAAGCAACGCATCAAATGATTTGTCATCATGTGGGTAGACACTGATACCGGCACTAAAGGTGATATTCAGTGTGTAACCATCAATATCAAACGGTTCAGTGAATGAAGAAACTATACCGTGTATTATTTCTTCTATACTTTCCACATCATTGATATTACTTAATAAAATGGCAAATTCATCGCCACCTTGGCGACTGAGCGTGTCTGTTTTACGTATGCATTGTTTCAATCGATTGGCGACACTAACCAGTAATTTATCGCCATAAATATGCCCAAGGCTGTCATTGATGTGAGTGAAATTATCCAAATCGAGAAAGAAAATGGCCACGCCAGATTGTTCTCGATCAGCGATGGCGGCGGCTTGTTCAAAACGATCTCGTAATAATGTCCGGTTGGGTAAACTGGTGAGCGGATCATAATGCGCCAGAAATTCTAATTTTTTTTCTGCCACATTATGTAAAGCACGAGTGCGCAAAGTCTCAATACCAAAGGCCAGATCGTTAGCCAGTTCCTCAAGTAAGGATATCTCTTCTGCACTAAAGGCATCGGCTTCGGAAGAGTAGATATTCAATGCGCCAAGCATTTTATTTTTTGTCGCTAAAGGTAGCGATATGCTTGAGCGGTAGTTGCGCTCTGTTGCTGCTTGTCGCCATGGCATCAATTTCGAATTGGTTTGCGTGTTTGAATTCACGACTGTGGCACCAGTTCTTATTGCGGTACCTGTCGGGCCTTGCCCCCATTCATTGTCAGCCCATGAGATCTTTATATCATCTAAAAAGCCATGCTCGTAACCGGACCGAGCGACTGGGCGGATAGTTTTGGCTTCATCATTTTCCTGATAACCAACCCAAGCCATACGATAACCACCAATTTCTACGGCCAAGCGGCAAATATCGACTAATAATGTTTGTTCATTATCAGCATGGATCAGAGTGGTATTACATTTACTGAGCAATTTAAGTGCACGAGTCAGATGTTTTTCCATTTGCTCGGCTTTTTTTCGTTCCGTAATATCTTCATAAATGCCTAAAATGCCGATGATTTCTTGATTGGCGTTGCGTAAAGGCACCTTAGATGTTCGCAAATAAACAAGTTTTCCATTTGTTGATGTGAGCGGTTCTTCATAATTTAGCTTAGGTTGACCTGATTCCATGACTTGCATGTCATCAGCCCGATAGATGGCGGCTTGATCATGCCAGATCATGTCAAAATCAGTTTTACCGATCAGATCACTGGAATGGCTGAAACCCGCATCTTGTGCAAAAAGAGAGTTACAACCCAGATAGCGGCATTCCCGATCTTTCCAGAAAACACGAATAGGAATACCTTCTACAACTTCCTGAATCAGAGATTTATAAGCAGTCTTGAGAAAAACGTTACTTATCAAGTTCTATTCCTACGTATCTATTGGGTTGCAGTGACCATCATCTCTAAAAATAACTATAGAATCTTTTAATTAAAATTAATTGAACGTTCTGCACATATCATTCAATTTATCAGTATGTTGCATGATGTTATTACTATTCATATCTATCGCTTTCATTTGTGTCAGGTTGTTTTGGCCTAACACCGTTAATTCATTCATATTTCGTGTTACATCGGCTAATGCGGTGCCTTGTTCATGGGCAGCGGCAGATATTTGTGCGGCCAGATCAGTCATTTGATCTAAGTCGTTAACCACTTGTTCCATCTGGGTGGCGCTTTTATCGGTTTGTTGTACACAAGCGCGCGTCTGTTCAACATTTTCCAGCATCATCTCTTTCCAAGATGACAGTATTTGATGAATATGGCTGATGCTGGTCTGTATTTGTTCTGTGGCTTTGTGGGTGCGAGTCGACAGAGTTCTGACTTCATCTGCTACCACCGCAAACCCACGACCAAACTCACCGGCTCGGGCTGCTTCAATGGCGGCATTGAGTGCCAATAGATTGGTTTGTTCGGCAATACCCCGAATTTCTGCCATGACACCACCAATATGTGCTGTTTCTTCTACAAGATTAGCTGCAGAAGCCGAGGCATTCTCTGCTTTTTTTGCGAGTAATTGGATCTGGTTTCGCGTATTTAATAAATGTGAGCTGGCATCATTACAACGCTCTGATGCGCTATTCACATAATCAGCTGTGCTAACGGTTGAACGTGCTATTTCTGCCGCAGTTTCCGTTAATTCGGTGACTGCAGCGGCAATTTGTTGAAGACTGGCTTCTTGTTGATCCATGTCTTGCTCAGTTTTTGCGACTGTTTGGAATGATTGCTCGGCAATGCCTTGTAGCACTGTTGTTGAATCTTGCACGCGGCCTAATATGGTTCTGATCCGAGCTTGCCAGTGCTGAAGATGAAAGTCAGCAATACTATGTAAATGCGTGCCAGAATAAATTTGACGAGTAAGGCTATCGTAGTTGTTTGATAAGGAGTTCAGATAACGAGGGGTTGTGACCAAATGTGGATAAAAGCAAATTGCCAACGCAAGGAATGAAAGTAAATATCCCATTGCGACGGCGATATTAGCTAATGAAAGCGCAGCCAGAATAATGGCAATGGCTAACACCAATCCAATAATCGGGCGGCGATCTTGCCAGATAAAATTGATTTTTTTGTTTTGACGCTCTTGCTGGCGTAATTGAGCATAGGTTGTTTCTGCTGTTTGTTTTTGCTTGGGTTCTGGTTTTACCCGAACAGATTGATAACCAACAATGGTGCCATTTTCATAGATAGGTGTGACATAGGCATCAACCCAGTAGTAATCGCCATTTTTGCATTTGTTTTTGACCAAACCCCGCCAAGCTTTACCCGCTTTTAGTTTCTGCCACATATCCTGAAAGGCGATTTTCGGCATATCCTCGTGTCGGATCATGTTGTGTGGTTTACCTACTAACTCATCCAGTTGGTAACCAGCGACATTCAAGAAAGCACTATTTGCGTAAGTGATGTTACTTTTTAGATCGGTGGTTGAAACCAGTTGGTCGTGCTCCGAAAAATTAATTTCTTTCCCAGTCTTGGTTAGATGAGCGTGATTCATTGATGTCATTTCATGTTTCTTTTGGAGTGGATACAGGCACAAAAATAAAAGTGATAAACGCGCTGTCGAACAACGTTAAGTTGATATGACGAAATCAGGCTGGTGAGTAGAAAGATCGAAGCTATGACGGATCAAGAGTGTTGTAACAGTCAAATAGGATTTTTGAGAAAACAACATGATGCTCCATTCAGAAAACTAATGCCCGATGGAGGTAGTCGCAAAATGTTGCTATCGGCGCTTTTTGAAAAAAAGCGCATCAGAGATGCAAAGATAATTTGCATGCTTAGAATTGATGGCAACTCCGCTATCGTGATCAGTTTTCTTGACTGATGGTAGACCGGAAGCTTTGCGTCCTGACCTTTCGGAACAGTTTGCCTTTTTCATTCGAAAAAGATGTATTAGATATTCATTATATTGCATCTGAATGGTGCATCGCTACATAAATATTTTCGCCTACAAAAACATACCACCCGAGGCTTCAATTCGCTGTGCATTAACCCAATGAGTTTGCTCTGAAAGCAGGGCAGCAATGACGTTACCGATGTCATCTGGTAATCCAACCCGGCCTAATGCAGTTTGTGATGCCACGAACGCATTGAGTTGCGCATTATCGCGCACAGCTCCACCGCCAAAATCGGTTTCAATAGCACCAGGGGCCAGCACATTGACGTTGATATTGCGGGCGCCTAACTCTTTGGCCAGATATTTGGTTAGCACCTCAATGCCGCCTTTCATGGCCGCATAGGCGGCGTAACCCGGTAGGGCGAAGCGCGCCAGACCTGAAGAGACGTTTAAAATGGAACCGCCATCAGCCAGCAGTGGTAACAATGCTTGTGTCAGGAAAAACACCCCTTTCAGATGGATATTCATCAGCTGATCGAACTGTGCTTCGGTTGTTTCGGCGAAGCTGGCATGAACGCCCACACCGGCATTATTCAGTAGGTAATCAAAACTATCCCGCTGCCAGATGGTTTGCAGATGGGTTTTTACTTGCTCGGCAAAAGCGGGAAATGAGTGGCTGTCAGCAACATCCAGCTTCAGTGCGATAGCTTTAGCGCCAGATTTTTCAATCTCAGAGACTACTGCCTGCGCTTCTGATTCCTGACTGCGATACGTCAAAATGATATCGACACCACGTTCTGCCAGTTTCAGTGCGGCATTACGGCCCAGTCCACGGCTGCCGCCGGTGATGAGTGCAATTTTCTGATTCATGATTTCATCCTTTGTTTTCAGGGGAGGTGATTAAGCGCCTTGGCGATAATCGATGAAGTAAGTGTATTGGATGCTATTAAAGTGATAAATATGATGTTTATGATTAAACTGTTCATATATTACGAACAATAGTAAGCGTAGAAGATGAATCAGATCGAGGCCATGCAGATTTATGTCCGTGTTGCTGAGTTGGCGAGTTTTACCTTGGCGGCACAGAGTTTAAATTTGCCGAAATCATCCATTTCCACGGCGGTACAGCGTCTGGAAAACCTCATGCAAACGCGATTATTACACCGCACCACGCGGCGCGTGCAGATGACGCAAGATGGGCTGGTTTTCTATGAACGTTGCAAAGACATTCTGGCCGATATGGATGAATTGCAAGGGCTGTTTCAGCGTGATCCAGCAGAATTAACTGGGCGCCTTCGGGTCGATATGCCAGTGGGCATTGCACGCAGCATTATCATGCCGCGCCTAGCGGAATTTGCAGAAAAGTATCCGCATATCGATATTGAAGTCAGTTGTACCGATCGACTGGTCGATTTAGTGCGAGAAGGATTTGATTGTGTATTACGCGTCGGTAAGCTGCATGACTCCAGTTTAGTGGCGCGTCATATCGGTCAGTTTGAGCAGATTAATTGTGCCAGTCCGCAATACTTAACTACTTACGGCATTCCGCAAACATTGGCTGATCTACAGCAGCATCAATTGATCCATTATGCGTCGACGCTGGGCACGAAATCAGCTGGCTTTGAGTATGTCGATAGCGCCAGTGATGAAACCTGCTATGTACCGATGAGCGGGCGTATTACCGTGAATAACTCTGATGCGTATGAAGCTGCCTGTTTAGCCGGGCTGGGCATCATTCAAGCGCCCTTGCTCGGCATGAAACCCCATATTAACAATGGTTTGCTGGTTGAACTTTTACCGCAATATAAAGCTAAACCCATGCCGGTATCACTGCTCTATGCTAATCGACGCCATTTACCGAAACGCGTGTATGTGTTTATGAATTGGATCGCAGAGCTACTAAGTTGATCTGGCATCGCGCTATCTAGGCCAGCGGCATTTTCTTCGCTGGCAGCATCACTAAATTTATCACTGTCTCGAATCTCTTATTCAGCACAGACCGCTTTTATTCCACGCATTTTTGATCATGCCCAAACGATTTGTCTGTGGGTTCAGGTCAATTATTCATCAATCTTTGTGATTCACATCCGGTTTCGACAACATCAAATTTGCGGCCTAATAACTTTACTAATAATTTAACTAACATTATTAGTAATCAAATCCGACTGCAATTTAGCTATGGAGTAGGTAATGGATGTTGTCGTCACAGCGAACAAAAATTCGGTGATATCGGAAATAGACCAACGAATATTTGGCTCATTTATCGAACACATGGGGCGGGCGATATATTCTGGCATTTACGAGCCGGAGCATCCGTCTGCAAATATAGCCGGATTTCGTAGTGATGTGATCGATTTAGTGAAAGAACTGGCGGTTCCGGTTGTTCGTTATCCCGGTGGCAATTTTGTTTCTGCCTATCAATGGGAAGATGGCATCGGCCCGCAGGCGCAACGTCCGGTACGACTCGATTTGGCATGGCATTCCAGCGAATCTAATCAGGTGGGCATTCATGAATTTGCTGACTGGGCACAGACCGTTGGCTGCGAAATGATGCTGGCGGTGAATTTAGGCTCTCGCGGTTTAACCGATGCGCGTAATTTTCTGGAATATGTTAATCACCCGAAAGGCTCTTATTGGTCTGATCTGCGTCGGGAAAATGGGCGGGAACAACCGTGGGGTGTGAAAACTTGGTGCCTCGGTAATGAGATGGACGGGCCATGGCAAATTGGCCAGAAAACAGCAGATGAATATGGTCGTATTGCTTCTGAAACTGCAAAAGCGATGCGGGCGTTTGATAAAAGTCTGGAGCTGGTGGTGTGTGGCTCATCCAGCCCGGACATGCCGACATTTCCAAGCTGGGAAAAAACGGTGCTGGAACATACCTATGATGTGGTCGATTACATTTCCCTGCACATGTATTTCAAAAACCATGAAGGGCACACCGGTAACTATCTGGCGCAATCGCTCAAGATGGAACGTTACATCGATACCGTTGCCTCGACCATCAATTATGTGAAAGCGCAGAAACACGCCGATAAACAGATCTACATCAGTTTTGATGAATGGAACGTTTGGTATCACTCGACTGAGCAGGATAAACAGATCCTCAACGGCGGGCAGGGCTGGCCGTATGCGCCGGCCATTCTGGAAGATATCTACAATGTTGAAGATGCATTGCTGGTGGCCTGTTTAATCAACAGTTTTATTCGCAAAAGCGACATCGTCAAAATTGCCTGTCTGGCGCAATTGGTCAATGTCATTGCGCCGATCATGACCGAGAAAAATGGTACGGCCTGGCGGCAAACGATTTTCTATCCGTTTATGCTGGCTTCGCGTTACGGGCGCGGCAAAGCACTTAAACTGGACATCAACAGCCCTTGTTATGCCGCGGAATGCGCGAACGAGGTGCCTTATGTCGATATCTCTGCGATTCATAATGAGCAAGATAAAACCATCAATCTCTTTATCGTGAACCGGCATGGCAGCGAAGCTATTTCTCTGCGCAGCACATTTAACCAATTTCAACATCTGCAGGTTTGTCAGCATCAGACGCTCAACAGCGCTGATCTGCAAAGCAGTAATTCCAGTCAATTTCCAGAGCGGATAACACTCGTTCAAGGCGATGCTCTTTCTGTTACAGATCAAGAGCTAACGGTGTGCCTTGCGCCGCTTTCTTACCATTTCATCCAGTTAAAGGAATGATCAGATGTCAGCAGCTATCGAGATAAGAAATTTAACGAAGCGTTACAACGATTTGACGATTTTGGACGACATCTCATTTTCGATTGATCCGAGTGAGTTCATTGTCTTCTTAGGCCCGTCCGGCTGTGGCAAATCGACTTTACTGCGCATGATCGCGGGGCTGGAAAGCATCAGCGATGGCGAGATCTGGATGGATCAGGATCGTCTGGATGTTTTGCCGCCGGGTAAACGCAATGTGTCGATGGTGTTCCAGAACTATGCGTTATATCCGCACATGACCGTGGAAGACAACATGGCGTTCGGGCTGAAAAACATTAAAACTGAACCGGCTGTGATTGCAACGCGCATTAAAAAAGCCGCGGAAATGTTGGAAATGACGCATCTGCTGAAACGAAAACCCGCCGAGCTTTCCGGTGGTCAGCGCCAGCGTGTCGCGATCGGGCGGGCGATTGTGCGAGAGCCAAAAGCGTTCCTGTTTGATGAACCACTGTCCAACTTAGATGCAGCGTTGCGCGGGCGCACCCGTATTGAACTGGCGCAACTGCATCAACGCGTTAAGGCCACGATGATTTTCGTAACCCACGATCAGGTGGAAGCGATGACGCTGGCCGATCGGATCGTGGTGCTGAATAACACCAAAATTGAACAAATCGGCACGCCGATCGACATCTATCAGCGTCCGGCCTCGAAATTTGTCGCCGGTTTTGTCGGCACACCTGCCATGAACTTTATCAGTGTTGCTTCGCTGGAGCGCACTCAGGGCGCCACCACCGTACACATTGACGGCATGAAACCGCTCAAAACGCACATCAACTATGAGCATCTGCCTGATCCTGCCGGAACATTTGAAATTGGTGTGCGCGCAGAAGATGTCGATGTGGTTCATGAATCGGAATCAGAAGTCAGCGGCACGGTTTCCTTTGTTGAACGACTGGGCGAACGCACGCTGCTGTATGTGAAGCTGGCGGATGGTCGCATGCTGATTGCCAATACCGATGGTAAGTCGCCGATCACGGCTCAAACCAAGGTGCATTTACGAATGAATAAAGCGGCCATTCATTTGTTTGATGCAACAGGTCGGGCTTATCACGGAGAAGCGCAATGAAAAGGTCTTTCCGAAATCAGGGCGAATGGCTGAACTTAGCCTTTATTCTGCCGTATTTACTGGTCTTTATTGCCATGATCCTGATCCCCTTGATTTGGGGGATCAGCCTGAGTTTTGAAAAAGTTGATCTGTTTGGCGGTGGGCGTTTCGTCGGCTTGGCGAATTATCAGCGGCTATTTCACGACAAAATTTTCCTGCAGACGGTCAGCAACACGTTTTATTTTGCCGTATTAACCGTACCTGCGCTGGTCATCCTCGGTTTGTTTTTAGCGATCAATCTGAACAAACAAACTTGGTTGGCGGCCAGTTTACGCGGCATCTTTTTCTCATCGACCATCTTGTCGGTGACAGTAGTGACACTGATCTGGCGCATTGTGTTTATTCCCAATGACGGTTTGATGGCCAATATCTTTGTCAAATTAGGATTAGAACCGATCGCGTTTTTATCCAATCCCGATTGGTCATTAATTGCAGTGGCCATTGCGACAGTCTGGTGGTGTCTGGGTTTGCCAATGATGTTGTTTATCGCGGCACTGCAACAGATCCCGAAAGATATTTATGAAGCAGCTGCTTTGGATAATGCCTCTCGCTTTACCGTGTTTTTCAAAATCACGGTGCCTTCCATCATGCGCACCATTGTCTTAGTGACCATCATCGAGATTGTCATGCAATTCCAACTGTTCGGGCAAGCATTACTGATGACAAACGGTGGGCCGAATAACGCATCACGTTCCATCGTTATGTTTATTTACGATGTTGGTTTCAGACGCTGGGATATGGGCCTTGCGGCGGCGGCATCTCAAATCTTGTTTGCCATTATTTTGGTCGCGGCCATGGCGCAGTTCTTTGTTGCCAGCCGTTCTAAGGGGAATTCCTAATGTCACAAGTGAAGGCGATGAATTCTAAACTCTATACCCAAACGGCTGATCCGGTGAAAGCGTTAGCCACGCATAACCCGGGTGTCACTAAATCCAGCAGAGTGATGCTGATGTTTACGGTGTTGTTGTCGTTAGCGATGCTGGCACCGTTTTTATGGACGCTGGGCCTGTCGTTTAAATCGAATCAAGAACTGATGATGGGCACGGAAACGGTTTTTCGCTTGCCTTATACCATCAAGAATTATCTGAATATTTTAGAAAGTTCAGCTGTGTTTGGCTGGTTGAAAAACAGTTTGCTCGTGTCTGGCAGCATGACGCTGGGCGTGCTGGTTTTATCGTCGCTGACCGGGTATGCGTTTGCGCGATTGGAGTTTCCGTGCAAGAAGCTATTGTTCGTGATTGTGCTGATGGGGCTGGCAGTGCCAGAACAGGCGGTCATTATTGCGCGTCACCAGATGTTCAGCCTGCTTGGTTTGCACAATACCTACGTAGGGTTGATCTTACCGGGGCTTTCCGCGCCATTTGGTGTGTTCCTGATGACGCAATTTTTCAAAGCCATTCCGAAAGAGATCGATGAAGCGGCGTTATTAGACAATGCCTCGCGCTTTAAAATTTTCTGGAAGGTGCTGCTGCCGTTGACGTTGCCTGCGCAAGCCACGCTGGGTATTCTGACCTTTTTAACGTCGTGGAACGATTATTTCTGGCCGCTGATCTCTGCTACACAAAAAGAGATGTTTACGCTGACCGTTGGTATTGCGTCATCTCAGTCTAATTTTGCGCAGAGTGAAGGACTGGGTTTCCTCTCATCGCAAGCCATTTTCTCCGCCATTCCTATCATCATTGTCTACATCTTTTTCCAAAAACACATTGTTACGGCAGTGTCAGGAGGTGCAGTGAAACAATGAGCAACCATAAACAACAGATGCAGTAAGAAACCAATGCAATCACACAACAACAACAAAATAACGAGACAAATCTCGTTTAAGAAGGAATGAACAATGAAATACTCACGTGTTTTTGTCAGCATTACATTAGCTTCGTTACTCACTACTACTAGTGCCTTTGCTGCCACTAACTTACATCTGCAGCGCTTCTTTGGTGCTTGCGATGCGGAATATGGCAAAAGTGTCGATGTCGGTGCCGCCGAAGGTGAATGTGGCATCATGACAACATTGATCAATAAGTTCAGTGCAGAACATCCGAATATCCATGTCACCGTGTCCACGGTTGAGTGGCCGGGTTATGATCAGCTTACTGCGCAAATGGCCTCGAAAACACCGCCTGATCTGGTAACTATGCATAATTCGGTGATTGCTGATTATCAGTCACATAACTTGATATTGCCGATCGACGAACTGCTGGCATCTGAAAAAGTAGACACGGCTCAATTTACCCCGACGGCACTGAAAGGTGTCGTTCGTAACGATAAGGTCTATGGATTGCCGATGGATACATGGACAATGCTGTATCACATCAATACCAAGTTAATGAAACAGGCCGGTTTGATGGATGCATCAGGTAAACCGATATTGCCGCATAGCGCAGAAGAATTATTGAAAGAAGCGCGCCAGTTTAAAAAGGCGACCGGCAAACCTTATTTCGTGCAGATTTTGTCTAATGAAACCGCAGCGTATGCGCGCCTGTTTTATACCTACATGTTCCAGCAGGGGGCAGAGATATTTAAAGATCCAACGCATATTCAACTGAATACGCCGGCAGCTAAAAATATTGTAAGCTTGTTCAAACAAATTTATGACGAAGGTTTGACCACCAAAAATATGGATTACCCTGCCACAGTTTCTGCATTTTCCAATGGGGAAGGCGGTATATTACTGAATGGTAACTGGTTGCTCGGCACCTATGACGCAGAATCGCATAAAGCGAAAAGTGCACTCTATAACAGTTATGCAGCTTATCCATATCCACAACTGTTCGGTGCGAAAGCGGCGACATATGTTGATGGTCATTCATGGGTAATGCCAAACAAAGAACACAGTAAAGACGAATTAGCAGCCATTGCAGCGTTCTACAAATTTATGGCCGATAACGACTATCAGTGGTCGCGCACTGGTCATTTACCAAGTGTCAAAGCCGTGTTGGATAAACCAGAATTTAAGGCCATGCCACAGCGTCTTAATTTGATGGAAGTAACCAAGATAGGCACTGGTTTACCAAGTAATGTTGAACGACAGTTTGCTATTCAAGACATCATTGGTGAAGAACTGGCAGCAGCCATTACTGGCGCTAAAGATGTTGATTCAGCATTAGCTGATGCAGAGTCGCGGGTTAACGAGATGCTGGCGAATCTGTAATAAGAAGATGGGTTGTCTGAGTCAGCGTCGTTTGAACTGAACTCTGAATCGAATTTTAGCTGTAGAAATAGATAGGCAAACAATGCGTAAAAAGAAAGTAACAATGGGTGATATAGCGACTGCGGTTGGGGTGTCTCAGCCTACGGTATCTGCCATATTAAATGGCTCTGATAGCATTAAAGTATCAGATGCAACACGCATTAAGGTGCTGAATAAGGCCAAAGAATTGGGCTACGCACTTAAACAGACGATTCGCCACAGCAATACGCACCCTCGTATTGCCTTGGTGGTGAACAGCCTGAATATGCATGACCCTTTTATCAATGCTATTTCCGCAGCTAAAACCAGATCTTGGGAATTGGATAATCTTCTGGTCGTTTTCGACTTTGAAGAAGACGAAGAGATGAAGCAGGCAATCTATTCAGAGATAGAAGAGGGTAATTATCAGGGGATGATATTTGCTTCCAATACACCGAAGTCGATATCTCCTTTGGCGGGAGCGCCGGCGATCCCAACCGTGATGCTGAACTGTTTCTGTGAGACGCCAAGCGAGATCCCTGCGGTGGTTGCCGCCGATTTTCTCGGTGGCTATCGCGCCACTAATTATCTGATTTCGCAGAATTACCATTATATCGCCATGATCACCGGTGAAAGCTGGTCTGAATCGTCGATCCAGCGCCAGAAAGGCTATCAACAGGCGTTGGTAAATGCCGATATTCCTTCTCATCCAGATTGGATCGTAGAAGGGAACTGGTCGGTGAAACAAAGTTATCTGGAAACGCTGAAATTATTGGAATTAACGCCTCGGCCAGATGCCATTTTCTGCGCCAGTGACCTGATGGCTGTTGGCTGTTATCAGGCTATCGCGAAAAAAGGCTTAACCATTCCCAATGATATTGCGGTGATGGGTTATGACAACCAGCTACTGGCCAGCGAGTTAACACCAAGCCTGAGCTCTATCGATTTACCTTACGATGAGATGGGCAGAAAGGCGGTGGAGTTGATCTGCAAAGTGCCGATGGAAGAGGCGTTGCCACTGATCAAAATTGAAGGCGAATTGTATGTTCGGGAATCAACCTAGGCATTAAATTCAGCACTGTTTTTTAATACAGAAACTTATTTTATGCACCTATATGGGTGATGGGTTTCTGCATTCAAAAATCAGATTTAGACCATATAAGATTTTTAGTTATTCCTATTTAAATGGATTTCATCTGTTTTATTTTTGTTTTAGGCAATGGAGCTATGAAAATGAAAATTATGAACCCAGTTATTGAACAACGAGCCGATCCACATATTTATTTACATACGGACGGTTACTATTATTTTACCGCCTCGGTGCCGGAATATGATCGCATCGAATTACGCAGAGCACGTGAACTCAATGAATTAAAAACAACCAGTGCGATTATTACCGCATGGCACAAACCTGATAGTGGCCCTTATAGCGATCTGATTTGGGCACCGGAATTACATTTTATAAATAACCAATGGTTTATCTATTTTGCCGCCGCACCAAGCCGGGAAATAAAAGACGATGCATTTCAGCACCGGATGTATGTGATTGGTAATGCCAGTGAGAATCCGCTGGATGGTGCGTGGCAGTTTCTCGGTCAGGTTGAAACCGGCATTGATGCCTTTTGTCTCGATGCCACCACGTTTACGCATAACGACAAACTATATTATCTCTGGGCACAGAAACATCCGGATGTTCGGGGAAACTCCAGCCTCTATATTGCAGAAATGAAAAGCCCGACGGAATTGCTTTCTCAACCGGCGCTGATCAGCAAACCGGAACTGGATTGGGAAACTCGCGGTTTTTGGGTCAATGAAGGCCCTTCAGTTATCAAACGTCATGGTCGTATTTTTGTCAGTTATTCCGCCAGTGCGACCGATGAAAATTATTGCATGGGGTTACTTTATATTGATCAAAATGACGATCTATTAGATCCAAATTGCTGGCATAAAAGCCCACAGCCGGTATTTAAAACCTCGTGGGAAAAACGTATTTTTGGCCCTGGCCATAATAGTTTCACTCAAACCAAAGATGGGAAACAAGATTTATTGGTTTACCATGCCCGCAATTATACGGAAATTGAAGGCGACCCATTGTGGGATCCTAATCGCCATACATGTATCCAGCGTTTTACCTGGAATGAAGAAGGTTTTCCGCTATTTGGCGAACCGCAGATATGTAATGTTTAGATTAAATATGTTTAATTTTTAATAAAAACTAAAATAAAGCGCTTGTATCAATGCATTTACAAGATTAACTCAAGCGCTTTTTTTTAATTTAAGGTTGCGTTAGTAAAAGATAACCCGCTAAACCTATACCAAGAAAGCTAACCCCAAAAAGAGAGCAACAGCGCAATAACAAAACCAAGTGTGATGATGGTTAATCCTGTTCGTAGCCATGCAAGCAATGTGCGTTCAGCTGCGAAAAATACACGCAGGTCAGAATCAAATATAGGCATAACTGCGCCCCAAATTGATTAAACATTCTTATCATTCATTAATGTAGCCTGAATTCGCCGCGGAGGTCTGTTTCAAGACCTCCCTCTTATATATGTATCTCCTGTTTGCCTTCTTGTGTTTGACTCTGTCACTCTCGACAGAGGCTGCTCCGCTGGAAAAAATCACCTTACAACTAAGGTGGTTTCATCAATTCCAATTTGCTGGTTATTATGCCGCCAAAATGACAGGTTACTACCGTGATGCTGGTCTTGATGTCAGCATTATGGACTCCAAGCCGGGCATGGAAGTCGTTAATGAAGTCATTTCTGGCCGAGCACAATATGGTGTTGGTAACAACTCATTGTTATTTGCGCGACAGCAAGGGAAACCCATTGTTGCTCTGGCGGCTATGTTTCAGCATTCCCCGCAGGTTTTTATTGCGCGTGCTGATGCCGGTATTTCGTCGGTTCATGATCTTTCTGGCAAAAGAATTATGCTGGAACCCCATGCCGATGAATTAATGGCTTATTTAAAGAAAGAGGGGGTGGCAACAGGGCAATTAAAATCGATTTTTACGGGGATAATTTATTTACTACAGAACAAGAAATACAGACGTACTGATCGTGTAAAGGCTTTTCGCGCAGCCAGTATCAAAGGCTGGATTTATGCGATGCAACACCCGGATGAAATCGCCGATGTCATTATCTCTCATTATGGGTATCGCGACGACAAAGCGCATTTGCTCTATGAAGCTAAAAACATGGCCCCGTTATTAGGCCATGACAATATCGAACTGGGCTATATGTATGCTGAACGGTGGCAACATATTGCCGACACCTATGCTGAATTGGGGCTCTTACCTCCTCATTTTTCATTGCAGATCCTTGCTGGGCTTCGATACGACGATCTGGATGAGCACGCCCGATTGCATCAAGAGCTTGTACAGCGCGCTCATGTTTTGCATCTGGCCGCGATCCACAGACAAATGTCGATGGGTGAATTGATCGATTTCATCATTGATGATTTGGTTAAAGGTCATATGTTTAAACAAGATCGTAAGTTCTATCATCTGTTTAAGAAATAGATTAATTTTCACAATCACAATAAATCTAAGCATCAATACGTGATTTATCATGCTCAATTCTTAATAATGCCGCCTGCAAGCAGTTAATAAAACAGGAATAACAATGACAGAGATGGTTTTCGGCTTACCAGTATTCGTGCTGGCTGTTTTGCTGGCTAGCACCGCGGGCTGGTTTTTATCTTATGTCCGTTCACAAAAAATCATCGCTAACCAAAATGTGCAGATGGGGCGTTTGGAAACAGAACGCGAGTTATTGCTGGAACGTATCGAAGAACGTGAACAGCTGCTTGGGCAACGAAATCTTGAGTTGAATCAGCTCCAGCTTAAACACACGGAATTGTTACGACAGCACACAGAACTTCGCACATCGCTCAATGAGAAACAGCTGCATTTCAATGAACAACTGCGCCAATTGTCGAATAGCCGTGAAATGCTGAAAACCGAGTTTGAAAATCTGGCTAATGAGATTTTGGATCGTAAAGGCAAAGCATTCAAAGAGCTGAATCAGGAAAGTATTTATCACCTGCTCAAACCGGTACAAACCGAGATGCAGGGGTTCCGGCAAAAAGTTGAAAGCATTCATGTTGAAGAGCTGAAACAACGCAGTGAACTGCGGGCCGAGCTGATTAATCTGCAAAACCTGAATCGCCAAATTACCGATCAAGCCGATAAGCTAACCAATGCATTGCAAGGGCAGAAAAAAGTGCAGGGTAATTGGGGCGAGCTGATGCTGGAGAATGTGCTGGATAATTCCGGTTTACGTTTAGGCATCGATTATAAGCGGGAAGTCAGCTTTTCTACTGTCGATGGGCGGCAACGTCCCGATGCCATCGTTTATTTACCGCAACAGAAACACCTGATTATTGATGCTAAAACATCGCTGGCTGCGTATACCCGTTATGTGAATGCGGAACATGATCTGGAGCGTCAGCAAGCCTTAGCGGAACACGCACAAGCAGTGAGTGCGCGGATCAATGAATTGGCTGACCGTGATTATTACAAATTGCCTGGGTTGAATTCACCGGAGGTGGTGATCATGTTTATCCCGATTGAATCAGCGTACGTGGAGGCCTTGCGCTTTGATAACACGCTTTATCAGCGCGCAATTGAGCGCAATGTGCTGGTGGCAACACCTACCACGTTGTTGACCAGCCTGAATATTGTGCGCCAACTGTGGCGGTTTGAAGATCAGAACAAACATACCGCGGAGTTGGCGAATCGGGCAGAGCGCTTTTACAGCAAATTGAATAATTTCCTGACCAGCATGCAGGAAGTGGGTAAACAGCTCGATAAAGCCAAAGGCAGCTATGAAAAAGCCTTCTCACAGCTCTATTCCGGTAAAGGCAATTTGATCAAACAAGCAGCCGAATTTAAAGATCTTGGTGTTTCAGTGCAAAAAGAACTACCGGATGAATTGGTCGAACTGGCGCAATTAGAGGTAGGTGAGGGATAAAGCCCTCTTTAAGCAAGAGGGCTGATGAGAGGTTTATGGCCTTTTAAGGCACGGGTGTCTCTGTCATCTGCAAATGATGATGTAGCGCACCGACCAGATTGGCATCGTTCATAAAATGACAGCGTACGACCTTAGGAATTGTCAGGTGCATTGGCAGGTGTTGTTCGAGATAAACTAAGTTTTGTTGAATATATTGCAAGAGCAGCGGTTGTGCGCTGATGCCGCCGCCAATGGCAATAACATCTGGGTCAAACAACGATTGTAAGTTGAAGAATTGCATAGCGAGACGATAGGTGTAGGCGTCCAGTGCTTCACAAACGTCCTCATCACCCTCATTTGCCCATTCAAATACTTGCTGTCCATTCACACTTTTTGGCGGCAGACGCTTGATGTGTTCAACTGCACGGCATAAGCCGCGGCTGCCACCGTCATGCCCCCAATAATGGTAAGGCTCACCTTTCGCATGCCAGCTATCGGTGAGTAAAAAACTGAGTTCGCCCGCAGCAAAATGTGACCCTTTATACAGTTGCCCATTCAGAAAGATGCCACCGCCAACAGCGGTTCCTAACACAACAACGACGCCATTTTTGCAACCGACCAGGCAGCCTTGCCAAGCTTCTGCTAAGGCTGCACACTTGGCATCATTTTCAATCGTGATTGGCACCGGGCAATGTTGCTGAATATCGGCAACAAAATTTCGTTTATCGTTATAGGTCAGTGAGCCGCCAGTGATGCTGAAACCTTGTTCGCTATCTATGACACCAGGCAAACTGAAGGCAATGCCTGCGATTTGATCCTGATATTTTTTGTATAAATGGATAATTTCAGCACTAAACTCCGCAAAACTATCGGGTGGTGTTGGTACCTGACCTTTTTCTAACGTCACGGCTTGTTTATCCATTAACGCATATTTAATGGCTGAACCGCCGACATCGATAACCAAATATTTCATGGTAATGCACTCCAATGCGTTATTGATTTTCCTACATTAATAATAGTCCATGAAGTACATGTGGGGCGTCTGTGACAGGTGTATCACTGAGATAACATGAAGTTACCCTCTGTGAATGTAATTTTTCACAGAGGGTAATTTGGAAGCAGTTAAATGGATGCCGCAGCAGTTTGTGTTAGATAGCCATTATTCCGTGAAGTTGGTGCTTTGTTACGTTGAAATTGAATAATCAGGCGATCTAAATCATTTAAACGATCAGCCAGGTCATTAATGCCAGTCATGGTTTTATGGCTGCTGTTGGTTGATTCTTCCGCTAAAGATTTAATATTAAACACGTTGTGACTCAATTCTTCTGTCACGCCCGCTTGTTGATGAACGGCTTGAGCTATCTGGGAACCCGCAGCGGCAATTTCTTGCAACATGGCATCGATGTTTTCTAACACTACACCAGTACCTTTCGCTTTGTCTTGGCAAACAGCGGACAACTGTCGCCCGGATTCCATCGCTTGTTCTGCTTTGGTCGCACTCGCTTGTAGTTCATGGATCATGTTCTGAATTTCATTGGTTGAAGTCTGCGTTTTAATCGCCAGTGAACGGATCTCATCGGCGACTACTGCAAAACCACGGCCATGCTCTCCGGCTCTGGCGGCTTCAATGGCGGCATTTAATGCTAAAAGATTAGTTTGGTTGGCGATGTTATTGATCACATCAAGAATGTGTTCGATAGCTCTGCAATCACCGGCCAAGGCATTGATAACTAATTGAGAACGATTAATTTCATCATGCATACCAACAACTGCCTGAATAGTGCTATCAACACTAGCTCTACCTTCACTCGATAAAATAGTCGCTTTATCAATGGCCTGTGAAGTGTGTTCTGCACTTTCAGACACTTCGATAATGGAATTACTCATTTCTGTTACTGCGGTGGCCACCATTTCAGTTTCGGCGCGCTGCTGCTCCAGATTGCGGCTAATTGACATTACATTTTTTACGTCCTCATTTGCCGCAGCCAAGATGTTATGACTGGTTTCACCAGTTCTGGCAACTACCGCACGTAATTCCGCTTCATTCATTAGCATCGATAACTCAATCGCTGAAAGCGATCCTACTTTGCCGGTATAAATCAATTGCATTAATGGGTTATCAAATCGTTCTTGTGCTCTTTGGCTTAATTTGCGAATACGAGATGACTGTCTATTATTTAATAACAATGCAGCCAATATGGTGAATGCACACAAGGACATAAGAATAGGGTTAAAGCCTGATATTGCCATCCAGCTAAGTAGTAATGCATTAATAGTGAGAACGCATTGAATCAGGAACGATGATGAATAATGAGGTAAGCGAAGTTGCCACGGCGTTTGGTTGTTGTTGAGCTGAGCATAAATTTTTTCCGCGCGTCTTTTTTCTTCATCACTTGGTGATACACGAACAGATTGATATTCAATGATGTTTCCATTGTTGTCTCTGATCGGTGTAACAAAAGCATTGACCCAGTAGTGATCACCATTTTTACAGCGATTTTTAACTAAACCCATCCAGCTTTGGCCTTGGCGTATGTGTTTCCACATGTCTGCAAATGCCTGTGGGGGCATATCGGGGTGGCGTACGACGTGATGAGGTTTGTTGCGTAATTCATCGAGAGTAAACCCGGCTATTTCACAGAAGCTGGCATTGGCATCGGTAATGTTACTTTGCAGATCAGTGGTAGAAATAAGGTTTAGATCTTGAGAATAGGTTCTTTCTTTTTGAGTAACGGGTTGGTTAATTTTCACTTGGCGCCTCCAGAACAAACTATGTAGCAGTCGGGCTTACATCAAATTCAACACTCTCAAACATTGATCTAAGTCAATTTTAGAAAGCAAATAACAGGCCAATTGAAAATAGTTACCAATATCACAGAATGTAGGGCCTCTTTCGAGGCTTTAGTGCAAAACGCAACTAATACAGGCAATTTGCAATTGCAAAATTCATTGCTGTA
This sequence comes from Tolumonas sp., assembly GCA_028683735.1. GTDB lineage: Bacteria > Pseudomonadota > Gammaproteobacteria > Enterobacterales > Aeromonadaceae > Tolumonas. Next base: position 37,846 of record JAQUHG010000001.1, on the reverse strand, counting down.
TCGAATCAGCAAGGGTTAGATCAATAAAATTCAACGTATTATGACACTGATCACACATGTGTAATGTAACGTGTTACATGTTTTTAACTGTTACAAATTCACAACATGGATCACATAAGGAGAATCACTTTATAGGCATATTTAGCGCCACTGAAACGGTTTAGCTGCATTTTTTGTTACATTTTTTGTTACATTAATGAGGTGTCTAGACCTGAAAAACACAGTGTTCCACTGTATTTGTAAGCAAGAAACCAAAACAAAGGATGATCGAATGAACATGAAGACCATGAGCTACTCTGTTCTTGCCACATTGATTGCTGCTGCATCTGCACAAGCGATGGCTGCGCCAGCTGAAATTAAAGTTTGGCGTCACGATACCAATGAAAAAGAGATCGCCGCCTCTAAAGCTGCAGTGGAACGTTTCAATAAGAGCCAGAACGCTTACAAAGTTGTGATGGAAATGATCCCGGAAGGGGCCTATACCGAAACCATTAATGCCGCGGCATTAGCTGGCAAATTGCCATGTGCGCTGGATATGGATCAGCCTGTTGTGCCTAATTTTGCATGGGCCGGCAATCTGGTGGAACTGAATGGTTTGCTGCCAGCAACTCAGCTAGAACAACTCAACAGCGTAGGTAAAGGTACCTATAAAGGGAAAGTTTATTCCGTTGGTCAATATGACGTTTCATTAGCATTGTTCTCTCGCCAGAGCATTCTGAACAAATATGGCATTCGTAAAGCCACGATTGACAAGCCATGGACAAAAGATGAGTTCAACGAAATTCTGGCGAAACTGAAAAAATCCGGTGAATTCCGTTATCCATTTGATATCAACACCAGCTGGAGTGGCGAATGGTATTCCTATGGATTTGGCCCGTTCCTGGAAAGCTTTGGTGGCGATCAAATCAACCGTGCTAACTATGTGGAATCAGAAGGTGTACTGAACGGTGAAAAAGCCGTGGCATGGGGCACCTGGATGCAGTCACTGGTCAAAAACAAATACATCGACCGTAAACCAACCGATGACAAAGGCTTCCTGCAAGGCAAAGTGGCAATCCATTACAACGGTTCATGGGCTGTGGGCGACATGACCAAAGCTTATGGCGATGACTTGGCTATTATGCCGGTGCCTGATTTCGGTAATGGCCCGGTCATTGGTGGTGGTTCATGGCACTGGGGTATCAGCAAAGCCTGTCCGGATAAAGCGGGTGCTGCTAAATGGTTGAGCTTCCTGATGCAACCGGAAGAAATTGCGGCCATGTCTAATGCCACCAGCCTGATTCCAAACACAGCAGCGGCTGCAGCGATGACTGAAAACTACAAGGCCGGTGGTAAATGGCGCTTGTTTTACGAGTTCTCTGAAAAATACGCAAAAATGCGCCCAGAAACACCAGCTTACCCTGTGATCACCAGCAGCTTCGAGAAAGCGGTGAATGACATTCTGGATGGTGGCGATGTTCAGGATTCGCTGGATAAAGCAGTAGAGGCTATTGAACGTAACATTGAAGACAACAACGGTTACGGTTTCAAAAAATAATCTGTAGTCTGGCCCGCGCAATGCGGGCCTTATCCGAAGTTCAGATAGGACGTAAATGATGACGGATTCAGCATTTATTCAACCGCCGCCAACTGCGCGGGTAAAAAAGAATGACAGCCTGATGCGACGTCAGCGGTTTTACGGCTGGCTCATGGGCAGTCCTGCATTTTTGGGATTGATCCTCTTTATCTTTGTTCCCTTCGTGATGGCAGTAATTCTCTCTTTCACGGATCAGCGTTTGTTATCACCTAACCCGACGGAAGGTGTTGGGCTACGCAACTACGACCGCTTACTGGCGGTTAACTGGCTGACACAAGATGCGCAGCGTGATGAACAAAGCAAACTGGTTTTAGATGAAAAAGGCGAACCGCAATTCGAACGCCTGCGTAAAGTATTGCGCCAAGATCCTTCTTACAAAGGTTATAGCGAACTGTCGACCATCACTTTTTCTGATTCTCGTGTCGTGTTGTTAGCTAAAGATCCGTTATTTATTAAGTCGTTTGTAAATACGATTAAATTCGCGTTTCTGGTTATTCCACTGCAGTGTGGCGCAGCTTTATTACTGGCGTTACTCGTCAATATGGGGCTTAAAGGAACCAATTTCTTCCGAACTGCCTATTTTGCTCCGGTGGTTACCTCAATGGTCGTGGTGTCGATTGTCTGGACATTCCTCTACCACAAAGATATTGGTCTGATTAACGAATTCCTGAGTTCAATCTCTTTTGGCCTGATCGACAAGATCAACTGGTTGGGTGACCCCGCATGGTCAATGCCTGCCATCGTCATCATGTCGGCTTGGCAGGGAGCGGGTTATCAGATGCTGATCTTCCTGGCTGGTTTGCAGAACATTTCAGAAGATCTGTATGAAGCCGCATCATTAGACGGCGCGAATAGCTGGCAGAAATTTGTCAACGTGACCCTGCCGGGGCTACGTAACACCACCATCTTCGTGATTATTTCTACCACCATTGCCGCGTTCGGTCTGTTTACTCAGGTTGACGTTATGACATCAGGCGGCCCGGCTGATTCAACCACCACTGTGATGTATCACGCGGTGCGCAAAGGTTTCCGTGAACAGGATATTGGCTATGGTTCGACCATCAGTGTGGTTTATTTCCTAGTGATTCTGGCGATTGCCATGGGTCAGAAATATTACTTCGACAAGCGGGAGAAATAAGCATGAAAAACACTTCTGCTATGGTAGATCCTGGTTTTATCTACAAACGGTTGCTGACTTACGCAGCGTTGTTACTGCTGGCTTATATCTTCCTGTTTCCTTTGGTTTTTATGATTATGTCGTCATTTAAACCGGAACAGCAAATATTCACTGATCTGTTCTCTATCCGGGCCTTGTTGCCGGTCGGGGATATATCACTGAAAAACTATGTTTCTGTGTTTGAGAAAAGCGCCATTGAGACCATGTTCGTAAACTCCATGTTTATCACTGGTTCTACCGTGTTACTTGGTTTGTTGGTGAATAGTCTGGCGGCATTTTCTTTGTCACGCCTGCGTTGGAAAGGTCAGAACTTTGTACTGGCTGCCATCATCGCACTGTTGATCATTCCATTTGAAGCGATCTCTGTGCCTTTGCTGATGCTGGTAGCGCACCTGCCTTGGATTGGCTGGGAAAATGGTCAGATCATTTTGGAAAACTCGTGGCTGAACAGCCTGCACGTGCAGATTTTACCGATGGTGGCGAACACTTTTTCTATCTTCCTGTTCTATCAATTCTTCCGTGATATTCCGAAAGACTTTGACGAAGCTGCAGCGATTGATGGTGCTACCCCTTGGCAGATCTACTGGAAGGTAATTGTGCCGATGTCTGGTCCGGTGTTTGCCACCGTTGCCATCCTGCAATTCCTGAACATGTGGAACCAATATCTGTGGCCAATCATGGTGGTGCAGGGCGAATCAGTGCGCCCACTGCAACCCGGTATTCAGCAGTTCTTCGGCACCACAACCGAATGGGGCGAAATCATGGCTTACGCCAGTATGGTGACCATTCCTGTGTTGGTGGTGTTCCTGCTGTTCCAGAAGAAATTTGTCAGAAGTATGGCGAGCGCTGGTGTGAAAGGCTGATTTTCAGGCGCACAGACAACGACTTTTAAGAATTGATGAAATAAAGATTTCGAGAAGGATTACCAGAATGGCTGATTTAAAACTGAATAAAGTCATCAAGCGTTTCGGTGAGGTTCAAACCATTCACGGGGTGGATCTGGATATTAAACATGGTGAATTCGTGGTGTTTGTTGGCCCATCAGGCTGTGGTAAATCCACCCTGCTGCGCATGATTGCAGGGTTGGAAACCATCTCTGATGGGGAAGTGATCATCGATGGTCTGACGGTGAATGATGTGTCGCCGTCTGACCGTGGCATTGCCATGGTGTTCCAGTCTTATGCGCTTTATCCGCACATGACAGTGAAAGAAAACATGAGTTTTGGTCTGCGCTTGGCGAAACGCCCGAAAGATGAGATCGAACAACGCGTGGGTGAAGCTGCCCGTATTCTGAAACTGGAACCACTGCTCGATCGTTTGCCAAAACAACTTTCTGGTGGTCAGCGTCAGCGTGTAGCGATTGGCCGTACTATCGTGCGTAATCCGAAAGTGTTCTTGTTCGACGAACCGTTGTCGAATCTGGATGCCGAGTTGCGAGTGCAGATGCGTGTGGAAATCTCCAAGCTGCACGAACAGCTTGGCAACACCATGGTCTACGTGACCCATGATCAGGTTGAAGCTATGACCATGGCCGACAAGATCGTGGTTTTACGCGACGGTCGCGTTGAGCAGGTTGGTGCGCCATTAGAGTTGTATCACAACCCTGTGAACCAGTTCGTGGCCGGTTTTATCGGCTCACCGCGCATGAATTTCCTGAATGCCAAAGTGCTGCAGATGGATGGAACCAAAGCTCAGCTGCAATTATCCGGCGGCGAACAATTCTCCATGACCTTAGATCGTCCGGTGAAAGTGGGTGATGTATTACTGATGGGCATTCGCCCTGAACATCTGCTGATCGGTGAAGTCGGCGATGTAAACATCTCGTTGAATGTCGATGTGGTGGAAGCGTTAGGGGGAACAACCTTCGCTTATACCCAATATGCCGGTGAAGATCAGGTCGTTGTGGTCACGGATGGTAGTCATATCATTCCGCGTGGCAAAACCATCGAAGTCAGCTTTAAGCTGGAGCATGTGCATCTGTTTGATACCAGCACGGCGGGCAGTCTGTTACAGCAACAGAAAGCGCCAATTGTTGCCAAAATTTTGTCTGCTGCCTGAATGAAGAGTGAGGTAATCAATGTCAGTGAATAAGGACAAGTTACTGCATGATGTAGTAAGCCTGCTAAGTAAAAAACATGCTGGTAAAGATTTATCCGAATTTTTGGTGCGCCTCGGCGCCCAATTCGGTGAAGTATTTGCAAAATTCACCCGTTTGTATGGTGAGCGGGCAGACTTCACAAATCGTTTTTCAGAACTGGTATTAGCGCTGGCAGAAATGCATCTGGCGCGGGAACCTGAATTACGCGATCTCGATCGGCTGCGTGAAGAAGACAAAGACTGGATCATGAGCCCGAACTGGGTTGCTACCATGTTGTATGTCGATCGATTCAGTAAAAATCTGAAAGGCTTCATGCAAAAGATCGACTATCTGGAAGAGCTCGGTGTCAACTATGTGCACCTGATGCCATTGTTGAAAATGCCGCAAGAAGCCAATGATGGCGGTTATGCGGTCAGTGATTACCGCACGGTGGAAAAACGTTTTGGGTCGATGGCGGACATCCGCAAAATTGCTAAAACCTTCCGTGCCAAAAACATGCTATTGGAACTGGATCTAGTTTTAAACCATACCTCTAACGAACATGAGTGGGCGAAAAAAGCGCTGCAGGGCGAGAAAGAATATCAAGACATGTATTATATGTATGATGATCGCTCGATGCCTGATGCCTTTGAACAAACACTGCCGGAGATTTTCCCGGAAAACGCGCCAGGCAATTTCACCTATTTGCCAACCATCAATAAATGGGTGTTCACTGTCTTTAACACTTATCAGTGGGATCTGAACTACACCAACCCGAAAGTCTTCATTGAGATGATCAAGATCCTGCTCAATTTGGCGAATCAGGGGGTAGATGTTCTGCGTCTTGATGCTGTGGCCTTTATGTGGAAAAAACTGGGCACACAGAGCCAGAATTTAGACGAAGCGCATATCCTGCTGCAGCTGTTTAAGGCATGTACCAAAATTGCTGCACCGGGTGCGATCTTCAAAGCCGAAGCGATTGTGCAGCCGATTGAAATCGTCAAATACCTCGGTGGCGGCACTGTCGATGAGTGTGAAATCGCCTATAACGCCTCTTATATGGTGTATTTGTGGGATGCGATGGCAACACAGAATAAACGCATTCTGGAACATGGTCTGCAGAACATTCCACGCTTGCCGAAAGGCACCACATGGATCAACTACATCCGTTGTCATGATGACATCGGTTTAGGTTATGCCGATCAGGATATTCTGGCCGCCGGTTATAACCCGTTTGACCATAAACAGTTCATGATCTCTTACTACGTGGGCGAGTTTGAAGGCAGTCCGGCAAAAGGCCAGCGGTTCATGTATAACCCGAAAACTCAGGATGCCCGTATAACCGGGGCGACGGCTACTTTGCTGGGGCTGGAAAAAGGGTTGGAAGAGGACAATGCAGAGCTGATCGAACAGGCGATCCGGAAAACCTTGCTGATGCACAGTGGCATTATGTCATTTGGTGGTATTCCGCTGGTTTATTACGGCGATGAATTAGCGTGCACGAATGATTATTCATTCCTGGAAGACTCAAGTAAACAGGATGATAACCGCTGGTTGAACCGTCCGATCATCGACTGGAAGAAAGCCGCAAAACGTAACGATGCCGGTACCATCGAGCATCGGGTGTTCAGTGCGCTAAAACGCATGATCGCATTGCGCAAATCTATCCCTGAGTTTTACAACGAAAATAACTATCAACTGGTCAAAAATGAAAATCAGCATGTGTTTTCATTCCTGCGTGAACGTGACTGGCACAAAACCTTGGTGCTGATGAATATGTCAGCTCAACAGCAAACGTTGTCGCAAGCTATTCTGGAGCAAACTGGTTTTGGTCACTACGTGTATGACCAATATCAGCAGCAAGATGTTGCGCTGGAAAATGGCGTACTCACTTTGGAACCTTTCCAGTTCCTCTGGCTGAAACAGAAGTAACTCACCCCAAGTGAACTATTGGCCGCCTGTTAAAGGCGGCCTTTTTTATTTAAGGCTTTTACTCAATGGCTAATGCCGGCTTTTGCCAGCCATTGTCCTGCCAGGCTTGTAGCACACTAACTATCAATGCATGGTCATCAAATTCTGGCATGCCAGAAACTGTAATCGAACCGATACAGCCAGAGCCTAAAATGCGAAGCGGAAAGCTTCCTCCGTGAGGCGCATAGTCGCGATCCGGTAACCCCATTTTGCGCTGCAGATCGGTGTCATCTCGTTTCAGCCCTAGGCCGATAGCTAACGAGCTGCGTTGTAAGAGTTGTACTACATTCCGTTTTCGGCGCGCCCAATCGGCATTACTTGGTGCGCTACCGGGCATGGCACAGACAAATAACATCCGGCCAAAGGCTTCAATTTCAATATGTACAGCCGCTTCGTTTAATGCAGCAGCTAATTGCAATGTGCAGCCTAATTCCCACGCTAGCGCTTCGTTGAATACAGGCCATTGCAGAGACTCTTCCTGTTGACGGATTTCAATCAACGAATCATTTAATTCCAGCAAATTCATATTTTATCTCCGGATAATATTGAGCTCATGCATGGCCTGATTTTACCTTTCGTACTTGAAGTGGCAGCATCGTTGATAGCGTTCACTTGTCACCTTGCTGCAACGTCAATTACTTTGGGTATATAAGTATTTTCTTTTCAGGTCTATTCCTGAGCGTATTGCTCTAATTTTTTGTTTAGTGATTCCGCTAATTCTGTTGGTTCTTCCACCAGATTTTCTTCGCTCTGAAGGGGGAATACAGTCACAGAAATACCATCTTGGGTCAGACCATCAGTCCAGCGTTCCAGCCAGATTTTCAAGGTAATTGCTTGTGGCTGATAGCGTGCCAGATCGCCAACAGCCCAGAGTTTGGCATAGTCTGCATGAGGCCATACTGGCAGGCATGTTTCATCACTGTCAGAGTTGAGAAACAACAGGCCGTTATCATCTTTTAGTGCCCACAATTCACCGCTGCGGGCTACTTTGCTGATGAAATGCTCATAGCGATAATCAGCATTCAGTCTCAGTGCGGCATTGCGTTCCAGATCTGTCAGTTCGTAGCTCATAAATTGTCTCAAAAAATAAATAGATAAGTTGCTATGATCCCATCTGTTGGTCTGCTTGTCCAAAACAGAATACAGTTGCTTATTAAGTGGCGATTACAACCTGATCTCGTCCTTGATTTTTAGCCTGATAAAGTGCGTTATCGGCTTGAGAATAAAGCTGCTGGTTAGTTTGATCTGCGACCCAGGTTGCTAATCCTGCGCTGGAAGTGATTCGGATTTCGATTTGTTTCCAACTAAAACGGTGATGCCGTAGCACTGATAAAATGCGTTCTAATACAAACTTGGCCTGTTGCTGATCGGTGTTACCCATGATCAGGAAGAATTCTTCGCCACCAATACGGCCCAAACAATCCAGTTTTCTGATCTGTTGCTGGCATAACAACGCAAACTCTTTTAACACCAGATCGCCAGCGGCATGTCCCCATGTGTCATTCACATGTTTGAAGTGGTCGAGATCGAGTACGGCTACAGATAAAGGCGATGATTGCCGGTTGGCGCGAACTATCTCGATATCCAAACATTCCATTACTTTGCGGCGGTTAAATAATCCTGTCAGCGGATCGCGCTCTGCGAGGAAACGCAGGTTTTCTTCCTGATTTTTTTGGTCGGTGGTGTCGTAAGTGATGTCGACAATTCCCGTTACATTATGGTGTTGATCAAAGCAGGGGATATAAGCGCCATGGACAAATTTGATCGGGCTGTCTTTACTTGGGCCATGGTCATCAAAGTGCTGAGTTTCACCCTGCAATGCCTTCCGTAATAGGTTCATATGCCGTTCTTTAAGTTCTGATGGCAAAATATCATTCACGTAAGAGCCTTCGATGTCTGCACGAGAAATACCAAGATGTCGTTCGTAATATTGATTGGCGATCACAAATTGAAGATTGGTATTCAGCAATGAGACAAAGCAGGGCATTGCGTCAATCATGGTTCGCAACTGGGAATATTGCTGCGCCGATAATTGTTCTTGTCTGACTTTGCGGGTGATGTTGTAAATGCAGTGAACAAAACCACCGGATGGTAAAGGCTGGTGTTTAAATTCTAGCGTATCACCATCATGTTTGAGCTGTGTGTAGTATAGCTGGTGCTCTGCAATTGCTTTATTAAGCTCAATAAACCAAAGTCGTGATAACCCTTGCAAATCGCTCCATGCTGACAGTAGCTCGATGTAATTGACTGGCTGTAGGCTTGGGTATTCTATGGAAAACAGTTTTTGACAGAAGGTGTTGTAGTAACCGAGCATTCCCTGCGCATCAACAAATAACACGCCATGATCCACAATGTTAAGATATTCTTCGGCATTAAAATCAAGAGGTGGTAGCTGTGGAGATGGCGAGTTAGGTGTCGTCATTACTGATCCCTATGAATCATCCTGAAATTTTTTCCTCTTAACGTAAAGAATAGAACGCTTATTTAGATAAGATCAGGATTTCAGAGTCAATTTTGATCGAATGGTTTATTTATTCGCCACATAGAATCTAAGTGTCAAAAAAGGCTTGCTTGTTTCGAGCTCTCTGACTAATATCCGCCCCACTGACGCGGGATGGAGCAGCTCGGTAGCTCGTCGGGCTCATAACCCGAAGGTCGTAGGTTCAAATCCTGCTCCCGCAACCAAATCAGGAAAGGCCGCTTTTAGAAGCGGCCTTTTTTATTTCGGTTAATTTAGATGCGTGTATCATTATGTGAACCAAATGAATATGCGTTTGGTTTTAGCAAGCTGATTACACTGCTGTTTGATGAAACAGATAGCTGATTGATTTGTTATCATTAAATGGATTGTAATAAAAACCTTGCTAATTCAATAATTTCAGCTTATTATTCTCTCACTGACGCGGGATGGAGCAGCTCGGTAGCTCGTCGGGCTCATAACCCGAAGGTCGTAGGTTCAAATCCTGCTCCCGCAACCAAATCAGAAAAGGCCGCTTTTAAAGCGGCCTTTTTTATTGCTCAAATTTCCTCTGATTGTCTCAATCGTTGCTCTTATCTTGAGGCTCTGTTGTTTGTAATTCAGATTCTTCCAGCCATTCCTGCCACACAGCTATTAATATCGCCAATATGACTGGCCCAAGAAATAACCCCACTAGACCGAATGCGGCTAATCCACCAAGTACGCCAAACATGACCAGTAAAAAAGGAATTCGGGTTGCATTACTGATCACCATAGGTCGAACCAAATTATCTACGGAGCTGACAGCTAAGGTTCCCCATAAAAACAGAATAATGCCATCAAGATAATTTCCTTCTGCTAATAAAAGTACCGATACAGTCACCCAAACAAAGGGGGCGCCGAATGGAATTAATGCAGCCAGCGCTGTTAATGCTCCCAGCAGCATTGGGGCGGGAATTCCAGTCCACCAGTATCCGATACCCGCGACAAAACCTTGTGCCAATGCGGTGGCGATTAGCCCCCAAACGACGGCTTTCGTCATGCCTCCGACGGCAGTCAGATAGTTGTCGATCCGTGCACCAAGAAAACGAAATAACACCCGATGAACTTGCCTCAAGACATGGTCGCCATCTCGAAACAAGAAAAAGAGTGTGATCAGCGCAAAGCCCATCTTGGCAGCATTACGCCCCACGTCGCCTAGAACGGTTATTAGTTGATTTGAGCCTTCGCTAATCCACGTTGAGACTTTAGCTTGAAAAACTGCAGGGTTAGCGGTCATTTGGGTAAACAGATCGTTTAGCCAATTCCCCAACCAAGGCAATGTACGAATATATTTAGGCAGTTCAGGCGGGGCTTGTGTCAATCGGGCACTTAGCTCAACAAACACCAAACTCACTTCGTTTTTTAGTAATGAAAGCATCCACAATGTTGGTAAAACGAATGCTGCCGTGAGCAAGAGTGTCATGAGTAGTGCACTCAGTGTTTTACCCTGATGAATATATTTGCGTATTAGCAAAAAGAGCGGCCAGGTGGCATAGGCAATGATCATGGCCCAAGCAACGGGAACAATAAAAGGCTGCAGTACGATATAACCGAGTATGAGTAAACCGCCTAACAATAAGCCAACAATCGTACGGCGAATAAAACGAGCGGTGACCTGATCAAGCATGGTGATTCCCTGCTAAGTCATGAATTGTAGTCAATAATTTTTACACCAACATAATTATAGTGACGGATGTTTTTGCTTGATGCTTATTCTCCGAGCTATCGTTTGAATGGAATAAACTGTTGTCATAAAAATGTAATAAATGAAGTTGGTGCTATAGTCTAAAATCAGATTTTAGTTACAAATCCAGAGGGTCATAGTTTCCTATGTCTATTAATCGTTCATTACGTAGTCAATTGCTCACGTTGCAAGGAGCTAGCGTCTTCCTCGTCATTCTTATTGCTTTATTTTGTTTCCGATATTTGTCACAGGCTGTTACCGCGTATAGCGATCTGATGTCTGGAACGCTTAAGTCCTCTCAAATGGTAGATACCGCAAATCTGGAATTTAAAATTCAGGTACAGGAATGGAAAAATGTTCTGTTACGGGGGAAAAAGCCGGAGAGTCTGGATAAGTACTGGAAGCAGTTTGAGTCTCAGGAGTCGAAAGTTAATGCTCAATTGACAGCATTACAAACATTGGCAACAAATCAAAACGATCCGGCACTAGTTTCTCAAATAAAAGAACTGCTTGATGAACATACACAATTAGGCGTTGCATATCGTAAAGGCAAAGATGTTTTTTTAGCGGCTGGCGCTGATCCGACTGTAGGAGACAAAGCGGTAACGGGTATTGACCGTGGCGCGAGTGAAAAAATGTCTGCGTTGGTTAAGTTGTTACATGAAAAAGCCGAAAAAGAATCATTACTTATTCGTGAGCATGCTAATCGCGCCGTTTTGATTGGTATCGTTACTATTATTGCATCGAGTGTCTTGGTGATTTTATTTGGTATCTGGCTTATCAATCGTCGAATTATTCATCCTGTCCGTGACGTGATTGGTTATATAACGCAACTCAGTCAGGGTCATTTCGAACGTGGCTTCCAGATCCAACGGCAGGATGAATTAGGTTCATTGGCTAAAGCGGCTAATATCCTGCGCGATTCTTTATTTAGTACATTCACCCAACTGAAACAAAGTATCGATCAGCTCGATCAATCCAGCTCAAAACTGAAAAACACCGCCAGTATTATGGCTGGCAGTGCCCGCGATCAATTAGGACGGACTGATTTAGTCGCGACAGCAATGCATGAAATGTCTGCCACGGCTCAGGATGTAGCGAATAGTGCAGAGACAGCCGCTGTCGCTGCAAATCAAGCTGATCGCGCAGCACAAGAGGGTGAACAGGTGATGCAGTCAACCATCACCATGATTACCCGAATGAGTGGCGAGATAGAAAATACGGCCGGTGTTATTCAGCAGTTAGATGAAGATAGTCGCCGGATCAGTACGGTATTAGAGGTGATCCGTAATATTGCTGATCAGACTAATTTACTCGCATTAAATGCGGCCATTGAAGCTGCGAGAGCTGGTGAACATGGGCGAGGCTTTGCGGTTGTTGCGGATGAAGTTCGCACATTGGCAAAACGTACGGCAGATTCTACGGCTGAAATTAATACCATCATCACGACCGTACAAAGCGGAACGAAAGATGCGGTACAGGCTATTGCGAGTAGTCGGTTATTAAGTGGTGATAGTGTTGAAAAAGTCACGGAAGCGGGTGATATGTTGCAACAAATTACAACAGCAATCAGTGAAATTCACGATATGACTCAGCAGATAGCAACAGCCGCTGAAGAGCAAACATCGGTCGTTGAAGATATTTCACGCAACTTAATTGAGATTAAAGATATTGCTACTGACAATCAGGATAATGCGAATGTGACTGAAGGAACGAGTCATCAATTACATACTATTTCATCTGAATTACACCAGACTATGCATAAATTGATGAACTAGTTTTTATCTTATTAAACAGAGCTAATTAATCTTAATAGCTCTGTTTTTTATAAACTACTACGGTCGCTTGCTGTTGAGCGTCCAGTCGACCACTTCACGACTCAAGTTATCACAAGCCAGCCCAAAGGCTTGAATGACCGATTTCGCATCACTATTTTTACTTATTTGACGAACGTCGAATCGATGGCTTGCTACAACTTGCTGACTTTGTGAGTTGATCAAATGCATATCCAGTATGATCCGTATTTCGGGTTTGCCGTTGCGATATTCACTTTGAAAAGCCGACAGTTCACTGGTTAGTTCTACATCCACATTGAAAGTACTGGTGTCGCTGGTGATGGTTTGGATCCGCCCGTCAGTTTGAAATGCATCGAGTAACCGATCTCGTAACAGGATCGGTGCCCGATCACTCCAGCGTATGCCTTTGTAATTGCTGATCAGGTTCCTTTCAGGAATAACGGCAATCCGCACGCTATCAAGTGTCTGATTGGCATGAGGGGTCATTAGCCGCAATGACCAGTTCAGTTTTTCTGCCTGATGATGTGCGGATGTGATGGCCGGTAGACGATAAATCTGTACTTGCTCCGAAGCGGGTAGCAGAGAACAGGCACTGAGTAAGCAGGCCAGTAACAGTGAACTGATGTGAGGGAATCGTTTGACGTGAATGGTCATGGCTGAAACTCCTGCTTTTTCTCTCTATCGAGTAAAAAACCGGACGGATCTTCTTCAAGACGATGACTTAACCGGTTCAATGAACTCAGTGCTGCACGTAATTCCTGCAAGGCGGGGCCAAGATTGTTGAGGCTTTGCATGCCATTTTGGAGCGGCGCCTGATTGTTACTGAGTAGCTGTTCTAATTGGTGGGTAACACGTTTTAAATTAGCCATCGATAGAGCTGCATTGTTCAGTACCTGTCGCCCTTGATCATCAAGCAGCCTGTTGGCATTCGTTGTGAGATGGGATATATCGTTCATAGCGGCGCTGGCTTGTTGACTCAGCGTTCTGACTTGCAGGATTGTTTCAGCCAGATCGTTGCGGTGTGTGGCGAACACACCGGTGACTTGTTCTAAATGAGAGAGTGTTTGGCTGAGGCTAAGTACATTCTCATCAGAAATCACCTTATTAAGATTACTGGCCAGATTGTTGATATTTTCCATCAGATTCTCACCATTCGCCAAAAAACGGCTGATGGGGGATGGATCTGCAACAATTATGGCATTTTTACCATCAACACCTTGTAATATAGGACTATCAGGTGCGCCGCCAAACAAGCGGATCAAGGCACTCCCAGTGATATTGGCTAAGGCCAAACGAGCATGCGTATCTTGCTTAACCGGTGTTTTTCCTGACAGGCGAATATGTGCCCATACTTTGCGTGGATCTTGCTGGTCGAGTTGCAAACTTTCGACTTCACCCACTTTGATACCGCTGAACTCCACCGGGCTGCCCGCGGTCAGGCCACTCACTTCTTCATTAAACAGTATGTCGTAATAGACCAGTTCCTGTTTAGAACTGGATTTGCCCAACCAGAGTGAAAACAGCAATATTCCTGCTATGGCTATAACGAGAAACAAACCAATCAATACATGATGAGCTCGGGTTTCCATCTCAGACTTACTCCTGCTGTGTTCCGGCTATACCCTTCGTACTTGAAGTTGCAGCTGCGTTGACTGCGTTCTCTCACCCCAATCACATAGTCTATCTATGTTCATGGGGATTCGCTCTCTTGTCGCCTTGCTGCAGCTCCAATTACTTTGGGTATATTTGTTTCACTGCCCGCCCGCGGGGGCCGTGGAAATAGTCTTGTATCCAGGGATCCTCCATTGCTGCGACAGCCTCAAGTGTGTCGGCGATCAACACCCGTTTTTGTGCCAGCACGGCCACGCGGTCGCAGATGGTATAGAGCGTATCAAGATCATGAGTAACTAAAAAAACGGTAAACCCCAATGCATCGCGTAAGGTGAGGAGCAGTTGGTCGAATGCAGCCGCACTAATCGGATCTAAACCAGCTGTCGGCTCATCAAGGAACAAAATTTCAGGGTCAAGTGCTAATGCGCGCGCCAATGCGGCACGTTTAATCATGCCACCGGATAATTCATCAGGATATTTCCGATAAGCATCTGGGGTTAAGCCCACCAGCGCCAATTTCATTCTGGCTAAATGTTCTGCATCGGCACGGTTGAGGGTGGTATGTTCAATCAGCGGCAGGGCGGTGTTTTCCAGCACCGTGAGCGAGGTAAATAAGGCGCCTTGCTGAAATAAAATGCCAAAGCGTTGCTCTAACTGTGAACGATTCTCTGCAGAGAGCACATTCAGCTGTTCACCAAAGAGCTGAATATTACCGGCATTGGGATTGTGCAGACCCACAATGCTGCGCAGCAGCACCGATTTTCCGGTGCCGGAACCACCAACCACGCCCAGTATTTCACCACGGGAAACATCCAGATCGAGATTTTCATGCACAATCTGGCTACCAAAGCGATTAAGTAACCCGCGAACCTGAATAAGTGGCTGTTCTGTCTGTGTCACCAGCTCATCTCCATAAAGAATAATGCGGCAAGTGCATCTAACAGGATCACCATAAAGATAGATTGTACGACGCTGGATATTGTGTGCTCACCGACAGATTGTGCACTGCCAGCCACTTTAAATCCTTCCAGACAGCCGATCACCGCCACAATGAAGGCAAACAGCGGTGCTTTACCGATTCCGACCAGAAAATGATTAAGACTGATATCGCGCTGTAAAATAGTCAGGAATAGGGTAGGAGAGATATCTAATGTCAGTGAGCAAACAACGGCACCACCCAGCATGCCGCAACAAATCGCAATAAAGGTGAGGAGCGGCAAGCTGATCAACATCGCGAATACTCTGGGAAGCACCAGCAGTTCAATAGGGTTTAACCCCAAAGCCCGTATTGCATCGATCTCTTCGTTGGCTTTCATTGAGCCAATTTGTGCGGTAAATGCACTGGCGGTTCGTCCGGCCATCAGTATGGCGGTCAGCAACACGCCAAATTCCCGCAGAAAAGCGAACGCAACCAGATCCACGGTGTAGATGCTGGCACCGAAATCCGTTAATACCGTTGCACCAAGAAATGCGACGACCGCACCGACTAAAAAAGTGAGCAGGGCAATAATCGGGATCGCGTTAAAACCGGTTTGTTCAATATGAGCAATTAATGAGGTTATCCGCCAGCGTCGGGGTCTGAGAACGGTTGTGATAAGCGTTTCAACGGTGAGACCAATAAAACCCAGCAGGTCAATTTGCTGCTTACCTATTTGTTCTGTTGTTTTACCGATGTGGGTTAATAGGTCATTAATGATCGAGCTTTTCGGCTCCGTGTCTTTATCTGTCATCGTGTCTAACGCGCGCGCCACACACAGTAACAATGCTAAGCGTTCGGCAGACAGCGGGGTGTTATTTTCCGTCAACTGTTGCAAACGAGCAGGCCCGATGAGTTCGATGATCAGTGTGGCACCGGCTGTATCCAGTGCACCAAGCGCATCCCAACTGATTTGCAGATTGTCATTGAGTTGGTTGTGATGAGGCGCGATTTGTTTCTGTAACCTTGCATAATGAGGAAGTGTCCAATCACCACTAATTAGCAGTAACGAAGAGGGTGCGTCTTGCTGTAACGACAGTGAACCGGGCGAGTGAGATGGCATTGAACTTGAATTTTCTATCATCATGGTACCAATCGCCCATCGACTAAATGGATCTGCCGATCAGCCACTTTGGCAAATTCAGCGTCGTGAGTTACGGCAATAATCGCGCACTGATGATTTTGGGAAAGATCATGCAATATGCTGCGGACATTCACGCTCGATTTGGTATCTAAAGCGCCCGTTGGCTCATCGGCCAAAATCAGCACCGGATCATTCGCGAGTGCCCGGGCAATCGCTACCCGTTGTCGTTGCCCGCCGGAAAGCTGACTGGGTAATTTGTGCTGGTGGTCTTGCATGCCCAGATTTTCCAGCAACTGGCTTGCTTTCACTTTTGCCTGTAGTTCAGAAAGCTGACCCAGTTTTCGCATCGGTAACATGACATTTTCCAGCGAGGAAAACTCTGCCAACAGGAAATGAAACTGAAATACAAAACCAATTCGCTGTAGTCGGATCCGAGCCAGTTGGTTATCACTAAACTGGCTGGTTTCTTCTTCATCCAACCATAATTTGCCGGAAGTAGGCGAATCAAGCAGACCAAGCAGATAAAGCAGAGACGATTTACCCGAACCGGAAGGGCCCATGATCGCCACGAACTCGCTTTGCCCGATCGTAATATCAATATCCTGAACCAGCGTCACCGGTATTTCATTGGGTAAGATCCGGGTTAGTTTTTCCGTGCGCAGGACATTTTTCATTCGGCACCCCGCAGAATATCGACTGGCCGGACGCGGCCGCCTTTACGTGCGGGTAACCAGGCTGCAAATAAAGCCGATAGCATTGCAAAGGCGATGGCAATCAAGATCTGGTCAGTGCTCCAATCTATGGGTAAGAAGGCGCGAGTCGTATTAAACGGGCTTTTAATTGCAATCCGGCTCAAGCCATACATAAACGACAGGCCGACCACCGAACCAGAAATGCTGCCGATCAAACCCAGAATGGCGCCTTCAATCAGAAATATCCGCTCAATATCGCGGGCCTCAAAACCGATCGATTTCAAGATGGCGATATCTTTAGTTTTTTCCAGTACGACGGTTGAGATGACGTTATAAATACCGAACGAAGCGACGAGTAAAATGGCACTGACCACGCTATACATGATCAGATTGCGGATCAGCACCAGATTCATCAGATCCTGACTGGCTTCCTGCCACGATTGGGTTTTATAACCGAGTTCCCGTTCAATTTGGTGGGCAACCACCGCGGATTGCTGTGGGTTTTGCAGTTTTAAGATAAACCGATTGGCGACATTCGGGCGTTCCAACAGGTTTTGCACCCGATTCAATAATGCAAAGGTTTGTGATTCATCGTAGTTAGTGGTGCCGGTATTAAATAACCCGACAATTTTCATCAGATGTATCGTCCCGGAAGGTGATGTGATGGAAAGTTTATCACCCATTTTAAGTTGGAATTTATCGGCCAGACCGACGCCAATAATGATGCCGTTGGGGTTCGCCGACAGGCTTTCGAGCGAGCCAGTCACAAAATAATGTTCTATCCGGCTGACATTTTTCATCTGTTCCGGTTTTATACCCGTGATCGAAACCCCGCGCGTCATACCGGCAAATGACGCGATCACCTGTCCTTGTAATACCGCCGCGATCTGTAAATCAGTACGACGGGCAATTAACGCTAATTTCTCTTTATACTGCCGGATACCACGCAGCTCGGTGCGTGGCTTCATGCCATGAATATCGGCGATGGCGGAAGGGAAGGCGATTTGGACCGGCTGCTGGCGTGGGTTGCGATATTCATCATACACGGTGACATGCGGTGAGTTATCGACTAACCGTTGCATGAAGTCGTTTTCGGAACCGCGCATCATGGCTGAAATTGCGAGAAAAAATGAGACGCCTAAGGTAATGCCAAGCACAGAGACAATGGTTTGCCGCCGCCGCGATAACAAGTGGCTGATCGCGATTGAAGCGGCAAGGCTCATGACTGTGCTCCTGCTTTTTCCGGTAATTTGGCATTAACGGGTTGGTTTGCTTTTAAAGAGAGTGGCGGGTCTACAATGAGCAGATCCTGCTCAGAAAGTCCTTCTGTTATTTCTGTTTTATCGGTATTTTTTGCTCCGATCTTCACGGGTTGCTGCACGGCTTTACCTGCTTTGAACAGCCAGACTGAGTTATTGATAAGCGCCGAGTTAGGGATCAATAGTGCATTATCTCGCTGCGCCGTAATGATGTTGGCTTCTGCCGTCATGCCAATTAAAAACGGTACGCTGGCAGGTAAGATGACTCGTACCCGATAACTGCGAGTCACCGCATCCCCTTTCGGCGTGATATCGGAAACGGTGGCATGGAATACCTGCCCTGAAAATGCATCGGTGGTGATCAACACCGGCTGAGCGGGTTTAACGGCAGGAATATCCTCTTCATCAACATCGACCACTAACCGCAGCGGGGTATTGGTTTTGCGAAGATAAAATACGGGCTGATTAACCGGAATGTAATCGCCGACCTCACCATCACGACGAATGATTTCTCCATCAACCGGGCTGATTAACGTCAGTGAATTAACCTGTGCCTGAAAACGTTGGGTAACCGCTCTGGCTGCATCGGCATCGGCTCGCGCCTGTTCCAATAATTCGATACTGGTGGCACCGCGTTGATATAACTTTTCCATACGGGAAACATGTTGTTCAGCATTGCGCTGGCGAATGCGCATTTCCTGCAAGTTGGCTTGTAATTCCGCATCATCAAACCGGGCGAGGGGTTGACCTGTTTTTACGGCGATGCCTTCATCTGCTAACAATGCGATCAAACGGGCGGCCCGTTCAGCCGCAATACGGATCGTAATGCTCGATTCCACGGTGCCTGTGGCATATACCGCCTCTATTGCCTGACCTCGAGTGGGGTGTATAACCATGACAGAGGGTGGTTTTTGAAGATAAAAAATACCTGCTGTTATACAGAGCAACAGCACTAACGAACCCACCACCTTGCGCCAGCTCAACACAGGCTTCCCCTGATTTCATTCAAGTCTGTAATAAGTATAGTTAGTGTTGATTTAAGCGTAGTGAGTGGGTAAGTGTTCATTTAAATTAGGAATTGTTAATTTAAGTAAACTATACTTACGATGACATTCATCTGAATGCGAACAACTCTTTTTCTCTTCGTAAAGTAGAGGAGTTTAAAATGCGATCAAATATGTTTATCAAATCTGCATTGTTCGGTTTGATATTGCTCCCGTGTGTAAGTCTGGCGGCAGAAAAAGCAACACCAGCAGTGCCTGCTACTCCTGCCGTGCCTGCGACACCAGCTGTTCCTGCTGAAAAAGAGACTATCTTTGGATATCAGTTAATGACCGCTGAAGAGCGAACAGCTTTCCGCTCTCAAATGAGAAATGCCACCACAGAAGAAGAACGTCAGAAAATCCGTCTTGAACATCGGGAACTGATGTTGGAACGTGCTAAAGCCAAAGGCGTGACCTTACCTGATACTCCGATGATGAATGGACAAGGTATTGGGAATGGTAAAGCGACAGGCATGGGAATGGGTGGCGGAATGATGAATAACGGCGGTAAAGGATCTGGAAAAGGTAAGAACTAACAAAATCAAGGCCGAGAGTATAAGAACAATCCGAAGTCAGACCAATGGTCGGCTTCGGATTTTTTATTGATAACTAAAATCAAAAAACCGCTCCTTTCCTGCCTGCGCAATGTTGTATGATGAGATCAAGATCAAATCTGGTCGTTTTTTTCGGCTGGCAGTTTCACTTTATTATTTAGCTATAAAACGCTGAGGTATAAGGACATTATGAAGAAAGTGTACAATTTCTGTGCTGGTCCGGCTATGTTGCCGGTGGAAGTGATGCAGCAAGCACAAAGCGAATTCATTGATTTCGCTGGTTTAGGTGTTTCTGTGATGGAAATCTCCCACCGTGGCAAAGAGTTCATGGCGCTGGCCGCAGAAGCTGAGCAGGATCTGCGCGATCTGCTGAATATACCGGATAACTATAAAGTATTGTTCATGCATGGCGGTGGTCGTGGTCAATTCGCAGCAGTTCCGTTGAATCTGCTGGGTGGCGACAACAAAAAAGCGGATTACCTGATCTCTGGCGTATGGTCGAAAGCGGCACTGACTGAAGCACATAAATATGCGGATGCCGTTGCCGTTGCAGGCGTGCAGAAAGATGAACAAGGCCGTTTTACACTGATCGAAAAACCACAGTTCCGTGCCGATGCTGCTTATGTTCACTACTGTCCGAATGAAACCATTGAAGGTATCGAAATGTTCGATATTCCTGATACTGGTGATATTCCTTTAGTGGCCGATCTTTCTTCTACTATTCTTTCTCGCCCGATCGATGTTTCTAAGTTCGGTATCATCTACGCTGGTGCACAAAAGAATATCGGCCCTTCTGGTCTGTGTATTGCCATTGTTCGTGACGATCTGTTGAATCAAGCTCGCGCAGATGTGCCAGCTATTTTTGATTACAAACTGACGGCTGAAAACGACTCCATGTTCAACACGCCACCAACTTATGCATGGTATCTGGCGGGTTTGGTGTTCAAATGGCTGAAACGCATTGGTGGCTTAGAAGCCATGAATAAGCTGAATCAGGAAAAAGCCGATTATCTGTATAACTACATCGATAACAGCTCTTTTTACAGCAACAACGTTGATCCAAAATGCCGTTCACGCATGAACGTTGCTTTCCATCTGGCCAATCCAGAGCTGGACGCAGCATTCCTGACTGAATCGAAAGCGGCTGGTTTGATGGCGCTGAAAGGTCACCGTATCGCGGGTGGTATGCGTGCGAGTATCTACAACGCAATGCCGCTGGAAGGTGTTAAAGCGTTGGTTAGCTTTATGGACGAGTTTGCTAAGAAACACGCTTAAGCAACAAATCAGTCTGAAATCTAATGTGATTTAAGACGGCGTTCCTCCGCGCTGCAGTGTAAAATAAAAGAAGAGGATAACGCCGGATTATCCGGCGTTATTTTTATGCGGAATGCATGAGCGTCGCTCATTGCCCGAACAATAAGAATTTTTCGTTGTAACAGGAATATTATGAAAACCCTGACTCTGGAACCGATTGCGCGCGTTGAAGGGACGGTTAACCTGCCTGGATCCAAGAGCGTTTCCAATCGTGCATTATTGCTGGCGGCACTGGCTCGTGGAACGACCTGCCTGACTAATCTGCTGGATAGCGATGATATTCGCCATATGCTGAATGCCCTGAAAACTTTGGGTGTCAAATATGAACTTTCTGCAGATAAAACTGCCTGTACAGTGCATGGTTTAGGGCGTTCGTTCTCTTCAGCTGAACCTGTCAGTTTATTCCTGGGAAATGCCGGTACAGCGATGCGTCCTTTATGTGCCGCTCTTTGCCTGAGTAATGGTGAATTTACGCTGACTGGCGAACCTCGTATGGAAGAGCGCCCAATTGCTCATCTGGTCGATGCATTACGTCAGGCTGGTGCTCATATTCATTACCTGAAAAAAGAAGGTTATCCACCACTCACGATTGAAGGCAAAGGCCTGTGGGGTGGGGAAGTCGTTATTGACGGTTCCGTGTCGAGCCAATTCCTGACCGCATTCCTGATGGCTGCACCACTGGCCTCCGGTGATGTACGCATTCGCATTCGTGGTGAGCTGGTTTCTAAACCATACATTGATATCACGCTGCACATCATGAAACAGTTTGGTGTGACCGTAGAGCACGACAATTATCAGGTGTTCTATGTGCGCGGCAATCAGACTTATATTTCTCCGGGTAAATTTTTGGTGGAAGGTGATGCCTCTTCTGCTTCCTATTTCCTGGCTGCTGGCGCGATTAAAGGCAAAGTACGTGTAACTGGTATTGGTAAAGACAGTATCCAGGGTGATATTCGTTTTGCTGACGTGCTGGAAAAAATGGGTGCGAAAATTACCTGGGGTGATGATTTCATCGAAGCGGAAAATGTGGGCGAACTGCAAGCTGTTGATTTAGATCTGAATCAGATCCCTGATGCGGCGATGACCATTGCGACTGCTGCCTTGTTCGCGAAAGGTAAAACCGCCATTCGTAATATTTATAACTGGCGTGTCAAAGAAACCGATCGTCTGAGCGCCATGGCTACTGAGTTACGTAAAGTCGGAGCGGAAGTAGTAGAAGGGCACGATTTCATTGAAATCACACCAGCTACCGAATTGAAACATGCAGCGATTGATACCTATAACGATCATCGTATCGCGATGTGTTTCTCGCTGGTGGCATTGAGTGATACACCGGTGACCATTAATGATCCGGGTTGCACTTCAAAAACCTTCCCTGATTATTTCACTAAGTTTGCATCAATATCTCAACACTGATAGCTGACTTCTGAAATATAAAAAAGGCCACCCGTATGTAATGGATGGCCTTTTTTTATAGTCGTTATATCACTGATTTTTATTCATAAAAAAGCCTGACATGAGTCAGGCTTTTAACTGCTACTGTTAAGGTAGCTATAACGGCAAATTAGAACAGAATACGTGCTTTTAATGTGCCATCAATTTCTTTCAGACGTGCCAGCGCGATATCACTGTGTTCAGTTTCCACTTCAATCACCACGTAACCGATGTTGGCGTTGGTTTGCAGGAACTGACCAGCAATGTTGATACCTTCATCAGCAAATGCCTGGTTGATCTTATTCAGAACACCTGGCTGATTGCGGTGAATGTGCAGCAGACGGCTGGTTTTACGACCCAGTTCTGGCAGTGATACTTCAGGGAAGTTAACCGCAGACAGTGTTGAACCGTTATCTGAGTATTTGATCAGTTTGCTGGAAACTTCGATCCCGATATTTTCCTGCGCTTCTTCAGTAGAACCACCGATGTGCGGAGTCAGGATCACGTTATCAAATTTCTGCAGTGGAGAAACAAAGCGTTCGCCATTGGCTTTTGGTTCAACCGGGAATACGTCGATAGCTGCACCAGCCAGATGACCACTTTCCAGAGCATCAGCCAGATCATCAATTTTCACGACGGTTCCGCGTGCTGCGTTGATGAAAATAGAGTTCTTTTTCATTTTCGCGAACTGTTCTGCACCAAACATATCTTTAGTAGACGCTGTTTCTGGTACATGCAGAGTGATCACATCAGACTGCGCTAACAATTCATCCATGGTAGCTACCTGAATAGCGTTACCCATAGACAGTTTGTTTTCGATGTCGTAGTAAAAAACTTTCAAACCAATGCTTTCTGCGATAACACTCAACTGGCTACCGATATGGCCGTAACCGACGATACCTAATTTTTTGCCACGCGCTTCAACAGAGTTTGTTGCACTCTTATCCCAATCACCACGATGTGCGCCAGCGTTTTTATGCGGAATGCCACGCAGCAGCAACAGAATTTCGCCCAACACCAGTTCAGCAACGCTGCGAGTGTTAGAGAATGGAGCGTTGAATACAGGAATACCGCGTTTTTCTGCTGCGGCCAGATCAACTTGGTTGGTGCCGATACAGAAACAACCGATAGAGACCAGTTTCTGTGCTGCATCAAGAACACGTTCAGTCAGGTGAGTACGAGAGCGGATACCAATGAAGTGTACATCGCGGATTTTTTCGATCAGCGCTTCTTCTTCCAGTGAACCTTTCACATATTCCACATTGGTGTAACCAGCAGATTTGAAATTATCTACTGAGTTTGGATGCACACCTTCCAGCAGTAATACCTTGATCTTGTCCTTATCCAGAGAATATTTGGTCATGTCAGCGCTCCCTTTTACGCAACGTCATTGGATTGCGTAGTAAATTAACAAAAAAGGGGAGGCTGCGCCAAGGAAGAATGCCTTTGCGTAATACAAATTTTCTATAGGTGTAACTCGAATTACCTATATCACGAAAACCATGCAAAACGTGTACCTTAAACACATTCTGAACTAACACGCTGGACTCTGCAGCAGGTTGGTCATATGGTTATCGACAATAAGCGATGAGGATAGTTATGAATATTATTTTTGATATTGGCAACGTGTTGGTGAAATGGGATCCGGTAGAAATTGTGCGCTCAGTGATCACAACGCCCGGCGCGGTAAGAGTGGCAGAACATTTGTTTGCCCATCAGGATTGGCATGAAATCGACCGAGGTTCGCTGACCATTCCTGAAGTCATTCAGCGCGCTGTAGAGCGAACTGATATAGACGAAGATATTGTTGCTGCTATATATCACGCTGTCCCTGCCTCACTAACCCCTATTCCTGAAAGCATCCTTCTGTTGAAACAGCTTAAACAAGCGGGACATGGCATTTATGCATTATCCAATATGGGGCACGATAATGCGGCATATTTAGCAGAAACTGCATCATTCTGGGGTGAATTTGACGCGAAAGTGATCTCCGCGGAGGTTAAATTGATTAAGCCTGATCCTGCAATATATGAATATTTGCTTAATCAAAATGGTCTGACCAATTCTGATTGTATTTTCATCGATGATTCACTGGCTAATGTTAAAACTGCAGAAAGTTTAGGTATAAAAAGTATCCATTTCCATTCGGCAATCCAAGCCAGAGATGAGCTGAAAAGCTATATATCATGGCCTGAGTAGCTAGGTGTTCAGCGAAAAATGATCTAAATCATCTATCAGCATTAACGGCAATTTAATTCATTGTGAAATAGGTGACTCGTCGGCAGGAATAGGGGAGAATAAGCTGTCAAGTTAGTCATTCATTGGTCTTACCAATTTATTGTGCTAAAGCCGACAGTAACAAAACATCTTGTTGATGTATGTGTGATTTATTGCACTCTTTTATACAAGGAAAAACCCAGATAAGCGTATTTATACTCTGTATTTGTGGGCATTGATGGTGGATATGTTTGTTCTGGTGGATTGGCATAAAAAATGATGCTTGGCGATGAGAGCTGTCGGAACTGCATTATGTAGTTTTGCAGGAATTTCAGGCTGCATCTAAAAGCTGAAACTTATGCTCAGTAAGCACGAACATAATGAACATAAGTGGTTGAGCCAGTTTTTAGACGTTACCTTTAGCAGGCCATCGCTGAACGATGATGTGTCGTTCGCCCTGACCTTGAACCGCTTTGACGCTACGCGTCTGAAAGCAATGCGAGGAAAGAATGGAAGCAACAATCAATCCAACCGTTCTGGTTGTTAACTGTGGTAGTTCATCTCTGAAGTTTGCCATTGTCGATCCTGTAACCGGTAATCAATATCTTACTGGTTTAGCGGAAGCACTGGGTTTGCCTGAAGCGCAAATCAGCTGGCGTTTCGGTGAAGACGACAAGAAAAAAGCAGCTTTGCCAGCCGGTGCAAACCATACTGTGGCGTTAACTTATCTTGAAGAGCAAATTCTTGAAGGTAAACCTGAGCTGATTAAATCTTTTATCGCTGTTGGTCACCGTGTCGTTTCTGGTGGTGAACTGTTTACCCACCCAACATTGATCACCGATGAAGTGGTTAAAGGCATTGAGCAATGCATTCCTCTGGCACCACTGCACAATCCAGCGCACTTGCTCGGTATCGCTGCTGCTCGTCGTCTCTTCTCTGCGCTGCCTCACGTCGCTATTTTTGATACTGCTTTCCACCAGACTATGCCGCCGAAAGCGTTCATGTATCCGCTCCCTAATGAGCTTTACAAAGAACACGCTATTCGTCGTTATGGCGCCCACGGTACCAGCCACTACTATGTCACTACTGAAGCGGCGAAGCTGTTGGGTAAACCAATGTCTGAGACCAATATCATTACTGCACATTTGGGTAATGGTGGTTCGGTTAGTGCTATCAAAAATGGTAAATGTGTTGATACCAGTATGGGTCTAACCCCACTGGAAGGTATCGTAATGGGTACCCGTTGTGGTGATATCGATCCATCTATCGTGTTCTTCCTGATTGATACCTTGGGTTACACCGTAGAAGATGTTCGTGACACGCTGAACAAAAAATCAGGTCTGCTGGGTCTGTCTGGTAAAACCAGCGATTTCCGTGGTGTCATTGAAGGCGTTGAGCAAGGCGACGAACAGTGCAAACTGGCGTTTGATATTTTCTGCTATCGCCTAGCGAAATACATTGCATCTTACTATGTTGCCGTCGGTAAAGTTGATGCGCTGATCTTCACTGGCGGTATCGGTGAAAACTCAATGCCAATGCGCAGCGCTGTGCTGAAATTACTGGAAGGTTTCGGCTTTGTTGAAGACGCTGCTGCAAATGCGGCTGCTCGTTTCGGTAACTCAGGCTTGATCACTGCGGCTGATAGCACTAAAGCGTTCGTTATTCCAACTAACGAAGAGCTGGTTATTGCCCAAGGTGCTGCTGAATTCGCTAAATAAGTTTAGTGTATAGCAACAATAAAAACGGCCCATAACGGGCCGTTTTGCTATTTAGCGTTCGTGCGTTTTAACTGAGTTGTTGTGCTACTGTTTCTGTGGCGGCTGCACGGCGTTGAGCTGGTGATTTGCTCAACAGTTCCTTCCATTTCCGCATGGCTGAGATCAGGATGATGATACCCAGCACCAGCATGATGATAGAGATACAACCGTTAAAAATGTTGTAACCTTTAGCTACTGGGTTGAAGTACACATTTTTTATCATCCAGTAACCGGCATATTGTACGGTTACAAACAGATAAGATAATGGAATCAAACAGGTCAGTGCATAACGACGTTTAGTGGATAACCGCAGGATGATGGTGGTGCCAATTATCAGGCCTACAGATGCCATCAGCTGATTAGAAACCCCGAACAGTGCCCATACTGAGCCAATATCGCCAGACATCAGCAGATAACCCCACATCAGACAAGCCAGTATGCTCGCGCCAATAGCACCGGGCATCCAATCAATGCGTTTTAATGGCGCATAAAATTCACCGAAGAAATCTTGAATCAAATAGCGGGATACACGAGTGCCTGAGTCAACGGCAGTCAGAATGAATACCGCTTCAAACATAACCACGAACTGGAAGAAATAAGAAGACAGTGAGCTGAACCAGCTAATTTTAGTGAAGATGTAAGACATACCAACAGCCAGTGTTACGGCACCACCAGTACGACCATACAGATCTAAACCAATTTCTTTCGACAGTTGTGGCAAATCAACCACGTTCATACCCAGATTAGCAAACGCAGCAGGTGATGAGTTGATCGCGAAATAATCAGCAGGGTGTAAGGCGGTTGCGGCAATCAGTGCCATTACACCAACCACACATTCCGCCAACATGGCACCAAAGGCAACCGGCAGAATATCACTCCATTTATCGACCAATTTAGGGGTGGTGCCTGAACCAATAAAGGCATGGAAACCAGAGATCGCGCCACAAGCAATGGTGATAGAGATGAACGGCCATACCGGGCCGCCCAGAACCGGGCCACCACCATGAATAAATTGAGTCAGTGCAGGGAATTGAATTTCAGGGTTGATAAACACCACACCGATAATCAACGCACCAAACACGCCAATCTTCATGAAGGAAGAGATGTAACCGCGCGGAGTTAACAGCAACCAAACTGGCAGTGCAGTTGCGAAGAACGCATAGATTGGTAACGCTAAACTGATGGTGGTTTCGTGCAGGGTTAACCAGTCGCCGAATACGGTGCCCTGAATGTAAGGGCCGAAAAATACGCAGGCCAATACTGCAATAAAACCAACAATCGAGGAGTTCTTCAGATCACCGGTCGCTTTATGATACAAACCCACCAGCATGGAAATCGGGATGGTCATGAAGACGGCAAACGTACCCCAGGCATTGCGTTCCAAGGCATGAACCACCACCATCGATAAACCCGCCATGGTAATGGTGATGATGAACAGCATCGCTAAACCAGTACACCAGCCTGCCACTGGGCCCAGTTCCGCTTTTGCTACTTCCGACAGTGACTTACCCTGATATTTCATGGAAGCAAACAGCACGACAGTGTCGTGTACCGCACCACCAATTACGCAACCAATGAGTAACCAGAGGAAGCTCGGAAGATAGCCATATTGTGCCGCCAGCACGGGGCCAACCAGTGGGCCTGCAGCCGCAATCGCAGCAAAATGCTGACCGAAGTTAACCCAACGATTCGTTGGAACATAATTTTTGCCATCAGCTAACGCATGAGAGGGCGTTACCTGACTGTCATCGGCTTGCAGCACTTTACGAACAAAGAAAATGCCGTAAAACCGATAACAGATGGCAAGAATACACAGTGCGCTGATGACAAATGTAATCGCATGCGTCATGAGTGTTACTCCTGAGTGTAAGTTGATACTGCACCAGATCCTTTCTGGTGTGACAGATTCACCTTAGAACAGGGTTTTCAGGAATAACATTTCAAATCCAGTGAGTGGTTGTATGGCGCAATAAGCGGTCATTATCGGTGATAAAGCGGTTTTAGGATTTAGGGAATATTCAGGCTCTGCTTGAGTGGTTTCAGATAACGGCGGCTGACCGGTATGTGCTGTTGGGCTCGGGTGATCACTTCCGCACTGCCATTTTCCAGCAACTGAATTTCGGCCACTTGATCGGGGTTGATCATGTATTGGCGATGGCAACGCAAAAATGGTGTTTTTTCTTCCAGTGTGCGCATGGTCAGTTGCGTAACACCGGCTTGTTTGGCGCTAAAAACATGTACGCCAGCCAAATCGCTATGGATATATTCCACCTCAGTCAGGGGTACTAAAAAAATGCGGTTGTGGCCGCAACAGGGAATAGAACGTAGCGGTGCTAACTCGGCTAATGGCTGGTAGGAAGGTGGTGCTAACTCTTTGCGTAAACGGCTTAATGTCTTTTCCAAACGCGCCGGTTCTATGGGTTTGAGCAAATAATCAAACGCATTTTCTTCGAATGCTTTCAGCGCAAATTCATCATAAGCGGTAATGAAGACAATGGCAGGTAAATGTTCAGGGTCAAGCATACTGACCATTTCCAGTCCACTGATGCGGGGCATCTGAATATCTAAAAACACCACATCCGGGCGGAGTTTATGAATGGCTGGAATTGCTTCCAGCGCATTGCTGCATTCACCGATGATTTCCAGTTCAGCCTCATTTTTCCGTGTATAACTTTCCAGAATACTGCGTAATTCTTCTCTGGCTGGTAATTCATCATCGACAATGATCACTCGCAACATGGTTCAACCTCAGAAAACGGCAAATTAATAATAACCTGAGTGACAATATCGGGCTGACACTGCACTTGAACTCCGAACTGATCGCCGTAATGGGCCTTGATACGGCGATCGACCAAGTTCATGCCCAAACCGTTACTACTTTCATCTTTATCGGGCGCTGCGGGAGCATCAAATAAACCGGCATCATCGGCAACGACTAACTGCCAGCCGTCATTATTTCGCTGACCAGAAATGGTCACAGTGCCACCATTTATCGTTTGAGAAATGCCATGCTTTATCGCATTTTCCACAATGGGTTGCAGTGAGAAGGCCGGCAATTTCTGACTCAATAACAAATCGTCGACCTGAAACAATACTTTCAGTCGATCGGGAAAGCGGGCCAGCTCGATCTGTAAATAACTGTTTACGTGTTCTAACTCCTCTTTCAGCGTTACTTCCTCGGTACCTCGTCGTAGATTTTTCCGAAAGAATAACGACAAATGTTGAACAAGCTGCCGCGCATGCTCTGGGTCCCGACGTATCACCGAACCCAGCGTGTTTAAGGCGTTAAACAGAAAATGCGGGTTCACTTGTGCGTGGAGTAATTTGATTTCCGATTGTGCCAACAGCTCGCTTTGGGCGGAATATTTTCCTGCCAGAATTTGTGTGGAAAGCAATCTTGCCATACCTTCACCCAACGTGCGGTTGAGGGAAGAGAAGAGCTTTCTTTTCGGTTCATAAAGTTTAATGGTGCCAATCACCCGATTGTCTTCACCGCGTAGTGGTATGACGAGTGTAGAACCCAGCTTGCAGTGCGGATCTAACGTACAGTGATAGCGGATCAGATTGCCATCAGCATACACCACTTCATTATTCGCGATAGCGCGTAAGGTGTGCGATGAGGTGATAGCGGTGCCGGGAAGATGGTGGTCTTCGCCAATGCCAATAAAGGCGAGCAATTTTTCCCGATCGGTGAGAGCTACGGCGCCGACATTGGTTTCTTCCAATAAGATCCGTGCAAGTTGCGCGCAATTTTCCTGATTAAAGCCTTTGTTCAATATCCCCATGGAACGCTCTGCTATTTTTAAAGCGCGGGCAGAGAAGGCGACCGAATATTTTTCATACATCGCACGGCGATCGAGCAGCATTCGCATCAAAATAGCAGCCCCAAAGCTATTCGCCAGCATCATCGGTAATGCAATGTTCTGCACCAGATGCCAGGCCTGATCAAAAGGGCGTGCCAATAACAAGATAATACCCATCTGCATACATTCGGCGACGACGGCGACGGAAAAAACGATCCAGGGGTTAAACAGTTGATCGGGTCGCCGACGTTGCAGGAAATAGCGATGCACTAAACCACCTAACAAACCTTCAGCGATGGTCGAAATCATGCATGCAAAAGAGGTAAAACCACCAAGGCTGTAACGATGAACACCACCGGTTAAGCCGACTAGAAATCCGACTACAGGTCCGCCGACAATTCCCCCTAATACTGCACCGGTAGCGCGGGTATTGGCGATCGAATTATCGATTTTCAGGCCAAAATAGGTGCCCATAATGCAAAAAGCGGAAAAGGTTAAGTAGCAGAGAATTTTATTTGGCAGACTAATGGTAACTTGAGTGAGCGGCTGAAAAAGTGGCGTCTTACTCAACAGATAGACGATAACCACATAGACACACATCTGCTGCAATAACGAGACGATAAGCGTGATTTGTTGAAGGCTCATAATGGTGAGAGGTTCATTTGGTGTGCCCCATTGTAGGGAGAGTTAAAGTCGTTAACTTTGTAGTAGCTCATTTTTTTACAATAAAGCGCTGGAACAGCAAGTTTTAAGGTAAAAAACTTGACCAAAACTCTGTACTTCATAGACTTATATATTGTGCCCGAATCGGGCTCAGGCCGATTAACCTGGAAGGATAAGAAGATGAATAAGATTCTGAAAATGGCAGCTGTAGCAACGTTTACTCTGACAGCTTTAAGCGCTCACGCTAAAGCAGCAGAACCAGCTGTTATTTATGATACAGCAGGTAAATTTGATAAATCGTTCAACGAAGCCGTTTTCCGTGGTGGTGTTGAAGAATATAAGAAAGCTAAAAAAATCACCGTTAAAGAATTTGAACCACAAAATGAAGCGCAACGTGAACAAGGTTTGCGTCGTTTAGCCAGCCGTGGTTACAGCCCGATCGTGGCGGTAGGTTTTAACTTCTCATCTTCTGTAGAAAAAGTCGCTGCTGAATTCCCAAAAATTCAATTCACTATCATCGATTCAGTCGTTGATAAACCAAACGTGCAATCAGTGGTATTTAAAGAACACGAAGGTTCTTTCCTGGTTGGCGCGTTAGCCGCGCAAGCATCTAAAACTGGTAAAGTCGGTTTCGTAGGCGGTATGGATATTCCGCTGATCCGTAAATTCGAATGTGGTTATGAGCAGGGCGCTAAATACATCAACCCGAAAGCAGAAGTATTCCAGAACATGACGGGTTCTACTCCTGCCGCATTTGCTGACCCAGCTAAAGGTGCGGAATTGGCTAAAACCCAATTCTCGAAAGGTGCGGATGTTGTTTATGCTGCGGCTGGTGGCACTGGTCTGGGCGTTTATCAAGCTGCGAAAGATGCGGGCAAGCTGGCTATTGGTGTTGACTCCAACCAAAACCATCTGCACCCAGGCACTATGCTGACCTCCATGGTGAAAAGTGTTGGTTTAGCGGCATTCCAGAGCTGGGATGAATCTGCTCAAGGTAAATGGACTGGCGGTGTGAAAGCGCTGGGTCTGGCTGAAGGTGGTGTAGATTGGGCGCAAGATGAAAATAACGCCAAGCTGATCACGCCAGAAATGAAAACCAAAATGGACAGCATCAAGAAAGATATCATCGCGGGTAAAATCAAAATCCACGATTATATGGCTGATAACACCTGTAAATATTGATCCACATTTTTTAGCTAATCCGGAACCGGCCATCAGGGCCGGTTTCGTGTATTTATTAACCCGTGTTCTGGAAATCATACTGTGGCGCAATTAGACTCATATGCGTTAGAACTGAGTGGTATCGATAAGCGATTTGGCGAAGTTCACGCCAACAAGCATATTGATCTGCAAGTTCGTAAAGGCTCGATCCATGGCATCGTCGGAGAAAACGGTGCTGGGAAATCGACATTAATGAGCATCATCTACGGTTTTTATCACGCCGATAGTGGCGAGATGAAAGTCAAAGGTGCTCCTTATAAGCCTGGGGGATCGCAGGATGCGATTGCCGCCGGTATCGGCATGGTGCATCAGCATTTTATGTTGGTGAACACCTTCACAGTATTAGAAAACATCATTCTCGGTGTGGAACAAGGTTTTACGCTGGCGCCAAGTTTGGCGGCGGCGAAAAAGAAACTGAAAGAACTGGCCGCACAATATGGCTTGGATGTACCGCTGGATGCAGTGGTGGAAGATCTGCCGGTAGGCCTACAACAGCGCGTAGAAATTCTGAAAGCGCTCTATCGCGGTGCCGAAATTCTGATACTGGATGAACCAACGGGTGTGCTGACCCCGCAGGAAGCTGAACATCTGTTCGCTATTCTGGCGAAACTAAAAGATCAGGGTACGACGGTTATTTTGATTACACACAAACTGCGTGAAATCATGGCAATCACCGATCAGGTTTCTGTCATGCGTCGTGGTGAAATGGTCGCGCATGTTGCCACGGTGAATACGTCCCGTGAAGATCTGGCGGAACTCATGGTAGGGCGCAAAGTTCGCCTGACGGTCGATAAAGAAGACACGCAAGCGGGAAATGTTCTGCTGCAAGCAGATAAGCTGCGTTATGTCGATGCCAGTGGTGTTGAGCGAATTAAATCGGTTTCCTTCAATGTCCGCGCGGGTGAAGTCGTTGGTATTGCCGGCGTATCAGGAAATGGTCAGTCGGAATTGCTGGAACTACTCAGTGGTATTATCAAACCAGCCAGTGGTTCATTTTCTATTGGTTCCCATCAAATCGATGCCAATAACCCTGCCGACGCGGGTGAGATCCGTGACTATGGTCTGGGGCATGTACCGGAAGATCGGCACAAAATGGGCCTGATCAACAAGTTTTCTGCGCAAGAAGCCTTCATTATGGGTTATCACAATCACGCGATGTATAACCGCGGTCTCTTACAAGATAAGAACGCGATTCTGCGTGATTGTCAGGAAAAAATGGATAAGTGGGATGTGCGCCCAGCGAATCCACAATTAAAAACAGCTAATTTCTCCGGTGGGAATCAGCAGAAACTGGTAATCGCCCGTGAAGTAGAAAAGAACCCCGATGTCTTGCTGATTGGTCAGCCAACGCGAGGAGTCGACATCGGTGCGATCGAGTTTATTCACAAACAAGTGATTGCCATGCGCGATGCGGGGAAAGCCGTGTTGTTGGTATCTGTTGAGTTGGATGAAATTCTTTCACTGTCTGATCGCATTCTGGTGATGTTTGATGGTGCGATTGTCGGCGAAGTCTCTGCGGCTCAGGCCGATGAAAAAACACTGGGCTTAATGATGGCCAATATCATTCCTGAACATTTGCAGGCGCAACAAGGGGTTCAAGCATGAGTCAACAACGGATCCCGCTTTGGATCAACGTCGGCGTTATTCCGCTGGTCAACCTGTTAATGGCATTCGCTGTTTCAGGTTTATTATTTTATTACATCGATATTAATCCACTCGATGCGGTCAAGGTGATGTGGGAAGGCTCTTTCGGTAATGCCGAAGGCATCGGCTTCACCCTCTATTATGCGACCGGTTTTATCTTTACCGGATTAGCCGTAGCCGTTGCTTATCATGCTGGGTTATTCAATATCGGCGGTGAAGGGCAAGCTTATGTGGGCGGATTAGGCGTTGGTTTAGTCTGTTTGTGGTTCGGCGATAAATTACCGTTGGTATTGTTATTACCATTAGCTGCTATTGCGGGTGGTTTGTTTGGCGCGGCCTGGGCGTTTATACCTGCTTATCTGCAAGCCAAGCGTGGTAGTCATATCGTTATCACAACTATTATGTTCAATTTCATTGCTTCTTCACTGATGGCCTATCTGTTGGTTGATGTGCTAAAACCGGCCAGCACTATGGCGCCGGAAAGTGCCGTATTCGCTGAAGCCAGTTGGTTACCGAAGATCCATTCAGTATTGGGTCTGATTGGTATTGATATGCCAGAAAGCCCAGTGAATGTCAGCTTGCTGTGGGCATTACTGTGTGCGGTGTTTGTGTGGGTTTTCCTTTGGTATACCCGTTGGGGTTATCAGATCCGCTCTGTCGGTGCGAACGTGCAGGCTGCTGGTTATGCCGGTATCTCTTATTCCAAAGTAACCATCATGGCGATGGCATTATCTGGCATGCTAGCCGGTTTTTTTGCGCTGAATGTCATTCAGGGTGAATTACACCAGATCAAACTGAACTATGTTGAAGGTTTTGGTTTTACTGGTATCGCGGTTGCGTTGATGGGACGTAATCACCCAATTGGCGTCATATTAGCCAGTGTGTTGTTTGGTTTTCTCTATCAGGGCGGGGCAGAGCTCAGCTTTGAGTATGGTGTTGATCGCAATATCGTTGTGGTGTTGCAAGGGTTGGTGATCTTGTTCTCCGGCGCATTGGAACACATGTTTAAACCGAAGTTGGAAGCTTTATATCTGAAACTCACTAGTAAGCAGGAGGCCGCATAATGTTTGATACATTGATATTAATGCTGGACTCAACCATCCGTGTTGCTACTCCATTGATATTCGCGGCGTTAGCAGGTTTATTCTGTGAGCGTTCTGGTGTGGTAAATATCGGGTTGGAAGGTAACTTACTGGTTTCCGCCTTTGCTGGGGCAGCAACAGCTTCGGTGACCGGTTCAGCTTGGGAAGGTGTTGCGGCCGGGGTTTTGGTTTCCATTGCTATGTCGCTGTTGCATGGTTTTGCCACGATCACTCACCGTGGTGATCAGGTAGTCAGTGGTATGGCGGTTAACATTCTGGCGGCTGGGTTAACGGTAACATTGGGTCGTTACTGGTTCGACCAAGGTGGTCAGACGCCGGCTTTAGATGGTGCAGCACGTTTTGCTCCAATCCATTTTCCATTTGAAAAAGAACTTTATGACGTACCGGTGATCGGTCAACTGTATTCCGAATTGCTGAGTGGACATACCGTTCTGGAATATCTCGCCTTATTGGCGGTACCTGCCGCATGGTGGGTTTTGTATCGTACGCGTTTTGGTTTGCGGTTACGAGCGGTTGGTGAAGCGCCGGCCGCGGTTGATACGGCGGGGATTTCGGTTGTGCGGTTGCGTTACAGCGCGATCCTGATCTGTGGTTTTCTGGCCGGTCTGGGTGGTGCATACCTGTCTCTTGCTCAAACAGCCCAGTTTATTCCAAATATGAGTGCGGGTAAGGGCTACATGGCATTGGCTGCATTGGTGTTTGGGAAATGGCGCCCATGGACAGCAATGAGTGCCTGTTTGTTGTTTGGTTTCCTGGATGCACTTGCAATTCGTCTGCAGGGTGTTGAAATTGCAGGCCATGCGATTCCTGTGCAAATCATCGAAGCCATGCCTTATCTGCTGACAGTGTTCCTGCTGGCTGGATTTATTGGCAAAGCCGTGGCACCTAAAGCCTTAGGTACTGCATATGTAAAAGAACGGGAATAAAATATTTACCGATATCGGTAAATACAAAGAGCAGTCTTCGGACTGCTCTTTTTTTAGGGCTTGCAAAACTGGCTGATACTGGTATTTTGTCGTTGGAGCTAGTGCTAATTCAGAATTATGTCAATACATGATTAAAATTCAAGATGCGGTATTGGTGTAAAGATTAGTTTACAGTGTGGTGCTATCATGCAGAAAGATTCGCTGAATAATGTTCATATCCAATCAGAAAAAGTATTACTGACCCCTGAAGAACTGAAAGCCAAAGTGCCAGTTTCTGAAGATACATTGTCCTTTATCGCCGATGCTCGTCGTCAGATCGCCGATATCGTACATCATCAAGATCACCGTCTGCTGGTTATCTGTGGTCCTTGTTCAATCCATGATATGGATGCAGCTAAAGACTATGCGACACGTCTGAAAGCGCTGCATGATAAATATTCTGACACTCTGTATATCGTGATGCGTGTTTATTTTGAAAAACCACGTACCACTGTTGGCTGGAAAGGGTTCATTAATGACCCGAATCTGGACGGCACTTTCGATATCGAACTGGGTCTGCAGAAAGCGCGTGAACTGCTGAGTTGGTTAGGTGAACTGCGTCTGCCATTGGCAACAGAAGCATTAGATCCAATCAGCCCACAATATCTGGCTGATCTGTTCAGCTGGTCAGCGATTGGTGCGCGTACTACTGAATCGCAGACTCACCGTGAAATGGCATCTGGTTTATCAATGCCGGTTGGCTTTAAAAACGGTACCGACGGTAATCTGGACACCGCTATCAATGCACTGAAAGCAGCCTCGTCTTCTCATACTTTCATGGGCATCAACCAGCAGGGTCAGGTGGCATTATTACAGACCCAAGGTAACCCTGATGGTCATGTGATTTTACGTGGCGGTAAACAGCCAAATTATGATTCAGTGAACGTTGCTGTTGCTGAACAAGAATTGGCCAAAGCTAAATTACCAGCGAGTCTGGTGGTAGATTGCAGCCATGGTAATTCGAATAAAAACCATCGCTTACAGCCACTGGTTGCGGAAAACGTGATCCGCCAGATCCAGGATGGTAACAAATCCATTATCGGTATCATGCTGGAATCCAATATCGGTGAAGGCGCGCAATCCAGCGAACAGCCAAAATGTGATATGACCTACGGTGTATCGATTACAGATGCTTGTATCGACTGGCACGCGACTGAAAAATTGCTGGCAGGTTGCTATGAAGAGCTGAAAGAGCCGTTGAAAGATCGACTCTGAACCTGAACACAATGCATAATGTACTCCGGCCCCATGGCCGGAGTTTTTTTAATGGAAGCACACGGATGAATGAAGAGCTGAATGCGTTGCGTGATCAAATCGATCATGTTGATAAGCAACTGGTTGATCTTCTGGCACAACGTCTGAAATTGGTTGCCGGAGTAGGGGAAGTTAAAAGCCGATACGGTATACCTGTTTATGCCCCAGATCGTGAAGCTGCTATGCTGGCCAGCCGCCGGGCAGAAGCTGAATCAGTCGGCATTCCTGCTGATTTGATTGAAGATGTTTTGCGTCGTGTCATGCGTGAATCATACAGCAGTGAAAACGATTCTGGTTTCAAATGTGTAAAACCAGATTTACGCCGTATTGTTGTGGTCGGTGGTAACGGTCAGTTGGGCCGGTTGTTTGTTCAGATGTTTCGTCTTTCTGGTTATCAGGTTGATGTACTGGAAAAAACTGACTGGGAACGTGCAGATAGCTTGTTGGCTGATGCCAGCCTAGTGTTAGTGG
>JAQUHG010000227.1 GCA_028683735.1 Tolumonas sp. | reverse complement strand
CTTGCTCGATGTTGCCTTTGTTCAGCACCACAATGCGATCGGCCAGTGTCATGGCTTCCACCTGATCGTGGGTAACATAGATGATAGTCGAGCCCAAACGTTTATGCAGATTGGCAATTTCCATACGCATCTGTACGCGCAGCGCGGCATCTAAGTTTGATAGCGGTTCGTCAAACAGGAATAATTTCGGCTCGCGGGCAATGGCACGACCAATCGCAACACGCTGACGTTGACCACCGGAAAGATCTTTCGGGCGACGTTGCAACAATGGTTCTAATTGCAGAATGCGGGCACTGTTTTGTACTTTCGCATCGATCTCTTCTTTTGATTTGCCAGCCAGTTCCAGACCAAACGCCATATTTTGATAAACGCTCATGTGCGGATAAAGGGCGTATGACTGGAACACCATGCCGATGCCGCGCTCAGAAGGTGTGTCATCGTTCACATAGGTGCCATCGATATACATGCTGCCAGCGGAGATATCTTCCAGACCGGCGATCATGCGCAGCAGGGTCGATTTACCGCAACCAGACGGGCCAACAATCACGATGAATTCGCCGCTGTTTACCTGCAGATCGAGTGATTTGATGACCTGAGCGTGTTCGCTGTAACGTTTGTTTAATTTCTCTAATCTTAAATGAGACATGGCTTTACATCCTGTACTGTGGGGCGTTCCCGTGGGAACACCATTAATCACAAAAGTTCGTTCAAATAATCGGGCTGATGTGGCGTTAACCTTTCACTGCACCGCTGGTCAGCCCGCTGACAATGCGTTTCTGGAAAATCAGTACCATCACAATAATCGGTAGCGTCACTACAACCGAGGCGGCCATGATGTTGCCCCAAGGCAATTCAAACTGAGAGGCGCCCTGTAACATGCCGATAGCGACTGGCACAGTGCGTTGTTCATTCGAGATAATGAACGTCAGTGCAAACATGAATTCATTCCAGGCTCCGATGAAAGCCAGCAAACCGGTAGTGACCAGCGATGGCCCCATGATGGGAGCGAAAATGCGGCTGATGATGACCCACAAACCGGCACCATCCACGATGGCCGCTTCTTCCAATTCCACTGGCAGTGACTTCATGAAGGTGGTCAGTACCCACACCGTAAAAGGCAGTGAGAAGGTGGTGTATGAGAGGATCAGCGCACCCAGTGAGTCATACAAACCGAGGAAGCGTACCAGCTCAAACATGCCAGACAGCACAGCTACCTGAGGGAACATAGAGACGCACAGGATGGTGAACAGGATATATTTACGCCCTTTGAACTTGATACGAGCCAGTGCAAAGGCAGCGGTGATGGACACCAGTAAGCAGATCCCCACCGTCACGGAGGCGACGATGAAGGAGTTCAGCAGACTGCGGGCAATGCCATTCACCATCAGCGCGTTCACGTAGTTTTCCCAATGGAACGACGTTGGCAGATAGTTAGTCAGAAACAACTCCTGACCGGTACGCAGTGATGTCAAGATGGCGTTATAAAACGGGAACACACAGATCACACTGACCAGCGCTGCAGCAGCATAAATCAACGTCTGGTGAGTAATATGGCGTTGGCGACGAGTTAATTTCATTATTTGTTCTCCTTGCCTTCGTCATTCATACGGCCGATGTAGAGGAAG
Organism: Tolumonas sp.; assembly: GCA_028683735.1. Lineage (GTDB taxonomy): Bacteria > Pseudomonadota > Gammaproteobacteria > Enterobacterales > Aeromonadaceae > Tolumonas. Next base: position 3,673 of record JAQUHG010000227.1, on the reverse strand, counting down.
CAGGCAGCGATACCGGCAACCATCATGAATACCAAAACGGAAGCGGCAGATCCGGAACCCATTTGTTGATAAGAGACCATCTGTTCACGGGCATAACCAGAAATTGAGATGGTGGCTTCACTGTTGGAAGTGAGCACATAAATCAGGTCGAATACACGCAAGGCATCCATGACCCGGAAGATCAGCGCCACAATCATGGCAGGCATAATCAACGGCAGGGTGATGCGGGTGAAGCGTTGCCATGCAGTCGCGCCATCGACACGGGCGGCTTCATAAAGATCTGCGGAGATCATCTGCAAGGCAGCCAACAACATTAGCGCCATGAACGGCACGGTTTTCCACACATCAGCAAACACGACGGCCCACATAGACAGATCGGCTTCGGCGATCCACGCCAGCGGTTCATGGATGATACCTACCCGAGTTAATAGGTCGTTAATAACGCCATATTGATCGTGGAACATCCATCCCCACATCTTGGCGGTTACGATAGTCGGAATGGCCCATGGCACCAGAATGGCTGCACGAACCAAGCCTTGTCCGCGGAATTTCTGGTTCATCAGCATTGCCAATAACATGCCGAAGAACAATTCAAACGAGACAGAAATACCGGTAAACCAGAGTGTATTTAATACCGCTTTCCACCACAGTGGGTCAGCTAATACGCCAAAACTTTCACCATCAACCCAGGATAGGTAGTTATCAAAGCCCACCATGTTATACACATCCGGGGTATCTAATGCAGCGTCGGTAAAGCTGTAAAACAGGGTGCGCAGCAATGGCCAGCCAGCCACCGAAGCCAGCAGGATCAGCGCCGGTGCAATTAAGATCCAAGCGGCGCGGCTACGGCGTTGTTGCAGACTGCGTTTTTTCTTTTGCGGAATGACTTCGTTTTGCAGCGTTGCCTTCGTGCTACTTCCTTTGGAAGGCAATGATTCGGAATGGTGGTTCATCAACGTTTACTCCTTGTGGTTCGAAAGCAGAACGGCAGTGCTGCCCCGAAATCAGGACAGCACTATCATGCTTACTTCCACTCTTTACCTTTGATGCGTTTCAGTTTGCTTTCCAGATCAGCGACTGCTTTTTCACCGGTCGCACGACCGCTCAACACGTCATAGGCCGCATTGAAAACAGCTTTTGATACTTTCGGGAACTGAGCCTTGGTTTCAACTGCAGGACGAGGAACTGCAGAGGCGAATACATCCTTGAATTCAGCCAGATAAGGAGCAGAGGCCATGACTTCAGGATCTTGATACACGTCTAAACGAGATGGCGCGACACCCACTGTTTTGAACTGCATCTTCTGCGATTCGGCATCAGTCAGAATTCGGATCAGCTGAATAGCTGCATCAGGGTGTTCAGTGTAAGCGCTGACTGCCCATTGCCAGCCACCCAGAGTCGCTGCATGCTGACCATCAACTCCGCCTTTTGGCACTGGAATAACACCGACATTACCTTTAACCGGGCTGGTTGGATCTTGTGCCAGTACATAGGCATATGGCCAGTTACGCATGAAAGCCGCATCGCCATTTTGGAATACCGCGCGGGATTCCTCTTCCATGTAACCCAGCACACCCTTCGGAGAAATAGTGCCGATCCAGCTGGCAGCGGTATCTAATGCTTTGGCTGCTTGTGGATTATTCACGGTGATTTTGCCGTCTTTATCAACGAACGTGCCGCCTTTGTATGAGGCAATCCATTCCAGCGCATCACAGGTCATGCCTTCATAGGCTTTACCCTGGAATACAAAACCCCAGAAGTTTTTCTTGCCGGCTTCACGTTCACCTTTCTGGATTTTCGCGGCAATACGGGCTAACTCTTCCCAGGTTTTTGGCGGTTGTTCGTTATATTTAGCCAGCAGATCTTTACGGTAGTACATGGCACCTGCATCGAGGAAGGCAGGAATGGCTTTCACTTTGCCGTTAACAACATCGTTGTTCCAGGCAGACTGGAAGAATAGCGGTTGCAGATCTTTTACTTTGTCAGTCAGGTCTAACAGATGCTTGTCTAACACACCCAACCACACGGTATCGGCCTGGAATACATCAACGGCTTTACTGTCTTTAGCAGCGAAAATTTGCTGGAATAACCCCAGTTTTTCATCCGATGCGGGAGGTAACTGCACAAATTCCAGTTTGTGAGATGTTTCTTTTTCGAAGCGATTTTTGATGTAATCACAGTAGGATTTACCGGTGCTGGTGCTGGCACATTCCATTTTCAGCGTATCGGCGTGCGCAGTATTCAGTGCGCCGGCAACCAACGTAGCGATAAGACCCAGGGTGTGTTTTTTCATAGTAACCTCTCGTCATCGTTATTAGAGTATTCAGCCGGATAATCATCCATAAAGCCTAGCCAACTGAACGTGTGATGCTTGAACGGGGGCTATGTTAATAAGGCTAAAGGTCAAAAAGAAATGCTTTATTTTGGCTGTGATATAGAATTAATCTATATCAGGATGTCAGAGAGTGATCATGGATAAGATTTTGCAGCAATTCCTCGAAGTCGCCACTTTACAAAATGTGAGTCATGCAGCGAAAAAACTTTGTTTGAGTCAGCCAACGTTGACTCACAATATGAAGAAGCTGGAAGAGTCACTCGATGTTCAATTGTTTATCCGTACTTCTAACGGCATGAAATTAACGGAGTTTGGTGAAGTATTACTAGAGCAAACCCGGATCATGCAGCGTATTTACGATAATACGCTGACCAAAATAGAGATGTTGAAAGAACGTCATGAACGGGAATTACGCATCGGTTCTGGTCATGCGTGGTGGTATGTTTTTCTAAAAGATACAATAGATGCCTATCGCCAGGAGCATCCTGCCGCGAATATCTATATCGATATTGGTAACCATCTGCGATTAATGGATCTGTTATTGAGTGGTGATATTGACCTGTTTATCGGCCATGAAATATCGGGCTTGAATAAACGTGCCGGTGTGTTGTTTATTCCTTTATTTATTTCACATGATAAAGTTTTTGTCAGGGAGGGGCATCCACTGAGTTTACGATCTTGTACGCTAGATGATTTAGTGGAATATCCCACAATTGAAATTACACCGGATGAAATACGTCATGTACACGTTATGGAAGATTTACAGCCGAAAAAGTTAGAACGTACCCAATTACATTTAACAGAAAAGATTCTGTATCGCAGTAATTCAATTATAACATCGATAGATTTGGCTTGTAGTACAAATGGACTTTTGCCATTTCCTGGTTCGATGGCCAGTTTTTTCGATAAATTTAATTTAATTAGTTTGGATTTGGCTGAGGAATATACAAAAGGTTCGGTTGGTATCTATCTTATCAGAGAGAAACAAGACGATATACATATACAAGATGTATTGAATTTAATTCGAAAGAATCTTGATAACAATCGTCATTTAATTATTTAATCATTAATATAATCAGTCGGGCATGTGGGGAAACCATATACCCGACTGTGATTATTAGTTTTTACTGACTAGATCAGATATTACTTTTACGGCTTTCTGCACAGGGTTCAGTGACCCTGGTGCTACTTCTTGTGGCGCTGAGTCGATCAATTGTATCAATTCATCATGAGCCAATTTGACCTTGCCCATACCCAGTATGATCTGATATTGACCACCGGTACGGAATGTTCCTGTGACCTCAGTGATTTGTGCCAGTTTATTTTCATCGACCACTG
>JAQUHG010000226.1 GCA_028683735.1 Tolumonas sp. | reverse complement strand
GATGACGATGAAAAAACTGAACGTATTAGTACCTAGCGTACTGGCTCTGTTCGTAGCTTCTGCCGCTCACGCTGGTGCTACTTTCGACACTCCACAGGGTAAACTGAACATCGGTGGTGATGTTGAGTATGACGTAACTGCTGACAACTACTCTGAAGGTGCTCGTCCTACTGACTCTCAATATGCTAGCGGCCGCATCCTGTTGGACATCAATGGTGAACGTGTTCTGGCTAACGGTAACTACGCAGGCTTTAAACTGAACCCACTGTGGGGTCAGCAAGGTGGTAGCGGTGCTGATGACGTATGGTTTGGTTTTGGCGTGAAAAATGACTGGGGCTTCAAAATCGGTCACTTCGAAGCTTATGACCTGTCACCTGCTGGCCAAGATACCTACACAGTAGGTACGGAAGGCTATCGTGCAAACTTGGCTCGTGGCCGTCAAGATGGCACGTATGCTGATGGCTCTGGTAAGGGCGGCCAAATCATGCTGACTAAAGAAAACGGTCAATGGCACACTGAGTTATCAACTCAGTTTGGTGCTTATGATGCTGGTGCTGTGCCTGCTGGATCTAAGAACAAAGACCCTGTCATTGCTCGCCCTGTAGTTGCATGGACTGGTGACACTATGTCTTTCGCAGTTGGTGCAGAACTGAACCTGATCCCTGATGCATATGTAGATGCAGCTGGTAATGATGCATCTGATTGGACTGGTTACGGTGCAACAGCCTCTTTGAAAGCTTCTGATGACCTGACTTTCGCTCTGCGTGGCGCATATAAAGATGACGTTGATGGCTCTAGCTACAGCGTTGGTCCGAACGTACAATATCAAAACTTCTTTATCGCTTACCTGAACGGTAAAACTAAAGTTGATAGCACTGATTCATCAACTAAGTTGAACGAAGTTTACGCTTCTTACAAAATCCCTGGCGTAATGGGTCTGGATAACTTCGACATGTACCTGGGCGCTTCTTACGGCACTACCAAAGTTGATTCTGGTACAACCGATAAAGAATACGGTTCACGCGTACGTTTCAAATACTTCTTCTAATCTGCCTGTGCAGATGGCGTAAGCCAGAAGTAAATGCCTATTTGACCCTCGCTTCGGCGAGGGTTTTTTGTTATTGCACCAGACTGATTATCCTTTGATAATTAGCTCTACTCTTCTGTTTCTAATCAAACTCGAATATGACCTTATCGCGCCTTTGCCATCTATTCCTGCTGACATCCGGTTTATTCTGTTTTCTGGTCCACGCCAGCACGGATAATTATGCGCAACAAGCACAACAAACCTGTCAGACATTGTTGGCTTATCGTATGGGTTCATTATTAGATATTCAGGTTACCGAAGTGAAACCGCTGGCAGTACAAAATAAATGGCTGGTGACCGGAGAAGTGAAAAAACAAAAACCTGCGGTTACTTTTGCCTGCTTGTTGGTATTAAAAAAGAACAAAATGGAATTAGAAAAATTGGAGTTGTTTCAGGTTAAACAGCAGACAAAATAATCTGCACAGAACCTCACAACACCAAATCCTAAATGTGCCTTGTCTGAATCACTTGCCATCTGCAGATATTTCGCCTTTACCCGCGATAGGTAAATAGATAGTGAATGTCGTGCCAATGCCTTCGGTGCTAACGACATCAATACGCCCTTTGTGTTTTTGAATAATACTGTATGCCAAAGAAAGGCCCAAACCAGTGCCTTGCCCTACTGCTTTCGTGGTAAAAAAGGGTTCAAATATTCGTTTGCGCACGGCTTCCGACATACCTTTGCCAGTGTCAGTAATAGAGATCCACACCTCTTCGCCTTCCCGACCGGTTTTTAGCGTAATTTCACCCATGCCCTCGATTGCATGGGCGGCATTGATCATCATATTCATGAACACTTGATTGATCTGCGCCGGAACACAGCGCACCAATGGAATATCGCCATATTCTTTATGCACTTTGGCTTTATATTTCAGCTCGTTCCAGACCACATTAAGCGTACTGTCTAAACCGCGATGTAAATCAGAGTCTTGCCATACGGATTCGCCAGCACGGGCAAAATCTTTCAGATCTTGTACGATCTGTTTAACACGATCTAATCCATCGGCAGATTCGGCTAATAACTCAATAATATCCTGCCGGACATAGTCCAGTTCGATATTCTCTTTTACTTCATGCAAACGCTGTTGTACGCCAGCTGGTAATTCATCAGATACCTGCTCAAACGTACTGATCAATAAGAGTAAGGAATCGACATAGCTTTTTAGCGTGCCCAGATTGGCATTAACAAAACCCACGGGATTGTTGATTTCATGTGCCACACCAGCCGCTAACTGACCAATAGCCGCCATCTTATCCGATTGTAATAATTGCCCTTGGGCACTTTCTAATTTCTGATTCAATAATTGCAGTTTTTCATATTCATCCTGCAATTTACGGTTGGCTTCGGTCAGTTCATTCGTACGACGAGTGACACGTTCTTCCAATTCTTGATTGGTTTGTTTTAGTTTTTGCTGTACGTCTAGAAGATGACTGTTTTGATGCACAACACGCAGCTGTGAATCGTAAAGCTCGGAGTAAGTTTGATGCAAACCGCCCAATAACAAAGGCACGGCTTCGATGACTACCGCCGCTGAGTGGCTATAAGCTTCTTCCGAACTCATGCCTTTGCGCATAGCAAGAAACTGAGCACATACCGGTTTATCAATCGTCAGGATGTGATAACGCATCCAAAAGACGGCATAACGTAAGAAGGCCCGGATTTCATCATGGCTCATCAGTTCATTACTGGCCGCATTCAGGTGCTGCAAAAAGAGTTGGTGATCTTCCGAGTGACCCCACATTACCTCTGGCAGGCAACCTTCCTGAAACATCATCAGTTCTTCGTAGTTGATATGTTCGTGAAGAACGAGTGCTAATTGTTTAAGCTCACGTTGCACATCGGTATAGTTTTTCCCCTGCAACAAGCTCATCGCCAATGAGCCCATTTCACGGAAAATAGCTTTATGCTGTTGGTCTATCTCAGCAATACCAGTGACATATTCATCGCTCCATACCAACGCCATGCTTATTCCTCATCGTCCAGCATAACAGAACCATCTGCAGCCCAATTCACTTTCGTAATACCGGGCGCTTCGCGTTCTAACTGCCTTACTGCCAATTCACTGTCAGATAATTGCCCACGTGCAACTCGTTCTAAATCAGCCAAACGCTGATTTTCAAGGATCAATTGCCGGTGACGTAACGCTTGCCCGATGGTTGCGACTAATTCATAGTCGTTCCAGGGTTTGGCAACAAAACGATAAATATGCGCCCGATTAATGGCGTTGATCAATGCATTCAGATCGGCATAACCGGAAATAATGAGACGCACAGCATCCGGTTGTAGGGTTTTAATTGCTGTCAACAGTTCAACCCCATCCATGCCTGGCATTCGGTAATCAGAAATAACCAGTGATATTTGGTGGTTTTGGGCATATTCCAGTGCTTTGGATGGTTCAGTAAACGTCACCAGTTCCAGTTTAAACAAGCGTCCTTCACATAGACAAGGCGTTCGCTGCAATAGCCGAACTAATGCTTTCAAGATCAACGGTTCATCATCTACCAACAAAACTTTTTCCATGATGACTCCTTAATTTATATCTTGCCGAATATAAACAACGATCGGTTTACCGTCAGTTTGTTCAAAACGGCAAATGTGTTTGATGATAGATGGATCCAGTTTCCGGCCTTTGGCTAACAACAGAAAATGCCCGGCGCTGTATAAATCCCGGGACAAAATCATGCCTGTTTTTAGTTGGCGACTACTCAGTGCAACCTCTTTGTAGCGATGTTGTTCCGTTTCCAGCGATTGAGTAAACAGCTGAACCAATTCCGGATCGTAGCGTAGCCCTTTGTTTTCTTTTATGTACAAAAGAGCATGTTCTTCTGTTACTTCTCGGGGTAATAACAACCCCATTTGTAATTCATCATAATCAACGACTATGGCTAATATTCTGGCGCCGATCGGAATTTCATTGCGTTTCAAATGATCGGGAAAACCACTACCATCCACATTTTCGTGCAGGCCTCGGATATAAACACCAGCAAGATTTAGTTCCTGAATAGGTAATAACACCATTTGCCCGAGCGCTGGATGTTCCATATATTCTGCGCGCTCCTGACGATTGTGGCTGGCAAAGGCTTTACTGAGTAAAGTATCCGGTAATGCAACCTTGCCGATGTCATGCAACATAGCAGCATTCATGACGGCCTCAACTTCTTCGGCTTTTAATCCTGCTCGTTTTGCCAAGCGTTCCGCCAAGGTCACAACTCGTTGACTGTGACCAGTCCAGTCGGCAAAGCGCATTTCAATGATGCCAGAGAATACCTGTACAGAAGTTCTGAACGAGGTTTTCAACTCTTCTTGTGTGAGTTCCAGAAAAGAGACCAATTGGCTCAGTTCTGCAGTGCGTTGGGCAACCTTATGTTCCAGCGTATTATTGGCTTCTTTTAACGCTTCATTTTGCTCGGCGGTCAATTTTAATAAGCGTTGATTTTCACGGCGTAAATACAGTTGTTCTAAGGCTTGCCGAACGATAAGTTGTAACTCCTGATCGTTCCATGGTTTAGCAATAAAGCGATATATTTCACCTTGATTGATCGCTGCCACCGTCTGAGTCATATCCGCATGTCCGGTCAGCAATAAACGTATGGTGTCCGGCCATTCCTGTCGGACTTTAGCCAAAAAGATTGCGCCATCCATTTCAGGCATACGCATATCAGAAATAACCAAATCAACCGGTTCGGTGCTCATCAGGCTCAATGCTGCCGCGCCACTTTCAGCGGTTAATATCCGGTATCCTTCCGGCCGTAATAGGCGGTGCAACGAACGTAATATATTGATTTCATCATCCACCAGCAGGATGGTAAACGGTGTAGTCATCCTTATGATCCTTCATGTATTTATCAGCCAGCGGCCTGATTAACGGGGTATTTGATTCAGTAAATTCTGATCATCAAATTTCATGAATCCCTCATGTACGGCGGCTTTGAGCTGATCATCTTCCCAAGGTTTACTGAGGAAACGGAATATTTCGCCTGCATTGATCGCTGAAGAGAGCGATGAGAAATCAGAATAACCACTTAGCATGATCCGAGTGACCTGCGGATAACGTTGTTTAACCTGATGCAATAATTCAATACCGCTGACGCCAGGCATACGGTTGTCAGTAATAATGACACCCACATCGTAATGAGCCAACGCATCAAGCGCCTCTTCTGCCCCGTTCGCAATAACAATTTTATATTCCGCACTGCGTAATGTTCTGCGTAA
>JAQUHG010000225.1 GCA_028683735.1 Tolumonas sp. | reverse complement strand
GGGACATGGGCAGAAAGGGCGCAGGCCCAAAGCATTCCGCCCAATATTTCGGATAATCAAACAGTAAGGTTTCTGGTTGGGTCATATTCTATTTACATCACAGAGAAAAATGGCGGCGGATTATAGCCCGAGTAACCCGCCTTGGCGATGGTTATTTTTTAACCATATAGAGTAAAAGGATATTGCTACCCTCTTATTTGACTGGATTTTTGATCACGGAAAATTCGGCCCATAGCGGGTTATGATCAGAGGTATTCGTCGTTTGATTTCCCACCGTTTTTAGCTGTAATTTGCGGTAAAAAATATGATCTACCGGCTTCGACATCACCAACACACGTAAGTCAGGACTTGGTAGCGCTTCATCAAAACCACTTTGTCTGGCAAGAGCTAACAAATATTCGGTACGCTTATCGCCCCAGGTTGCAAAATCCCCCGCTAATACCACCGGCCCCGGGTAACCTTTCGCAAGCAGGAATATTCGCTCCATCTGTCGGTGATAGGCCGCCATCGATAGTTCAAAGTTGATACCATGCACATTAATCGCCAGTAACGGGTAGCTGCTCTCCGCCAGTGGATAGAGTGTCACCAATGCAGATTTGGGAATACGACTTACCGGCTCTAATTCACGTAATGAGCAGTTATATAATGCCGGTACTGATGAGGCATTTAGCACTCCGGTTACTTCGCCTTCCAACCGAAATGCCTGCACTTGTTGCCAGTTAAAATGCGCTTGTTGTAATAACTGGCTTAACGCTGGTCGCTCCATGGCTTCCTGAAACAACAAGATGTCGCTGTGCTGTGCTAAAACCGTGGCTTGTTTTTGCCAATTTGCACGCTGAAATTTATGCAAATTCCAAGTGGTTAACCGAAAGCCGGAAGCAAAACCATTGACCTGCTGACGCATAGCCGGAACCACGAGCGAACAACGGTCAACCAGCCGCGGCCCAGCATTGGTCGATAAGGTTTCTTGCGATGGGATATCTAAACATCCACTCAGAAATACCGCAATGATGGCAACAACAAAAGGCAATCTCATTGCTCACCTGCTGCAGCTTGTTGCAACCATTGGCGAAGATCGTGAATTTGGTAATGGTAACCCAGTGCTGTTTCCACTTTATCCGCACAGATCATTTTGCCGTCATCGTGCATATCACTAAACAGTGGTAGTGGTAATCCGGCTAGTTGGCAGGCCTGCTGATAAAAGGTTGCCCGGGTTGGATGATCAGGTGCTGCCAGATTAAATATGCCGCTACGTGATTGCGCCAATAAGGCTATGATGACCCCGATAACATCACGCTGATGTACTAAATTAACCACTCGGCCGCCGGCATCCAGTGTTTTGCCACTCAGAAAACGCCCCGGATAACGACCGGGGCCAATGAGACCGGATGGTCGTAATATGTTCCAGCAAACAAATCCTGCTTGTTGTACGCATTGTTCAACCTGCACGAGTGTGGCAGCTTGTGCCGTTTCTGGCTGCAATGGCGTGGTTTCGTCACAAAGCCCTGAACCACCATAAACCGAGGTTGAACTGATATAAATCAGTCGCTCTACACCGCGTTGTCTGGCCTGTAAAACCAACGACTGTAACGCTAAAAAGTAATGACTGAGTTTCCCAGGTGGGATGGTGATGATCATCACCTGAGCAACCAGAGCTTCAGGCAACACAGCCTGTTCATCAGCTTGCCAGCAATGCACATTAATCTCTGGCAACTCGGCTAATAATTGCTGTTGCTTGGCAAGTGAGGTGACTGAACCTCGTACGTTGTAACCACTGGTCATCAATTGTTTTGCCAGTGGCCACCCGAGCCAGCCAAGACCAATAATGGAAATATCGCGAGTCATGCTGGCTCCTGACGGGTTAATAACGCAGTCGACGTTCACTGTCGCTCAAAAAATCAACCGGCTGGTTCAGGCGTTCCTGATAAATGGCATTAAAGACCATCACATTCTGCACATAATTACGGGTTTCTTTATACGGAATATTTTCTACCCATAAGTCTACCGGTTGACCATTACTTTGATTACGCCATTTACGCACCCGGCCCGGCCCGGCATTATAGGCCGCCGCAGCCAATACACGGTTGCCATCATATTGATCAAGCAATCCTTTGATATAGGCACTACCTAACCGTACGTTGGTTTCCGCATTAGTCAACGAAGAAGGCGATGGCGGTGTTTCGCCTAATTTTTTCGCCGTCAGTGCCGCAGTTGCCGGCATTAGTTGCATCAGACCAGATGCGCCCACTTGTGACTGTGCTCGTTCATACATCGCACTTTCCTGACGCGCCAATGCATATAACAAACTAGCATCAACATCACGGGCCTTGGCATAACGAGAGAACATCGACTGCTTCGGCGTCGGAAAACGCAAAGACAGTGCATTTTTTGCTTTGGCGCGGATACTGGCCTGAATGCCGAGATGCGCCCAGCCACGCTGTTGTGCTACCAGCCCTAACTGCAGTTTGTTTTCATAGGGTGATTGATCGAGCAAGAACATCCATTCATTGCGAGCCATACCTGTTTCATCTAACGCGATCAGCTCTTCAATACGCAGTAACGCCGGCCATAACCGGGTTGCCTCACGCCAGCCATACTCTGGTTCCAAATTATCTTCCGTAATATGAATTGGCATCCCCGATTGAATAGCTGCCATAAAACCATAATAACTGCGATCATAACTGGCTTGCTGGAACAGTGCTTTAGCATGTGCTTTATTACCCAGTTGCTGTTCAGCCCGCGCCAACCAATATGACCAGTGAATATCGTCTCGTCCGGCCCGGGGCATCAAATTGATCCATTTTTTGATGGCATGCCAGTCCATTTCGGCCAGCGCTAAACGAACGCGCAGTTCCAGCAAAGAATTATCCCGTAATTGCAGCAGACTGTTATCTAGCCATGAACGGGAGGTTTTAATGCGTTCTAACATCATGTCACGGGCGATTTGGGTTTTAACAGCCACCAAATCGGCTTCACTGAGCTGATAACGCGCTTTCACACCCAAATAACGTGATAACACCGCTTCAGTGCTGTTATCTGCCCAACGTTGCAACGCTAAACCGGCAATTTGTCGGGTTTTACTGTCACTGGCAACGGGTAATAACGTTTCGACTTTTTCTGGCTGCGCAAACACGGAAATCAGTTTGCTGGCGTAAAAAATATTATTGCTGCTTGTCATTTGTTGCAGCAGATGATTCATCAAGCGAGGGTCATCCGATTTAAAAGCGAGGACCATACGCTTCCATATATCATCTTCTGTCATTCCACCCGCTTGTTTCCATAATGAAAATAAGCTGTCACAGGTAGCCGGGCGGGAATGGCCATAAAACCAGATACTACGCGCAAATTCCGCAGCTTTATCCGTTTGCCCGGTTTGATATTGCGCCATATGCCAGGCGCAACGCAACGTCATCGATTGCGGCTCAGTAGGTTGCAGTTGTAAATATTCTTTCCACAGATTGTTTTGCATCAACAGATAGGCATAACTTTCTGTCAGCCGGCTGGCCAGATAACTTTGCGGATATTGCGCGACAAAATGCTGCACTTCATTCAAACGAGTGATATCTGGCGAAGTGGAGAGCGCATAATAATCAAGATAAGGTAACAGCGGATAATCAGCTAACTCTTCCTTGGCAGAAGCCAGTGAGCTGAAATTGCCGTTTTTGAGTTGTTGCAATATGGCCGTAAAGCGCATGCGTTCAGCAGTCAAAGAAGATGATGCCATGACATTGAATGCCATCAAACTACCGAGTAATAGCACAACTATTCGCGTTTTCATGAAAATACAATCCATTCCGGGTATTAACAACAGCACAACTCCGGCTGTAACCAGAGAATTATAAACTCAGCCTCAGGGTGCTGATAGCGAATTTACCGCTTACTGGCAGACTTATTTTTTACGAAGATGATCTGAAGCATAGATAGCCATCACATCGGCAGGTAATGGCTTACTTGCCAGATAGCCTTGATAGAAATGACAAGATTGTTGCTTCAGGAATTGCAACTGTTGACGGGTTTCCACGCCTTCAGCCGTGACATTAAAACCGAGATGGCGCGCCATGGCTAACACCGCTTCCGCGATCGCCATATTACTGACATCATTGGGAATACCTTTAATAAAGGTACGATCGATTTTAAGTTCATTGACCGGCAAGCGGGTGAGATAGCCTAATGATGAATAGCCGGTCCCGAAATCATCAATAGAAAAACTGATCCCGATCGATTTCAGTTCCGTCATCTTTTGAATGGTATCTTCCAGCCCTTCCAACACCACCGATTCGGTAATTTCCAGATTCAGCGCTTCCGGTAACATACCGGTTTTATCCAGCACGTCATACACACGTTCAGTAAATTTAGAGTGGTGGAATTGTTTAGCGCTTACGTTAACAGATAATTGCGGCAGCTTAATATCCAACGCATACCAATGCATGTACTGATGACATGCCTCTTCCATAACCCATTGACCAATATCGATGATCAGATCTGTTTCTTCGGCAATAGGAATAAATTCAATTGGGCTAATCATGCCGCCTTCCGGCATTTGCCAACGGATCAAGGCCTCCGCGCCGATCAGATCTCCGGTTGAAACCATATGCTGCGGTTGATAATGCAACGATAATTCGTTATTCCGTAATGCATCACGTAACTGGTTGTGAATTCGAAGCCGTTTGTCCACTTTACGTTGCATGGTTGCATCAAACGCACGCACTGTACTGCGCCCATCGGCTTTCGCCTGATACATCGCGGTATCGGCTTGTTTTAGTAAATCGGCTGGCGTCTGGTGACGAGTCGGATATAACGTCATCCCAATGCTGGCACCTAAATGCAGCACTTGCCCGGCATAATAATAAGGCGCAGAAACAGCTTCGATAACTTGCTCAGCCAATAAGGTGGCATGCATTTCCGCCTGCGGGGGATTACTGGATAAACCAGGTAATAAGGCGACAAACTCATCGCCCCCCAAACGAGCCAATTCATCGTTTTTAGTAAAAAAAGGTTTTAGCCGTTCAGCAACTTGCTGTAACACCCAATCACCGGCGGCATGACCCAGTGAATCGTTGATGTTCTTAAAATGATCCAGATCGATAAACAGTAAAGCACCGACTTCATCCTGTGCTTTAGCCTGTTCAAACAAAATATTTACTTGTTCCAGTAAACGACGACGATTAGCCAGCCCGGTTAATTCATCATAATAGGCCAGCGCCTGGATCCGTTGACTGCTGCGCACTCGTTCGGTCAGATCATCAATGCTAATGACATAATGACTGAAGCGATTGGTTTCATCCTGTACCGGTGTCCAGGTTTCCCATTGCGGATAGAGC
>JAQUHG010000224.1 GCA_028683735.1 Tolumonas sp. | reverse complement strand
CACCCTGAGTAACCTGACCACCAGTGACAACATCACCTGGACCGCGACCTTTACACCGGAAGACGGTTATACCGGCGGGGCCAGTGTGACCGTCCCGGCAGGCAGCTACACCGACTTAGTCGGCAACTTCGGCAGCATGGGCAGTGATGACACCGCGATTGATACCGTGGCACCGAGTGTGGTGGTTAATATTATTTCTGATTTGATGACAGATGATCAAACCAGTTCTGTTACTTTCACTTTCAGTGAGGCAATAGAAAACTTCACATTAAGTGATTTAACAGTAACCGGTGGTAGTGTTACAAATCTGGTCGATAGCGGTGACCATATTCACTGGACAGCCATTTTCACACCTACATCTGGTTTTTCTGGTCCAGCTGAGGTGCTTGTAAACAATCTGAGTTACACCGATTTGGTTGGTAATCAAGGTAGTAGCGGTACAGATACTGTCTTGATTTCTCCGATTAATTATGAAGACTCTGATACCGGTTGGTTGATGAACTATAACAGCAATGCGAAATCTTTTGATATGAAAGTCAAAGGAGGACAGGTCACCATTGCACAAGGCGGTACTATTTACTGGGATGTTCTAGTGAACGACAGTAATAACGATGCAACACTGTCATTCGCTCTAGGTAAATTTGACTCCAGTATGACGGCTACCTATGAGAAATTGTACAGTGCTGATGGTCAGATGATCTTCCGTGTTTATGTAACGGCGGTCACTGAAACAGTATTGGCACCCGATGATCAGTTTAATATCAATGTGTTGAATGCCAGCGGTGATTCATTGTTACTCAACTCTGACGAATTTGTCAGACCACATAGCAATTACAACATTGATTACTCTGATCCATCCACTTTCGATACCGGCACGGCAGGAGCTGGCGCTGATAAAGATTGGCTGAGTACCTATTCATTTGATGGGAACGATGTTAACGGTGGCGAGTTCTCTACAGGGACTATCGCTCTGCAAACTGGTATAACTCAACATTATGGTGATAGTAATGATATCGTGTACGGAACAACCGGACATGATGATTTATACGGTGATGCCGGCAATGATTTTATTGCTGGGCGGGCAGGGAACGACATCTTGCATGGTGGCGCTGATAATGACGTGTTAGTCGGTGGTTATGGAAATGATGTACTTTATGGTGACGCTGGTACTGACACATTATATGGCAATGAGAATAATGATATTCTCATCGGTGGTCTAGGTAATGACATCCTAACTGGCGGTGACGGTGCCGATATCTTTAAATGGACGGCCGATGATATCAATGTTTCTTCTGGAGCTCCATTTAGTGACACGATTACTGATTTCTCAATTACTGAGGGAGATAAGTTAGATTTGTCCGATGTCTTAACCGGCGACACAACTACTTTGAGTAACTATCTGGATGTTCAAGCCTCAGGTAGTGATGTAGTGGTATCTGTTTATGCAGATGGCGTAAGTGGTGGTACAGCGGATATGACAATCGTGCTGGAAGGGCAGTCTGCAGATTTAACTGCACTGCAAACATATTTACTAACTCAAAATGGTGTTATCCATTAAAATGAGTAATGGGAGCAGCTCGTCTGCTCCCCATTTATTTTTAACTGAGTAACACAAAATGATTAACTGGATTTCTGTGGATGATGTGCTTTACCAGTGGAACGGACAAAACATAGTCTGTGAGACTGGTGTTGGCTATTCAACCCATCTGGATGATCATCAGCTAGATGGCCTTGAAATAACAGACTCTAGTGGCAATGTAACTGGTCAATTGTTTGTTGATTTTTCGGCCGGAACTATTGCGTATGAGCCTTTTGATGAAACACATGCGGACGGCTCTATTCTCTATTCGCTCGATGGTCAGGAAATTACAATAGCGTTATCACAATTACCTGAAGTGGCAACCTTACATGATGTCATTGCAATAGATGATGATATGGACTTATGGTCATCTATCGCCAATGTATCGCAAGTGCATACTGATGCTGTTCATTCTTATATTAATGAACACACCACGGCGTTTACTCACCTCGATCATCAAACAGTGTTAGATGCTAGTGATAACTCATTAGACCAGACATTACAAAATATTGATGGCACAGCACCATTAATTGTGGAAAGAGCAGACTCGAACAGTTTATACGATTTGAGTGAAATGAATATTAATACTGGCGGTGTTGATCCGTTGGATAGTTTATATTTCTATAATGCGGGGCAGGGTAGTTAATTATTGTTAATAATAATGAGCTAAATAAAGAGCTTACTTTATTAAGTAAGCTCAGTGTCATTGAGTTTTAATTAAAATTAATCATGCAACATGTGGCCTAATTTACCGGCTTTGGTTGACAGATAAAATTCATTAAAAGGGTTCTTTCCTTCTTCCAAAGGAACGCGTTCTGCAACAGGAATACCGTGCTGTTCCATTGCTTTGATCTTTCTTGGATTATTGGTCATCAGACGCAACGATTTCACATTAAGCAATGTCAGCATATCAGCACAAATGGTGTAATCGCGTAAGTCGGGTGCAAAACCTAATGCCACATTAGCTTCTACGGTATCCGCGCCTTGATCTTGCAGATGGTAGGCATGGATCTTATTTAATAAACCAATACCGCGACCTTCCTGACGAACGTAAAGTAAAACACCGCGTCCTTCGGTAGCAATGCGCTGAAGTGCGGCTTGTAACTGGAATCCACAATCACACCGTAAACTGAATAAGGCATCACCGGTCAAACATTCAGAATGAATACGTGCTAAGACGGGATCGGCTGTCGTGATGTCGCCCATTGATAACGCAACATGATCTTTACCAGTAGCCTCTTCTTTGAATCCGGTCATAGTAAAGACACCCCAAGGGGTAGGTAATTCGGCACTAGCGACCAGAGAAACACTACTCATGGATTTCCTCTCTGCTTCATATAGGTTCTGCCCGATTGTGACGATTGTTGTCCATGCTGGCAACTGCAATTAAGAATAATTCAATTTGTTGCAGTTTATCTTTCGAAAAGATGAACCTGTTTTTTATTAGAGATGTAAAATTAATATAAGAAGTGTATAAAAGCGGCAGTATCTTTATGAGGCTCAGGTGAACCATGAAAAAATTAGTTTCTAGTTTGGTCGTTCTCTTATCACTGACCATATCAGGTTACGCTTGGGCAGACGGTTCTTTTCGTTGTGGTAATGCGCTGATTTCTGTTGGTGATCCTTCCGCTATATTACTCATCAAATGTGGTCGACCTTTAACTATCGACGATACTACTCGTGTAGTGGTCGATGAGTACGGTCATAGACAAATTATTCGGACTGGTGAAGTTTGGACTATGTATATGGGTCATGATCACTTCATACAACTCGTGACAGTCGAACGTGGTGTGATCACAAACATTGTTGATGGGCCTCGAGGTTAGTTAGTGATCATGTTTTTTAATGAGCTCAGGTTACGAATTTCTTTGTTGATCTGAGCTAGAACTTTTTTCCACCGTACATTCTCTACATCGTCATAACAGGCTCGTCCGGCATCAAAGTGAAATGGGCCGGATTGCTCAATATAAAAAGTTCCCCGATAGTAGCTACGAATGTATCTAGCGATTTGCAACGCCTGATGTTCGCGGAAAGAACGTTTCATGAAATAACTCCAATAGGTTAGATACCCTAATGGTTTCATTTGCTTATTACTTTTTTGTTACATAAAAGTAATAAATTTATGAAGCGTAGTCGATCTTGGAAATATGATGAAAAGTCGCACTATTGCGGCTTCGCGAGAGCCTGTTTTTCACGATTTTTTTCACCTTTTTCTTCCGTCAAGACTTTCGGATGAACATCTTTCTGTCATAATGCGCCGCGTCTATCCACTGATGATTAATATATATGCTGGAAATGTTTAATGGGCTCAGCTTTGAACTGGGTCTGGGTTTAGCGTTGGCATTAACGTTTGTTATTGCTTATGAATTTATCAATGGTTTCCATGACACAGCGAATGCTGTGGCAACGGTTATTTATACCAAAGCAATGCCACCCCATATGGCTGTGGTTGCATCCGGTATTTTTAACTGTGCCGGTGTATTAGCCGGTGGTTTGGGTGTGGCGTATGCCATTGTTCACTTGTTACCGGTGGATCTGCTACTAAATGTGGCATCTGCTCACGGTCTGGTGATGGTATTTGCATTACTGAGTTCAGCCATATTGTGGAACTTGGGTACTTGGTATTTAGGTATTCCAGCATCAAGTTCGCATACCTTAATTGGTGCAATATTGGGTGTTGGCTTAGCTAACTCACTGATGACCGGTGTTGAAATCAGTAAAGGTATCAATATACAAAAAGCCATTGATATCATGTTGTCTCTCATCATATCGCCAATTGTCGGTTTAGTTATTGCTGGCGGTTTGCTGCTTTTGATGAAAAAACGCTTTACGAGCTCGAAAATTCACAAGACACCAGAAGAACGTCAGACCTGGGATGGTAAAAAACGCCCACCTTTCTGGACTCGTTTTACGCTGATTGCTTCAGCCATGGGTGTGAGCTTTGTGCACGGCTCCAATGATGGTCAGAAAGGTATTGGTCTGATTATGTTGGTTCTGATCGGCATTGTACCGGGTCAGTTCGTGTTGAATATGGAAAGCACCAGTTATCAGATCGGGCGAACCAAAGATGCTGCGATCCATATGGGTGACTTCTATCAGCGTAATAGTGCTTATTTGAATCAAATGATTGATTTAAATAAAGTGCCAAATGCGGATATGCCACAGGTATTTAAATGCGACTCTAAGGACTCAATGTCATCGATCGCGACTGTTGCTAGTTTGCTGAATACGACTGAACACTACAATCAGCTGGATGTTGAAAAACGCCGAGAAGTTCGTCGTCTGTTGTTATGTCTGGATGATACCGCTAAAAAAGTCAGTAAATTGCCTGGCATTCCAGCGTCTGAAATTTCTGATTTGAACAAACTGCGTAAAGACCTGACGTTGACCACTGAATATGCGCCGATGTGGGTTATTTTTGCGGTAGCGTTAGCACTGGGTGGTGGCACAATGATTGGCTGGCGCCGTATCGTTCAAACCGTTGGTGAAAAAATCGGCCAGAAAGGCATGACGTATTCCCAAGGTATGGCAGCACAGATCACCGCCGCGGTTGCCATCGGGATCGCCAGTATGAGTGGTCTGCCGGTATCTACTACGCATGTTTTATCATCGGCGGTAGCGGGAACTATGCTGGCTAACCGTACCGGTTTGCAGTCCAATACTGTAAAAAATATTGCTTTGGCTTGGGTTTTGACGTTGCCGGTAACGATTGCATTGTCAGCTGGGTTATTTTGGTTTGGAACTATTATCTTTGTGAATGGTTAAAACCAGCATTTAATATTTTAGCTAAAAGGCCAGCAATTGCTG
>JAQUHG010000018.1 GCA_028683735.1 Tolumonas sp. | reverse complement strand
GATGTGCTGACGCATGCACTCGGTTATGTTGCGCGGATCAACGTCAAAGATCTGCAACAACTGGATAAAGATGGCAAGTTGAACAACTACGCTGCCACGCATGACATTGGCAAACAAGGCGTCGAAAAATATTACGAAGAGCAGCTGCATGGTCAGGCCGGTTATCAGGAAGTTGAGGTCAACAATAAAGGCCGCGTCTTACGCACCCTGAAGTATCAACCCCCCGTTGCAGGCCAAGATCTCTACCTGAGTATTGATATCAAGCTGCAAAAGCGCGCATATGAACTCATGGCGGGCCAGAAGGGCGGTATTATCATGATGGATCCGCGTGACGGCTCTATCCTGGCGTTTGTCTCAACCCCGAGTTATGACCCGAATATTTTTGTGCGTGGTGTTACTGGAAAAGAATATTCCGGGTTGTTAAAAGACCCGGCCCGCCCGCTGATTAATCGTATCTCTCAAGGTGGTTATTCACCGGCATCGACAGTAAAACCATTGCTTTCAGTCATGGGACTAAACGAAGGCGCAATCACACCAACCTATCGCTATTTCGGTGGTCCAACGTTCCAGATCCCCGGTACTGCCCGTAAATTCCGTGATTGGCGGAAAGGCGGTCATGGTTGGCTCGACGTTTATCGCGCGATTGAAGTTTCCGCCGATACCTTCTTTTATGACATGGCCTATCGTGTCGGTATCGACAAAATTCATGACTACATGACACGATTTGGTTTTGGTCAGTATTCCGGGCTGGATATCGAAGAAGAAAGCAAAGGGATCCTGCCATCCCGCGAGTGGAAACAAAAACGCCACCGTCAGCCTTGGTTCCAAGGTGACACGATTTCGGTTGGTATTGGTCAAGGCTATTGGACGGCCACACTGATTCAGTTAGCGCGTGCGCACAGTATTCTGACGCAACATGGCCGTATTATTACCCCTCATTTGGGTATGGCATTCGGCAGCGGCGACAAACAACAACCTATCGTTCCAGCAGAACAAGACCCGATCCAGGTTAAAGACGACAATTACTGGAATGTGGCCCTGCAAGGCATGTATCTGGTTAATAATGGGCCAGAAGGTTCCGGGCGTCATGCTTTCGCCGGTACGCCCTATAAATCTGGCGGTAAATCAGGAACCGCACAGGTCGTTGGCATGAAAGAAAACCAACGTTACGATGCCAGTAAATTAAAAGCTGAACATCGTGATAATGCATTGTTTGTTACCTTTGCACCGTTTGATAACCCACGCGTCGTCTGTGCCTTGATCTTGGAAAATGCGGGGGGCGGTAGTAAAAATGCAGCACCACTGGCACGAGCCATGCTGGACAGTTATCTGCTGAATAAATACGACAGCCCGGTAGAAGATGATGAGGTGCCAGCACATTGAACGAAGAAAATAATAAGTTCCAGCTATGGCAACGGATCCACATCGACCTGCCGTTGCTGTTCGCGATCATTGCCCTACTTGGCTTCAGTATGGTGATCCTCTATTCAGCGAGCGGTATGCATATGGATATGATTATCAATAAACTGGTGCATATCACTATCGCATTCACGGTTATGCTGATCATGGCGCAACTGCCGCCCGGATTTTATGCCCGCTGGGCACCGCCAGCTTTTCTGGTGTGTATTCTGCTGTTGCTCTGTGTGATGATCTTTGGCCACATCGGCAAAGGCGCTCAGCGCTGGCTTGACTTAGGTTTTGTGAAGTTTCAGCCGTCTGAATTTTTGAAAATTGTCATGCCCATGACGATTGCCGCCTTTATGGATCGCCACCCGTTACCGCCTCGCCTGGCGCATGTCGCTATCGCATTAGGGCTGGTGTTACTTCCCACTTTACTGATCGCCGAACAACCCGACCTTGGCACTGCAGTACTGGTTGCCGTTTCGGGTTTTTTTGTGATTTTTCTGGCTGGCCTGAACTGGTGGCTGATCATTCTGGCTGGCGGTCTGCTGTGTGCCTTCATGCCGGTGATGTGGTTTTTCCTGATGCATGATTATCAACGTCAACGCGTCTTGACCTTCCTCAATCCGGAGAATGATCCACTGGGTACGGGTTACCACATCATTCAATCCAAGATCGCCATTGGTTCCGGCGGTTTATTTGGCAAAGGCTGGTTGAATGGCACTCAGTCGCAACTGGATTTCATCCCGGAACGTCATACCGACTTTATTTTTGCGGTAATTGGTGAAGAATTTGGCCTGATGGGTTTTATTGTATTGATGTTGCTGTATCTGCTGATTTTATATCGTTGTCTACATATCAGCTTACAGGCACAAAACAGTTTTGAGCGTCTGCTGGGCGGCGCATTATCGCTGACTTTTTTCTTTTACGTCTTTATTAATATCGGGATGGTCAGCGGCATATTGCCCGTGGTTGGCGTGCCGTTACCGCTGGTCAGTTATGGCGGAACAGCTATGATAACCTTGTGTGCCGGCTTCGGTATTTTAATGTCGATCCATACACATCGCCGACTGCTTGCCTGATAACAGGAACCACCATGAAACGAATTACGACACTTGCGCTCTCATTCCTACTGGCCGGACATGCCTTCGCAGCCACATTACGTCCGGAAGATAATGCGCGTTTAGAAACATTAAGCCATGAACTTAATATTCCGATGGCAGCACTGTCACAAGCTGCAGCACAAGCAGACTATCGCCAAGCCGTATTGGATGCCTTCACTAAAACTGCCGAAAGCAAACCTTGGTATGAATACCAAGCCTTGTTTTTGACAGATAAACGTGTGACTCAAGGTGTTGATTTCTGGCGCGCGCATGCTGCAGATTTAGCGCGTGCGGAACGGATCTATCATGTCCCCGCGAGCGTAATTGTTGCCATTATTGGTGTTGAAACCTTTTATGGTACCAATATGGGTAAACATCCAATCCTCGATTCCCTGTTTACCCTGGCTTTTTATCATCCCACCCGCACGCCCTTTTTCAGTAAAGAGTTTGCGAACTTCGTGAAACTGGGCAATGCTCAGGGTTGGGATCTGAAAACCCGCTTAGGCTCGTATGCCGGTGCCATGGGCATGGGGCAATTTATGCCTTCCAGCTACTTAAGTTATGCCGTTGATTTTGATGGTGATGGTCATATCGATTTATTCACTAACCCAGCGGATGCCATTGGCAGTGTCGCAAACTATTTCCATCAGCATGGCTGGAGTATGGGTGAACCCGTGGTCGCCGCTGCACAAGTGACAAAACCCTCAGCACTCAATTATGTGCAAGAGCGGGTTGAGTTAAAACAGCGCTGGGGACAATTAAAGCAGGCAGGGATTAACACTACAGCGCCCTTATCCTCGACAACTCCAGTCAGCCTGATCCAATTGGCCCAGCCGAGTTATTCTGAATATTGGATCGCACGCCAAAATTTCTATGTTATCACCCGCTATAATAAGAGCCCGTTGTACGCCATGGTGGTTCATAACTTGAGTCAGCTGCTTGCGAAACAATATTATGGTCATTAAACCGTATCCTTTTTTTTGCTTTCTCCTTCCATTATTTTTGCTGATTGCTTGTAGCAGTCAGCAATCGGAGACTGTCTCACCGACAGTAAAACTGACTAAACCACTCATTGACGTTAATGGTGCTGTACCGCGGTTTGAACCGCCCAGCAGGATCGGCAATAAAGATTACGAGGTGTATGGCCAGCCGTACAAAGTGTGGAACGGCATCGATCACTATTCCACCCAAGGTACGGCTTCTTGGTATGGCCCGGGATTTCACGGTAAATACACATCCAATGGTGAATTGTATAACCAGGAAGATATTTCTGCCGCGCATAAAAATCTTCCGTTACCCAGTTATCTGCGGGTTACCAATCTCGATAATGGCCGTCGGCTGATTGTGCGAGTGAATGATCGCGGGCCGTTTCATGGCGATCGGATCCTTGATTTATCGCATGGTGCCGCAACGCGATTAGGGATCATCGGTGCCGGAACCGCCAAGGTGCAGGTTGAACTGATCCAACCGCCGCGCCCAGCGAATGCGGAACAACTGATTGCCCAACATGAATCACGAACGATTCAGTTGTTAGCCACCAACGATGTGCACAAAGCGAAACAAGTCGCCAGCGACGTAGAACGTCGTTACGGTGTCCCCTCCAGAGTCGTAGCAATGAATCAGATGTATAAACTACATCTGGGGCCACTGGAGAAACCGCAGGCAGAACGACTATTATCTAAGTTAAAGGGATCCGGTTTCGGCGGCGCCTTCTTTCTCAACTGACCGAATATGGCTAACTAAGCAAGGATGAACATGCGGGTTTTAATTCAGCGAACAACTTTTTCTCGTTACAGCCGGGTAGTGTTGCTGACACTGCTTTTTTCGGCCTGTACGTCACAGGAAGTTGTCAGTTACCGCATTCGTCCAACGACCACGACAGTCCACACGGAAAATTTATCGAATAGTTCCGGATTTCAGTTCAAAGTGTATGCTGGCCCCATTGTCACTGACGATGAATATGCACGCATGACGCCGCGCCAACGGCGTAAAGCCGGATTGTTATCGCCTGTGTACGAAGCACCTAGTTTTACCGGCAATGATGGTTATCAGATCGACGGCAAATATTATCCGATCTGGAAAGATATTAAGGAATATACCGCCGAAGGGCTGGCATCCTGGTATGGCCCTGGTTTTCATGGCCGTTTAACCGCCAATGGTGAGGTGTATGACCAATACGCCATATCTGCAGCACATAAGAGTCTACCTCTGCCTTGTTATATTCATGTCACGAATCTGGAAAATGGCCGCACACTGGTGGTACGCGTCAATGATCGCGGACCATTCATTGATGATCGGATGTTAGATCTCTCTTACGGTGCAGCGGCACGTTTAGGGATCGTAGAACATGGCGTGGTGCGGGTAAAAGTGGAACTGATCAATCCGCACTCTCCCTTGCTTCTTTCTTCGCGAAACTAAAGTCAGCGGGCAAAAAAGCACCTTTTTGCTATTTAGCCCACAGTTTTGACTACTCCTGATGTCTGGTTTTGGTATAGTAAGCGCCGATTTAAAACTGGCCATGCCTGCTCACGCTGATCAGGCGACCCCCGGATAGATAAGGATCATGACGTTGAAACTGGCGAAAATTGTTCTGCTGACAGCCGCATTCAGTATCAGTGCTGCCACATTTGCAGAAACTGCAACCCCTACTCCGACCCCAACCCCAATGCCTGATCCGAAGCCGACGCTTGATCCGAAGCCAATGCCAGCTCCGGCGCCAGTCGCTTTACCAAGCCCACCACAAATCGCGGCAAAAGCTTACTTGCTGATGGACTATAACAGTGGCCAGATCCTGATCGGTGAAAATACCGAAGAACGTCTGCCACCTGCCAGCCTGACCAAGATGATGACCTCATACGTGATCGGTCAGGAGCTGAAATCAGGCCGCATCAAACCAACCGACATGGTGACCATCAGCCAAAACGCTTGGGCCAAAAACTACGATGATTCCTCTAAAATGTTCATCGAAGTGGGTAAACAAGTCAGCGTCGATAACCTGAATAAAGGCATCATCATTCAATCGGGTAATGATGCTTGTATCGCGATGGCAGAACACATTGCCGGTTCTGAAGATTCTTTTGCCAGCCTGATGAACCAGTGGGCCGCCAAACTGAATATGAAAGATACCCATTTCGTCAACGCGCATGGTCTGTATAACGTGGATCACTACTCCACTGCTCACGACATGGCGCGACTGGGTCAGGCGTTGATCCGCGATTTGCCGAACGAATATGCGGTTTACTCACAAAAAGATTTTACCTTCAATGGCATCACCCAGCATAACCGTAACCGTCTGCTGTGGGATAAAACCCTGGTGGTTGACGGTATCAAAACCGGTCACGTCAGCGAAGTAGGTTATAACTTAGTTGCTTCTGCCACTGGCCCGGAAGGTATGCGTCTGATCTCTGTTATTATCGGCGCAAACAGTGAACAACAACGTGCAGAAGAGAGCAAAAAGCTGCTGACCTACGGTTTCCGTTTCTATCAGAACATGCAACCGTACAAACAGGGCGCGGAACTGGCTAAACAACGTATTTGGATGGGTGATAAGAGCGAAATCCGTTTGGGTACCGATCGTGATATCAACCTGTTAGCCCCGCGTGGTGCAGCCACTAAGCTGAAAGCGGACTTCCAGCTGAATCGTGAACTGCATGCGCCAATTAAACAAGGTGAAACTGTCGGCACTATTTTCCTGCGCATTGACGGTAAAGATGTGGCACAGTATCCGTTAGTAGCACTGGATACCGTGGATGAAGGCGGTATTTTCAGTCGCCTGTGGGATTATCTGGTACTGCTGTTCCAGCAATTATTTGGCTGATAGGTAGATACAACATTATCCCTGAAGGCCCGTTTACCGGGCCTTCCTCGTTTTAACTCATAAGCTTGAGGTATAGGAATATGGGCCTGAATACAAAATTTGATGAACTGCTGGACTTCCCCTGCCCGTTCCCATTTAAAGTCCTGGGTGTGGCAGATGATGCGCTGGTCGAACAAGTAGTCGCGGTATTGCAACAACATGCACCGGGTGATTACACCCCCACTACCAAACCCAGCAGCAAAGGTAACTACCTTTCTGTCACCGTCACCGTCACGGCACAAAACAAAGAACACCTGGAAACCATGTACTCCGCTTTAGGGCAGATCGAACTGGTTCGCGTCGTTCTGTAACCTTCGCTTTATAAGCCGTACATAAGTCGCTGGTATTTACCGGCGACCTCA
This sequence comes from Tolumonas sp., assembly GCA_028683735.1. GTDB lineage: Bacteria > Pseudomonadota > Gammaproteobacteria > Enterobacterales > Aeromonadaceae > Tolumonas. The sequence continues at coordinate 15,891 of JAQUHG010000018.1, read as the reverse complement.
TTATAATTAAGCAAAATTGCAACAACGCGGAAACAATTTTGCAGCATTCATCTCTGATTGTGCGGCGGTTAGGCACTCAGCCCTACGAAACAATCTGGCATGCCATGCAGACCTTCACCAATCAACGGACGCCCGAAACCGCTGATGAGATCTGGCTGGTTGAACATCCACCAGTCTATACCCAGGGTCAGGCAGGTAAACCCGAACACCTGCTGCACGCTACATCCATACCTATTGTGCAAAGTGATCGTGGTGGCCAAGTCACCTATCACGGCCCCGGTCAATTGGTATTTTACCCGCTGCTGGATGTGCGCCGTCTTGGCCTGGGTGTGCGTGAATTGGTGACGGCACTCGAACAATCCGTGATCCGCTTGTTAGCTAATTATGGTATTAACGCGCTCGCCCGCAGCGATGCGCCAGGTGTGTATGTCGATAATGCCAAGATAGCCTCTTTAGGTTTACGCATTCGCCACGGTCGTTCGTTTCACGGTCTGGCACTTAACGTGGCGATGGATTTAACGCCATTTCAGCACATTAACCCGTGCGGCTATGCCGGTCTGGCAATGACGCAGTGCAGTAGTCTGGGTGGCCCCGCTAGCGTGGCCGAGGCAGCAGAGGGTTTGCTGCACATTTTTACCCGGCAAATAGGGATCACTCAGTGGCAAGATGGCGACGCGATCGTACCTGCCCCCGCTTGCGAGGAAACTCATGACTAAACCAATAACTGTTCAGCCCGGCGTACAATTGCGCGATGCCGATAAGATGGCATTGATTCCGGTAAAATTCTTGCCGGAACAGGAAGGCGAACAGCTGAAAAAACCAGACTGGATGCGCATCCGCTTACCAAAAACGGATGAAAAAATTCAGCATGTCAAAAACATCATGCGGAAAAACAATCTGCATTCGGTATGTGAAGAAGCTTCCTGCCCGAATCTGTCAGAATGTTTTAATCACGGCACCGCGACCTTCATGATTTTAGGTGCGATCTGTACCCGTCGTTGCCCGTTCTGCGATGTGGCCCATGGTAAACCGCTGGCACCTGACGTTGATGAACCGGCTAAATTGGCGAATACCATTCGCGAAATGGCACTGAAATATGTGGTGATCACATCGGTGGATCGTGACGATCTGCGTGATGGTGGTGCACAACATTTCGCAGATTGTATTCGGGAGATCCGCAACGCCTCACCGAATACCCGCATTGAAACGCTGACGCCTGATTTTCGTGGTCGTATGGATAAAGCACTGGATGTGTTCCGTGAAACACCACCGGATGTCTTTAACCACAATCTGGAAACGGCGCCACGTCTGTACAGCATGGCACGTCCGGGTGCCGACTATGCCTGGTCACTAAAACTGCTGCAGAAAATGAAAGAGCTGCACCCCGATCTGCCAACCAAATCTGGTTTAATGATGGGCTTGGGTGAAACCAACGAAGAGATCGTGCAGGTATTAAAAGATCTGCGGGCACACGGTGTCACCATGCTGACGTTGGGTCAATATTTGCAACCGAGCCGCCATCACCTGCCGGTGAAACGTTATGTACCGCCACATGAATTTGATGAACTGAAAGAGATTGCTCTCGATCTGGGCTTCACGCATGCCGCGTGTGGTCCGTTTGTGCGCTCGTCTTACCACGCAGACCTGCAGGCACAAGGCAAAGAAGTCAAATAGTCGACTGCAGTCAGTGTTGCCAAACGAACACTGACTGCACGCCCTTCTCGTGTATTTCCTTGCTTGATCCAGTATTATGATGACGTTTCACTCTTCAACTTGCAGGAATGTCATTGTTTTGTTGACCCGTTTTTTTCACGCTGTCACGACTATTTTTACCCCGCGAGTCCGTCAATTTTTGCGACGGGGCGTGGTCACGTTGGCGGTGATATTGTTTTTGTTGTTATGGCTGGCCAATCAGGTCATTAGCCAACAACGTCCTTATACCTACGATGACATAGAACAAGTTCCCTATAATCGTGTCGCCGTGGTTTTAGGTACCTCAAAATATTTAGCCAGCGGTGGCCTGAACCAATATTTTCAAAACCGGATCGACGCGACTGTCGCGCTCTATTTCAGTGGTAAAATTACTCAGGTCATTGTGTCTGGTGATAATGCCACGATGAGTTATAACGAACCGCGGGAAATGCGCCGCGAGCTACTAAAACGTGGTATACCGGCTCGCGCTATTTATAGTGATTACGCCGGTTTTCGCACTCTCGATTCTATTCTACGCGCGCATGGCGTGTTTGGTCAGGCACGATTTACTGTGGTATCTCAACGCTTTCAAAATGAACGCGCGATTTTTCTCGCTCGTCATCACGACTTGGATGTAATTGGTTTTAACGCGAAAGATGTGGATGCTTACACCGGGTTTAAAACCCGAATTCGCGAAATATTTGCCCGCCTCTGGTGTTTGGTGGATATCTATATCTGGGAGCGTCAGCCTCGCTTCATGGGCGAACAAATTGCGGTGGAATAAATCGTAAAAACAGGGTATTCATACTCGCCGCCACAATGATGTATTTTGAGCACAACAAATGCCACTACCAACTCTTGATCACGCCTGGTTACAAATTGCAGTAGGCCTTTCGACCTCCATGCCGGGGGAACTGCAATTTCAACGTCTGGTACAGGCTATTTGCGACGTATTACCTTGTGATGCTGTGTCCCTGATGCAATTAAACGAAGGGGAACTGGTCCCTGTCGCAGCAATGGGCTTAGCACCAGAGCTGATTGGCCAACGTTTTTTACCCGCTGAACATCCCCGTTTACAAGCCATCCTGCAGGAACGAGATCCAGTGCGCTTTCCAGCAGATGCTGAATTACCTGATCCGTTTGATGGCTGGTTAGCCATCGATCGCGAACGGACAGCCGACGTACATTCCTGCATGGGCTGTAGTTTGTATGTCGATCGCCAACTGGTCGGCGTTTTAACGCTGGATGCGTTGGCACCCGGACGCTTTGATGATGTGGATGATATGACAGTAGCGGCATTTGCCGCACTGGCCGCTGCCACTTTACGTAACGTTGCCCTGATCCGCGCACTGGAACACAGCCGGGCACAACAGCAAGAGCTGGCGCAAGAGTTAGTCCGCGATGCCCGTCGTCGCGAAGGGGAACTGATCGGTAACAGTGCCCAAATGCGCAAATTACGCGAAGAGATTGATATCGTCGCCAACACTGATCTGGCGGTCTTGATCACTGGCGAAACCGGCACTGGCAAAGAGTTGGTTGCCCGCACACTACATGCCCACTCCCGCCGCAGCGAACAAGCATTAGTGCATGTAAACTGTGCCGCGCTGCCAGAGCAGATCGCCGAAAGTGAATTATTTGGCCATGTCAAAGGTGCCTTTACCGGTGCCGTCAGTCATCGGGCAGGAAAATTTGAACTCGCGGATGGCGGTACCCTGTTTCTGGACGAAATTGGTGAGTTACCGCTGAGTTTACAAGCCAAGTTATTACGCGCCTTACAGCAAGGTGAGATCCAACGAGTTGGGGCGGATAAGTTATTACGCGTCAATGTGCGCCTCATTGCGGCTACCAACCGCGATCTGGAACAAGAAGTGGCTGAAGGCCGTTTCCGTAGTGACCTCTACCACCGCCTCAAAGTCTATCCAATTGCCGTACCACCACTGCGAGCACACCGCGCGGATCTGGACACCTTAAGCAGTTATTTTCTCGATCAGGCCAGAAGTCGTCTTGGTTTACGGCAGATTGGTTTGCACCCGCAGGCATTACAAGCGATGCATGCCTATGACTGGCCCGGTAACGTGCGAGAAATGGAGCATCTATTAATGCGCGCCAGCCTGAAAGCCACTCGACATAAAGAAGGCCGGCCACTTATTCTGGCCGAACATCTGGATCTGCCGATCCCGATAGCGTCCGAGGCCGAAACTATCTCTCAGCAGCAAAATGAACAAACGTCCCCCATTGATGCTCAGCTGGGTTTGCGGGATGCGGTCGATAATTATCAGCAGCAGTTGATCCAACAAGTGCTGAATTCGCATCAAGGTAATTGGTCGGCTACCGCACGCCAGCTCAAAGTGGATCGGGCCAACCTCAACCGATTAGCACAACGCTTAGGTATAAAAATCTGATCTTATTCATGAAAATGAATCTTAAGACAGGCCAGCTTCATTTTGCTCCGACCATATGATTGGCGAATGACGTTAGGGCTGTTACACTTAATTCAGATTAAATAAATGTAAAAGGCAAACTGCACCGAAAGGTCAGGACGCAAAGCTTCCGGTCTAACATCAATGCATAAGATTGATCACGATAGCGGAGTTGCCATCTATTCTTATATATACCCTTAGTTTGTATATATTCCGGCTCTCGCATTCGTCAGAAGAGCCAAATGGCAATATTTTGTGTGGCTGTCCAGCGGTATGTTAATCATCTGAATGGAGTCTCTCAGGTTGCTCTCGATAAAAAATATCAAGCTGTCCACACGAACGGCATTATTATTTGGGTGTGGTCTCTTACTCATTATCAGTCTGAGCATATCGCTGACCTGGTTTTTTTTCTTACGCGAAATCAATACGCTGGAACTGCGTGCCACCATTGAAACTAATCAACAGGCACAACAAACCATTCAGATCAAACTCAATGATATGGCGCAACGCACCGGAGATTGGGCATTCTGGGATGAAACTTACAAACTAACCACACAAGGTGATGCGGGTTATCACGAACGGAATTTGAACGCCGATTCATTAAAAATCAATGATGTTGATCTCATGGTATTTTTATCTCGTGCCGGCGATTATGTTGATGGCGCACATCTCAATGCCGCACAAGATCGTTCCGATCCAGTAAATCCGCTGTTATTACAGGAGTTGTTATCTGCTCATGGGATCGGGCGGCAATTTAATCTGTTACTGCATTCTGCCCATCCAGAGCTAAAACCCGTTTCGGGCGTTATCTCGTTATGGGGCGATCCAATGCTGATCACATTAACGCCTGTCACACCCAGTAATATGAGTAATGACGTGGGTGGTTGGATGATCTGGGGCAAACGCATTCATCTGTTTTTCCCGGAACGCTATAAGCGTGTTTTAGTTAATGACACACAACTGATTAATCTTGAGCCGATGAGCTTACCGCAGAAAATCCACGCGGCGTTGTTCCAACAAAATATCAGTTATGCCGATCAGCTTTCTGATGAACAGATTTCTGTATTCAGTGTTCTACAAGACATCAATCAGCAACCTGCCGCGATCATAAAAATCACCGCCCCCAGAGAATATTATCAAAGTGGGAAAAGTGCGTTGTATCTGTTGGCCTTTTCCTGTCTGTTATGCGGCATTGTAATTAGTTTGCTTTTCTTCCGTGAACTGCGGCGCAGTCTGGGTGAACGACTACATATGCTGGAAGATGGCTTGAAACGTTTGGCACAAGACGATTTCACCGAACTATTGCATACCGATGATGGCAAAGATGAGATCTCAATGGTCAGCCAGGTTGTTAACAAGTTACTGACTACCAAAATGGCGACCAACGATGCGCTCGAAGAGATAGAAAATAAATTCTCCGTCATTTATGAAAATGCCAATCAACCCATGCTGATTGCCTACGACAAACGCGTATTAAGCACTAATCAGGCTGCGGCCAGCATGCTGGGATATGACAGCGTGGGCGATTTGATCGGCCGGCATATGGATAATCTGCTGCATGTTTCCGGCAAACATACTTCTGGTAGTGATCTGTTCTATCAGCAAGTTAACGAAGGTGAATATAGTTTCGAATGGGATATCGTCGGTCATCTGGGCTGGTTGGTACCTTGTGAATTGGATATCACCCCGATCGATCATCATGGTCAACAAGCCCTGCTGGTGTGTATGAACGATATTTCTGAACGTCGTGTGCACGAAAATAAGATCCGACGTTTGGTGTTTAATGATTCCCTGACCGGTCTCTTTAACCGCTACGCACTACTGCAACGTATGCAACCCGTACTGGAGCAGTTGCCGGAAGGTGGACGGTTTGCGTTACTGTATATCAATCTGGATCGTTTCCGCGCGATCAACGACACCTTCGGCCATGATGTGGGTGACGGCGTGATCAGAACCGTCGCCTTACGTCTCAGTATGCAGTGTGAAACACTGACTTTGGCACGTATTGCTGGTGATGAATTCATCATCTTTATTCCCGAGATTTCTAATAGCTATCAGCCTGTACGCTTAAGCCATGAGATCCAACGCTTATTGCTGCAACCGCTGATCATCGATGGCGTATCGCTGGAAGTCTCCACCACCATCAGCGTGATCATTGGCGGTAAAGAATATGCCTCTGTTGAGGATGTACTGCGTTGTGCCGATTTCGCCATGGGCCGGGCTAAAAAACAGAATAAGCGCATTCAGGTTTTCAGCCATCGCATGTACATGGAAGCCATTGAAACACTCGCGATTCAGCGTGACCTGCCCTCCGCGATCCGGAATCGGCAAATCAAACCGGTATTCCAGCCTATTGTCTCGTGCATTACTGGGGAAATAGTGGGTTTTGAAGCCTTGGCGCGTTGGCAACATGCCGAGTTAGGTGCTATTTCTCCAGCCCGTTTTATCCCGATGGCGGAAGAAAGCAACCTGATTGTCGAACTCGGCGAGCAAGTATTGACACAATCCTGTCAGTTTATTCAACGCTTTAATGAGATGCGAGCAGAGCAACAACAACCGCAATTATCAGTTCATGTGAACTTTTCTGCACATCACTTCTCCAGCTCGACGTTATTGGAAAATCTACGCACTACATTGCAAGAAAGCAGGTTGGCACCCCAACATCTGGTCATTGAAATCACCGAAAGCATGCTGATTGAACGTCCGAACGAATCAGTTAAACAAATGGAGCAGATCAAGCAACTGGGCGTGGGTTTGGCTCTGGATGATTTTGGTACCGGTTATTCGGCGTTGAATACGCTTTGCCAATATCCGTTAGATATCGTGAAACTGGATCGCAGTTTTGTGTTGCGGCTGATGGATGGTCAGCAAGGCGAAGTGCTGGTGCGCGCCATTGTAAATATGGCCAGAGATTTGAAACTGGCTATGGTCGCGGAAGGCGTGGAAACGCATGAGCAGATGTTGAAAATCAAAGCATTGGGTGTGGAAGAGATCCAAGGATTTTATTATTACCGACCCATGCCAGCGGCAGATATTTTCGCTTTAGCGGATACGAAACTGAGTATTGAGATTTGTTCTTAGATTTCCGTTATTCAGATCTTGTCCACTATCAAATTCAACTCATAAAAAGAGCAGCATAAAAAGCTGCTCTTTAGGGTTTAATCATTTGGATTAATCTTTACCAAATAAATCGCGGGTAAAAACCTTATCAGCGACATCGCTTAATTCCGGCAACATCCGATTTGAAATGATGACATCAGAAATACGCTTAAATTCATTCAAATCACGAATAACACGCGACTTAAAGAACTCACTGTCTTTCAACACCGGTTCAAACACCACCACTTCAATCCCTTTCGCTTTGATGCGTTTCATCACTCCTTGGATCGCCGAGGCACGGAAATTATCCGAACCCGCTTTCATAATCAGACGGTAAACACCAACCACCTTGGGTTTGCGTTTGATGATGGAATCAGCAATAAAATCTTTCCGCGTGGTATTGGAATCAACAATGGCACGGATCAGCGTGTTGGGAACCTGATTATAGTTAGCCAGTAATTGTTTGGTATCTTTCGGTAAACAGTAGCCGCCATAACCAAAAGAGGGGTTGTTGTAATGTGAACCGATACGTGGATCTAAACCAACCCCTTCGATGATTTGTTTGCTATCCAAACCTAAACTCTGCGCATATGTATCCAGCTCATTAAAATACGCCACACGCATCGCAAGATAAGTATTAGCAAAAAGTTTGATTGCTTCTGCTTCGGTAGCATCGGTAAATAGAACCGGAATATCCTGCTTAATTGCCCCTTCCAGCAGCAATTTGGCAAACTGCTCGGCACGTTCAGATCGCTCACCGACCACAATTCGGGAAGGATGAAGGTTATCGTAAAGTGCACGGCCTTCACGCAAAAATTCAGGTGAAAACAGAATATTGTCACAACCGAATTTTGCTCTGACACGCTGGGTAAAGCCAACCGGCACCGTCGATTTAATGACCATCACTGCCTGCGGATTAATCGCCAACACATCAGCGATCACAGCCTCAACAGAGGCAGTATTAAAATAGTTGGTTTCCGGATCATAGTCCGTCGGTGTGGCAATAATAACGAATTGTGCACCTTGATAAGCATCGTGCTTATCCAGCGTAGCACGTAAATTCAGTTTCTTATTTTTCAGATAATCTTCAATTTCATGATCGGCGATTGGCGAAACACGATCATTTAATTGTCGAACCTTTTCCGCTACTACATCCAACGCCACGACTTCGTGGTGTTGCGCCATCAAAATGGCATTGGATAAACCGACATAACCGGTCCCGGCAACCGCAATCTTCATTTTTTGTCCTTGTGTGGGTCAATTGGCATGACCCACGATTTCTGACAGTGATTTGCTATAATAATATCAATTTCTTAACCAACGCTTAAACAAAACGCTGGCATTCACGCCACCAAAACCAAAGCCGTTGGAAATAGCGTATTCAATTGGCATTTTACGCGCAGCACCATGCACGACATCAACCCCCTCGGCAAATGGATCGGGTTGTTCGAAATTGCGGGTTGCGGGGGCGATTTGGTCACGAAGAGCCAAGGCAGTAAAGATAGCTTCGATACCACCAGCGGCCCCCAACAGATGACCGGTTGCCGATTTGGTTGAAGTCACGGCAATGTGGTTTTCCGTGCCAAATACCGCTTTAATTGCCGCCAGTTCACCTTTATCGCCCACTGGCGTTGAGGTGGCATGGGCATTCAGATGTTGGATCTCACTGGCATGGATACCCGCCTGACGAATAGCAGCCTGCATCGCGCGTTTTGCACCGTCACCATCTTCCGGGCCTGCGGTCATGTGATAGGCATCCGCAGTGGTGCCGTAACCAACCAGTTCCACAATCGGTGTCGCGCCACGAGCCAGTGCATGTTCCAGCTCTTCAATGACCAGAATCCCGGCACCTTCACCCATCACAAAACCATCACGACCACTATCAAATGGGCGGGACGCCTGCTCTGGATTGTCGGTATACGCCGACGACAGCGCGCGAGCTGCAGCAAAACCGCCCAAACTGACGCGATCGATACAGGCTTCTGCACCACCACACACAGCGATATCGGCTTCACCGGCGCGGATCATGCGTGCCGCATCACCAATCGCCTGTACGCCAGCCGCACATGCGGTGACGGGCGCACCCAGCGGGCCTTTAAAACCATGATTGATCGACACATGTCCAGCCGCCATGTTGACCAGAAAAGAAGGAATGGTGAAGGGTGACAGACGGCGTGGCCCTTTGGTATCGGTGATCCGCACCGCTTCGGCGATGGCCGGAAAACCGCCAATACCGGAGGCAATAATCGTGGCAGTACGTTCTTGGGCTTCTGGTGTCTCAGCCACCCAACCGGCCTGCGCCAGTGCTTCTTTGGCAGCAGCCAGTGCAAACAGAATAAACCGATCCATTTTTTTCTGCTCTTTCACCGGCACCGTCAGATCGGGGTTAAATCCACCGTCTGCATCTTCCAGATAGGAAGGCACGACACCGCCAACCTTTGCCTGCAGATCAGCCACGACGTCGTCGGCTAAACGGCGCAAGCCAGAACGACCAGCCAATAAACGCTGCCATACGGTTTCAACACCACAACCCAGAGGCGTTACCGCGCCCATTCCGGTCACAACAATCCGACGTATACTCATTTTTGATTCTCCTCCGCTATCGCGGTATTCGCTGCGAACAGCGCATGTGTAATTTTGTGATGTAGATAATGCTGCAAACGCTGCTGCATTGTGTCAGGAGCCGCCGGCCCCGCTATCAACATGAAATCTTGCTCGGTGATCTCGCGACCACTGACTTTATCCACCAGCACCGGTTGGGCAATAACGCCCGTACGGGTATCGGCTAATTGAATACATTCCCCTTCCGGCGCAGCATATTTATTACCCCAGGTCAGTAATGTTAATAGCACTGGGCGTAACTCCCGCCCTTTAGCGGTGAGTTTATATTCATAACGTAACGGTCGGGTAGAATAGGGTTGTTTATCCAGCAGCTCTGCTTCCACCAAGGCATTTAAACGCCGGGATAACATGTTCGGCGCGATATCCAGACTTTTCTGAAATTCATCAAACCGGCAAAGCCCGTGCATCGCATCGCGGATAATCAACAGACTCCACCACTCACCCACTAGTGCCAGACTACGCGCAATCGGGCATTGGGCACTACCAATATTCTTGTGCTGCATATTCTCCTTGCCCTGATCCACAGAGTAACTTGCATAATGAAAGTTACTGTATCGTTATCACTTCCATTATGCAAGTGAGCACCAGGGGTCTTGTTCCGCCGCAGCACCAAATGCGTGTTGCAGGTAATCGACCAGCACTCTTACTTTCGCGGAAAGATGTTTCCGGCTCGGATATAAAGCATAGACGCCATAAGTGGGCCCTTGCCACTCGGGTAACAACTGCACCAGCTGGCCGGCTTTTAAATCATCGCCGACCAGAAAACTGGGTTGCAAAATCACTCCCATGCCGCTTAATGCCGCCAGACGAATGGTGTCGCCATTATTAACCTGCATGTGTGTAGGAACCGTGACACGAGCCGTTTGACCACTATGAATATGTTGAAAATTCCACTCATCACGCTGGCGGGCATAACTGTAACCAATCGCCTGCATCTGACTGAGCTCGTCGGGATGATTGGGTAAACCAACCCGCGCGAGATAAGAAGGTGCCGCGCACAACAACGAATGCGTGGTGGCAATGCGCCTGGCAATGAGCGAGGAATCGGGCAACGCGGCAATGCGCACCACCAGATCATAACCAGCTTCCAATACATCCACTTTTTGGTCGGAAAGTGAAAGCTCAAGCCGGAGTTCCGGATAACGCTGCAAAAAATCCGGCCACAGCGGGGCCAGATGCTGAATGCCAAACGTCACCGGCACATTCACTTTCAATGTGCCCGTGGGTTGTGCGATGGTTTGGCTCGCTTCCGCTTCCGCTTCTTCCAGATCGAGCAACAGCTGTTTACCGCGCTGATAAAAATGGTTGCCCCCTTCCGTCAGCACTAAACGGCGCGAAGTGCGCTGCAACAGCCGGATACCAAGATGACTTTCCAATTCCGACACGCCACGGGAAACCGCAGCCACCGATATTTGCAGTTTTTCCGCCGCTTTCGACAAGGTGCCGCTCTCAACGGCACTGACCAGACACTCAATCGCTTTCAGACGATCCATGTTTGCAATTCCTGCAAAGATAGTTTGATGAATAGCATCTTCTTTACAGATTATGAAAGCAATATGCTAATACCATCGTTTGAGAATGATTCAAACAATTTAATATTCTTTGAGGAGCAACTTATGACTCGCTTACCGACACTCTTTGTTTCGCACGGTTCCCCGATGCTGGCGCTGGAACCCGGCACCACCGGCCCGGTTCTGACGAAAGTTGGTGAACGGTTGCCGAGACCCAACGCTATCTTAGTAATTTCAGCACACTGGCTGACACATCAGCCCACACTGACTAGCAGCAAAGCGCCAGAAACGATCCATGATTTTGGTGGTTTCCCGCGCGCCCTGTATAGCCTGCAATATCCGGCTCCCGGCTCACCCGAGTTGGCGGCACAAGTGCAGAGCATGCTGAAAAATATCGGTTTGGACGCCAAGCTGGACGAGCAACGCGGGCTGGATCATGGTGCATGGGTGCCACTGCGTTACCTCTATCCGCAGGCAGATATTCCGGTGGTGCAGTTGTCGTTAAACCCGTCGGTGCCACCGAAATTACAATTTGCACTGGGGCAGTTTTTACAAAGTCTGAGTGCGGAAGGTGTGCTGATTTTGGCATCCGGTAGCTTCACACATAATCTGGGTGAACTGTATTGGGATCAGCCGGAGGAATCACCGGAAGCCGGCGATCCGTATGTGGATCAGTTCCGTGACTGGATGATCGATAAGATTGAACAACATGATGTGGAAGCCATCAATGATTATCGTAAGTTGGCACCGCATGCCCGTCGCGCACATCCGACTGACGAGCATTTGTTACCGTTGTTCGTGGCGTTAGGCGCCGCGGATAACAAAGCGGTGTTGCGGCTGCATAAAGATGTCGCGCTGGGTACGCTGGCCATGGATCTATTCGCTTTTGGATCTGGAACTCAGTTACTCGCGTAGAAAAGAATAACGAACAGGCAAAAACGCTGTGCCGGACAACCCGGCCAAGGAGATCGTATGACCACTATGACAACACAACGTCCGCTGGGTAACCCGCTCACGTTTGAACATCTGGTGCAGATCAACGATGCCACCGACACCCGCGTGACATCATTGACCCGCAGCCAGCTTTGGCAAGGGCTGATCTTGCGCGCCACCGAGCCGGAAGGATTTATTCCCTGGTTAGATACCAGTGAAATTCAAGGCGATGTCGAGCAAGGCATGCAGCGTTGCCTGAATTACGGTAGTTACCAGATCCGTGATGAAGTGCATTTTACTGCCAACGAACAGGTGGAGTACCAAAGCTACGATGCCACGACGGGCGCCGAGTTTATCTTGCGGATGAAAATCGAAGAACCAAACCCGGATGCCTTATTTGTGCGTTTTATCTATCACGCACACTCGGTCGATCATCATGCGGACAGCCCACTGGGTTACGCCATTAAAGAAGCGTATCGGTTCAGTGATGATGACTTAATCATGCGGATCCGGCTGTTAGCCGAAAGCGGCAATCTGGATGTGCAATAACACGCCATGAATCAACAAAGTGAAACAGCAACACGGCGGGCGACTCACCCGCCGTCTTTTTATACCGTTATTCCAGTAAATATTGTGCATGGAAACGCAGATGTTCTTCGATAAAACTGGCGATGAAATAGTAGCTATGGTCATAACCCGGTTGCATGCGTAGCATCAAATTGGCCTTCGCCTGCATACCGGCAATGTAAAGTGCTTGTGGTTTTAACTGTTCGGTTAGGAAGTTATCTGCATCGCCCTGATCGACCAGCAAAGGTAAATCACCGCGATATTGCGCCAGTAACAGGCTGGCATCGTAGTCGGCCCAAGCAGTTTGCTCTTCCCCCAGATAAGCCGTAAAAGCTTTTTGCCCCCACGGGCAGTTGATCGGGTTCGCAATCGGCGCAAAGGCGGATACCGAAACAAAGTGCTCAGGATTTCGCAACGCCAGCACCAGCGCACCATGCCCGCCCATCGAATGCCCGCTAATCGCACGTTGATCCGATAATGGCAATTCCGCCTCCACCAGCGCAGGCAACTCATGCAGCACATAGTCATACATCTGATAATGCGCGGCCCACGGCGCTTGCGTGGCATTCACATAAAACCCTGCGCCAAGGCCGAGATCATAAGCCGCATCATCCGGCACAGCTTCCCCGCGTGGGCTGGTGTCGGGAATGATCAGCGCTATCCCTAACTCGGCGGCAACACGCTGCGCACCCGCTTTGGTAGAAAAGTTATCATCACTGCAGGTTAGACCCGATAGCCAATACAACACTGGCACGTTTTGGGTTGCCGATTGCGGCGGCAAAAACACCGAAAACCGCATCTCACAATTCAGCACCGCAGAGGTGTGTTGATAGCGGACTTGTCGTCCACCAAAACATTTTTGTTCCTGTACGACGGTTAGCGTACTCATGGCAACACCTTATTTATCAAACAGGATCACAGAGCGGATCGATTTACCTTCATGCATCAAATCAAAGGCATGGTTGATGTCGTCCAGCCCCATGGTGTGGGTAATGAAGGTATCCAACTCAAACTCACCATTCATATATTGCTCCACAATGCCCGGTAATTGTGAGCGACCTTTAACGCCACCGAAAGCACTGCCTTTCCAGATCCGGCCAGTGACCAGCTGGAACGGACGGGTGGAGATCTCCTGACCGGCTGCTGCGACGCCGATGATCACTGATTCGCCCCACCCCTTATGGCAGCATTCCAGCGCCGAACGCATCACTTTGACATTACCGATACATTCAAATGAGAAATCAACGCCGCCATCGGTCATCTCGACGATCACATCCTGAATCGGCTTATCGAAGTTTTTCGGGTTCACTACATCAGTGGCACCGAGTTTTTTCGCAATTTCAAATTTGTCTTCATTGATATCAATCGCAATGATACGGCCGGCTTTGGCCATGACGGCACCAATGATCACCGACAGACCAATGCCGCCTAAACCAAACACTGCTACCGTATCGCCCGGTTGTACTTTAGCGGTGTTTTTCACCGCGCCCATGCCGGTGGTAACACCACAACCTAACAGGCAGACTTTTTCCAACGGCGCCGCTTTACTTATTTTCGCTAAGGAGATTTCCGGGACTACCGTGTGTTCGGCAAATGTAGAAGTGCCCATGTAATGGAAGATCGGCTTGCCATCTTTGAAAAATCGCGTCGTGCCATCTGGCATTAAGCCCTTACCCTGTGTGGCACGGATAGCCTGACACAGGTTGGTTTTGCCTGATTTACAGAATTTGCACTGACCGCATTCCGGCGTATACAGCGGGATCACGTGATCACCCACCGCAACACTGGTCACCCCCTCACCAATCGCTTCGACAATACCCGCGCCTTCATGACCCAAGATTGCCGGGAACACGCCTTCTAGATCAGCACCTGACAGCGTGTAAGCATCGGTATGACAAACTCCGGTGGCCACAATCCGTACCAACACTTCGCCTTTTTGTGGCGGCATCAGATCCACTTCTTCAATCGATAGCGGTTTACCGGCTTCCCAGGCAACTGCCGCGCGGGTTTTGATCATATTCATGGTATGTCCTTTTTATTGCTCTATTAAGATGAATACAGTAGAGAACGAAGGGATGCTTACAGCTTAGACGACCGTACGCGGCATGGAGGCCGCGTTCGAGCGTACAGGGAAGTATTTACAGCGGGTCGTTGTGCTGTAAGCATTTCTTCATCCCCGTCTCGCTGAAAATCAGTGATAGCTCATTGTATTCACCTCAATTCAGTTGATAATTAGCGCATACGGCAAATAATTTTTACCATAGAGTAATAATGACAATCTGGGATGGCATAAATGAGTTTGTGTGCGTCGTCGAAACAGAAAGTTTCACGGCAGCAGCGAAACGACTGGAAGTCTCGGTGGCGCATATCAGCCGTCAGGTAAATCAGCTGGAAGATCGTCTCGGCGCAAAATTACTCTATCGCACGACCCGCAAACTACGCCTGACCGAAGTCGGTGAAGTCTATTACCAGCATGCGCGTAAAATACTCGACGATATGCAAGCAGCCGAACGCGCGGTGATGGAGATGGAAGGCAAACCCACCGGCAAACTGCGCATTACGGCGCCGGTTTATTATGGCGAATATTTCCTCGCCCCCTTGGTAAATGATTTCCTGCTGCAATATCCGCAACTCGATCTGGAATTGAAACTCACCAATGAAACGGTGGATCTGGTAAAGGAAGGTTATGATTTGGCGATCCGGCTTGGCACGCTCGATTCATCAAGTCTGATGTGTCGGAAACTGGCGCGCCGCACACAATATTTATGCGCATCGCCGGCCTATCTGGCCGCACACGGCACACCGCAAACTCTCGCTGATTTAGTCAACCACCGTTGTCTGGGTGGCAGCCTCGATCACTGGCGTCTTCTGGAAAACGGCAAATTACGCAACTGGCGGGTGGGTTCGGCGTGGAGTTGTAATTCCGGGCTGGCATTAAAAGATGCGGCGTTAAAAGGTCTCGGCATCGTGCAACTACCGGATTATTACGTACAAACCGCACTGGCGCAGGGTTCGTTGGTTAGCTTATTAGAAACTCATCGCCTGCC
>JAQUHG010000223.1 GCA_028683735.1 Tolumonas sp. | reverse complement strand
AAAGCACACGCGGTTGCTAATCAGGGGAAAGCTAAGTAGTCGGCATAGACCGTTAATTGTTTGTGCAAATCCGGTCTCGTCCTTGCTGCTTCGCCTGATACAGCAGTCGATCAGCTGCCTGAAGCATTTCATCCAGCTGATCAGCCAATTCATCAGTAACCCCGAAACTGGCAGTAACATAGACTGGGTGCCCAAGATCCATCGGTGTATCTTTTAAATCCTGCTGGAATTGCTCAATACGTGTCAGTGCTACTTCAAAGGGAATATTCAGCATAATCAACCCGAACTCTTCACCGCCTAAACGGAACGTAATGCAATCGGGGAAATGCTCGCTAAACAACGCAGAAATAGTACGCAAAACGGTGTCACCGGCATGATGGCCATGCGCGTCGTTGATCCGTTTAAAATGATCAATATCCATAACACTCATAGTGATAGGGTGACCGGCCGATTTAGCTGTGCGGAATTGTTTTTCTGCCTTTTCAAACAAATAACGGCGATTAAACAGTTGCGTTAGGTAATCACGATATGTGGTTTCACGCAGCTTGGCTAATAACTCCAGTGTTTCCAGATTATGATTGATTCGGCATTGCAGCTCTTCCGGCGCAAACGGTTTAGTCAAAAAGTCATTGGCGCCATATTTAATGAAGCGGGCCGACAGTGATTTTTCATTGATGGCGGAAATACCAATAATGGCCAGTTCTTCTTTATCTTTTTTCTCGCGCAGCGCTTTAACCAGCTCCATGCCATTCATGACTGGCATATGGTAATCCGCGAGGATCATCTTGATTTCAGGATGTTTGTTCAAAATTACCAATGCTTCTGCGCCATCAGCAGCTTCATGTACGGTCAGCAGCCAACGACGTAATTGTCGGGTAACAAACTGCATGCCGGTAAAGGAATCTTCGACCACCAACACCGAAATAAATTGATTGAGATAAAGACGGCGAAGCAGGCTGACAACGTAGTTAAACGATGTTTTAGAATCTTTGATGATGTAATCGACTAAACCCCGTTCCAGTAATTCATCGCGTTTTTCTTCACTGAAACTGGCGGTCATCACGATGGCGGGAATATGCCATTGCAGCACTTCATCCAGTGCTTCGCCGTCAGGGGCATCTGGCAGTGTCAGATCAACCAGCGCCGCAAAATAATCATGATTTGATGCCAACCGCGCTTTAGCATCGGCCAACGTATAAGCTGAATCGACCTCAACATTTAACTCTTTGCGAATATTCGCGCTGAGTGCTCGAGAGATCATCATGCTGTCTTCAATCAAAAGAATCTTATTCATAGCGTGTGCGTACAGCCATCAGAGAAACATCGTTAAGTTTCAGTATAAACATAACAGAGTCAGCTGTTTACTATGGGATTTTGATTCTGTGGCGAACACCAATTTGTTTGGCGTAATTAGCTGTTCTAGGAAGGAAAAAACGAAGAATGAAATATATTGGACGAAGATTACGGAACAGAAAAGTACAAGAATTTCTGTTCCGCAGTCACATTATTTATGACGTTCTTTCAGGCAGTTAACCACATCGGCCAGTTTCAGACCTTCGTTTTGCAGCAAGACAGTCAGGTGATACAGCAGATCGGCTGATTCGTTGATCAGTTCATTGCGATCTTTTGCCATTGCCGCCAGTGCAACTTCAACACCTTCTTCGCCTACTTTTTGCGCAATACGTTTGGTGCCTTTGGCATACAAACTTGCAGTATAACTGGATGAAGGATCGGCATCCTTACGACCTGCCAGTATCTGCTCCAACTCAGCTAAAAAGCCCAGTGGCAGCGCTGGGTGCTCATCAAAACAGGATGGGCAACCACGGTGACAAGTCGGGCCAATCGGGTCAGCCGCAACCAGCAGACTGTCATTGTCACAATCTGTGGTAATTGCACGCAGTTGCAGCACGTGGCCAGAGGTTTCACCTTTAGTCCATAGACGGTTTTTGCTGCGACTAAAGAAGGTCACATGTCCTGTTTCCAGCGTTTTATCCAGTGCTTCGCGGGTCATATAACCCTGCATCAATACCTGACCGGTATGCACATGCTGCACAATCGCTGGGATCATACCGCCAGTTTTTTCCCAATCCAGACGAGTTGGGTCAACAGTAATTAAATCAGTCACGGATCTGCACTCCTTCGTTACGCAGATAAGCTTTTAATTCAGGGATCGGAATAATTCCCTTATGAAATACGGAAGCAGCCAGTGCACCATCAACATCAGCGATCTGGAAAGCATCACGGAAGTGTACCATTTCTCCGGCACCACCTGAGGCGATCAACGGCACTTTGCAAAGATCACGGATCAGTTTCAGCTGCGTTAAATCGTAACCTTGACGCACGCCGTCCTGGTTCATCATATTCAGCACGATCTCACCGGCACCGCGTTTTTGCACTTCCACAACCCAATCTGGCGTTGTCCAGTTTGTTACGCGGGTACGAGTTTCATCGCCGGTGTATTGTTTCACCTGATATTGACCAGTGGCAGCATCAAAATAGGAGTCGATACCAACCACAATACATTGCACACCAAAACGATCGGCCAGTTCGGTGATCAGCTCAGGGTTAGCCAAAGCAGGGGAATTAATGGAAACTTTGTCCGCGCCAAATTCCAAAATACGTTTTGCGTCTTCTACCGATTTAATGCCGCCAGCGACACAAAAGGGAATATCAATCACTTCGGCAACACGGCTCACCCAGCTTTTATCCACCACCCGGGCGTCAGAAGAAGCAGTGATATCATAAAACACCAGCTCATCGGCACCTTCATCGGCATAACGTTTTGCCAGTGGCACGATATCGCCCATGACTTCGTGGTTACGGAACTGAATACCTTTAACGACCACACCGTCTTTAACGTCAAGGCAGGGAATTATGCGTCTTGCCAGCATGCGATAGCCTCCTTCACGGTGAATTTGCCTTCCAGCAGTGAACGGCCCAGAATCACACCGGAAACACCAGAACCATTCAACGCTTCGATATCGGCAATACCACCGATACCACCGGAAGCCTGCCATTCGATCTGCGGGAATTGCGCAGCCAAATCACGATACAGTGCAACGTTACTGCCTTGCAGCGTACCGTCGCGGGAGATATCGGTGCACAGCACATGCTTCAACCCAACCGGCAGATAATGCGCCAGCAATGCTTCGATGGTCACGCCACTGTCTTCCTGCCAGCCAGCAACCGCAATTTTGCGTTGACCTTGTGCGTCGATGTTCACATCCAGTGCCAGTACGATTTTATCAGCACCGTATTTTTCTACCCAACCAGCCACTGTCGCCGGATCTTTCACGGCGGTAGAACCAATCACCACGCGGTTTGCGCCAGCATCTAACAGGTCGATCACGTCTTGCTCACTGCGCACGCCACCACCGATTTGCACCGGTGCTTTGGTGTTTGCCAGCAGTTTACGGATCACCGTTAGCTGGCGTTTGGTGCTGTCTTTAGCACCATCGAGATCAACTAAGTGCAGTTGTGTTGCACCCTGTGCCACGTAGTCATCAAAACGCCCTTGTGGATCAGCGGAATATTCAGTTTTCTGACCGTAGTCTCCCTGATAGAGGCGAACTACTTTACCGTCGATTAAATCAATAGCCGGAATAATCATTACATCTCCAGGAAATTACGGATCAGTTGCGCACCCAGTTTGCCTGAGCGTTCCGGGTGGAATTGCGCACCGAAAAAGTTATCTTTACCCACAACCGCACTGAACGGTGAACCATAATCACAGCGCGCCAGCGTGGCCTCGGTGACTTCCAGCGCGTAAGAGTGCACAAAGTAGAAATAGCTGCCGGAAGGAATGCCGTTGAACAGCGGATGTGTGCCATCGTGCTCAATCTGGTTCCAGCCCATATGTGGTAAGCGTAAATCACCGACTTGCATCAGTTTCACTTTACCGGGAATGATGCCCAGACATTGAATATCTGCTTCGCCATCCATGCTCTCTTCAGATGCCTGTGCCAGCATTTGCATACCGAGACAGAAACCAAGCAGGGGTTGTTTAGCTTCGCGGATCAAATCAACCAGCTTACGTTCCTGCAGATTACGCATCGCGGCTTTCGCAGTGCCTACACCGGGCAGGATCAGCTTATCGGCTGATTTAATGTCAGCCGCATCGCAGCTAACAATCGGCTCAACACCTAAACGCTGGATTGCCATTTTGACCGAAGACAGGTTGGCACAACCGGTGTCAATAATAGTCAGTTTCATGCTGAACCCCTTACAGAACACCTTTGGAAGAGGGCAGTTCAGTGCCTTCTACTTTGATCGCCTGACGTAATGCGCGACCAAAACCTTTGAACAACGCTTCTACCTGATGATGCGTATTACCTTCCGTCACAGACAGATTCAGCGTGATCGCCATAGCATCGGTCAGTGAGCGGAAGAAGTGTTGCACCATCTCAGTATTGAATTCGCCAACCTGTTCACGACCAAAATTCGCGTCAAACACGAGGAATGGACGGCCGGATAAATCGATAGCAACCTGCGCCAGACATTCATCCATCGGCAGCAGGAAACCAAAACGACCGATACCACGCTTATTGCCCAGTGCTTTTTTCAGGGCTTCGCCCAGCGCCAGAGCCGTATCTTCGACGGTGTGATGATCATCGATATGCAAATCGCCTTTCACGCTTAATTGCAGGCTGAAGCCAGCATGCGTGGCGATCTGATCCAACATATGATCAAAAAAGCCAATACCGGTTGCGATTTGATTACCGCCGGATTTATCCAGATCCACATCTACGCTGATCTGCGTTTCTTTGGTATTTCTGATCACGTGCGCTTTGCGGCCTTTATTCAGCAGCATGTCACGGATGTGATTCCAGTTGCAGCTCTCTGGATTATAACGAATTCCATGAATGCCCATGTTCTCGGCCAGCTGCACATCGGTAATACGATCACCGATCACATACGAGTTTGCATGATCAATGCGACCTGAGTGCATATAATCTTTGACGATGCCGAGTTTCGGTTTGCGGCAAGTACAGTCTTCATGTGGGAAATGCGGACAAATCAGCACCGCTTCCCAAGTCACGCCTTGTGATTCAAAGATGTGCATCATCAGGTCTTGTGGTGGCTGGAAGTTTTCCAGCGGCAGACTGTCGGTGCCCAAACCATCCTGATTCGTCACCATCACCAGCACGAAACCGGCGGCCTGCAAATCGCGCAATGCTGGAATGACCATTGGCTCGAAGCGCAGTTTATCAAGACTATCAACCTGTTTATCGATCACAGGTTCTTCAATCAAAGTACCGTCGCGGTCAATGAAGAGAAATTTTTGCTTTTGGCTCACGGCGTTCTCCCTGTCAGGCCAGTGATTGCAGCACGGTTAATACCGCCTGCATTTCCGTTTCGTCACCAATAGTGACACGCACGGAATTATCCA
>JAQUHG010000222.1 GCA_028683735.1 Tolumonas sp. | reverse complement strand
CTCAATATTCCAGTCGTTATTCGCAATATTTGGCGGGTACGGTATTACCGGCGTTCGACCCTGCCATGTCTGGGGGGGCGCTCTATGATATTAATATCTATAATTTACATTTCACCTGTGCGTTGTTTGGTGCGCCACTTTCTGTAGCGTATCACGCCAATATAGGGTTTAACGGCATTGATACTTCTGGTGTGCTGCTGTTAACGTACGCTGATTTTATTGCCGTTTGTTGTGGTGCTAAAGATTCGCAAAGCCCTAGTCATGCAACAGTGCAAGGAACAAAAGGTTATTTAAAGCTGACCAGTGCACCGAATACGGCTAACTCGGTGGAATGTTGCTTTGATAATGAATTATCGATAGTTGATAACAATAAATATGAAAATCATATGGTCTATGAGT
The DNA here is from genome assembly GCA_028683735.1 of Tolumonas sp. Taxonomy (GTDB): domain Bacteria; phylum Pseudomonadota; class Gammaproteobacteria; order Enterobacterales; family Aeromonadaceae; genus Tolumonas. Next base: position 4,998 of record JAQUHG010000222.1, on the reverse strand, counting down.
TTATGAATTTCGAAACTATGCTCATGCAAAATGATTATGCGCGTTGTTACAAAAACCTGGATCATTCTTTAATTGTTTTAAATGTATTGAATGAAGCCAGAAAACAGGCGGGTATTCATTTTCTTTCTGACAGTACATGCCAAATAACATCGTGACTTTAGTTAAAACTGAGGGAATTTAAACAACCTTAGTGGTTGAGGTGATCGTTTTATAGCCGATCACCTCAAGTAAGATATCGCTATTTAGGCGCTAAATTCAGAGTTGATAGTGTCTGTTTTCTGACGTTGGCTAATAAATTGGCATCAGTAATTAATGAACGACCATATGATGGGATCATCGTCTTGAGTTTGTCTTGCCAGGCAGCAGATTGCATTTGTTGCGGGAAGCACCGTTCAAGCACATTTAACATGGTTTTAACGCTCACTGATGCACCAGGAGAGGCGCCCAGCAGGGCTGCCAGGCTTCCATCTTCAGCTGCAACAATCTCAGTACCAAATTCCAATTTGCCCCATTTGTGATGGCAACGTTTGATAATTTGTACCCGCTTACCTGCGTGAGCTAAGGTCCAATCTTCAGTACGTGCGTTGGGAATAAACGCCTGCAATGATTGCATGCGCTGGCTTTGGTTTTGAAAAACCTCTTTCACCAGATATTTGGTTAAATCAAAATTGTTAGCACCAGCACCAATCAAACTTTTCAGATTATTGGGTCTTACTGATTTGACTAAATCCAAGCGTGAACCATGTTTCAAAAATTTAGTCGTAAACCCGGCATACGGCCCGAATAACAGACTCATTTTGCCATCAATAATCCGGGTATCTAAGTGGGGAACAGACATTGGTGGTGCGCCAACAGTGGCTAGGCTATAAACCTTGGCATGATGTTGTTGAATAAGCTCTTGGTTTTGACAAATTAACCACTGTCCGCTGACTGGAAACCCGCCATAACCCGCCGCTTCCTCAATGCCTGATTGCTGTAACAGATGCAGAGCTATGCCGCCGGCACCTAAGAATACAAATGGGCTTTCGATCGCTTGTTTAGCCGCTGTGTTTCGATTTTTGACGCTGATCGTCCAAGGTTTTTTGGCACCATGCCCACGATGTAAACCAATAACTTTAGTATTAGTTAATAATTCAAAATTGGCATTTTTCTGCAGATAACCCACTAAAGTTCGAGTTAATGCACCAAAATTCACATCGGCACCATGTTCAACTCGTGTAGCCGCTAAACGAGGCTCTGCCGAACGGCCATTCATCATTAACGGCATCCAATCAAGCAGAGTTTGGTTGTCTTCACTCCACTGCATTTCTGCAAACAGATGATGCGATTTCAGTAATGAGTATCTGGCTTTGAGGTAATCGATATTATTTTCTCCCCAGACTGCGCTGAGGTGAGGAACCCGATTAATGAACGATTTAGCTTGAATATTCTGACTGTCGGCATTGACTAAATGCGACCAAAATTGCAAAGAAACCTCAAACGCAGCATTAATCTCTAATGCACGTTGAATTTGTACATTGCCATTTTTGTCGTGAGGGGTGTAATTCAGTTCACAATAGCCAGCGTGGCCAGTACCGGCGTTGTTGAGTGCGCCAGAACTTTCAAGAGCAATTTCGGGGAGCTGTTCAACCATACAGATATGCAATGAAGGGTCCAGGCGGTGTATCAACATCGCCAGTGTTGCACTCATGATCCCACCGCCAACCAACGTAACATCTGCATGAATTGAAGCCATTAAACAACCCTGTTAAGCATTCCAATGATAAGGTGGATTATAAATACATTTTTACTAATATGATATGTGTTGCTTTTCAGCAATCGGTGACGATAGCTCATTTTTAGTAAAAGTACTTATTCGTCAATGTGATAAAGATCTGTTTACTGTTTGCAATACTATAGTCTACAGAAGATATTCGTATAGTGAATTTTGTTAGTTGGTGGGGCCGGAGTTAAAGTTCAATCACATTTAGAGGAACGTAAAAATTAAAAAAATAATTAAATCAATTGGTTAAATAGAGTCGATTTTTAACTTTAGACGGTTTCTTGGCATTTCAGAAAATGAGACAACGATAAAATCAAGATAAGTTATTAGAAAGGTAGAGTTGCACCTGTCCCTGATTAATAATGAAATTAAACAAGGCACAGATGCATTTATATCTATGGAAGAAATTAGATTAGGGAAATAATTTTAAAAACTTTATGTGATTACATTTAATTTGTTAATGATTGCTTTGATGATTAGTATCACCCAAGTCGATCTGATTTAATCGCTGTTGTGCTACTGGATCGTTAATACTTTTAATTTGATATTGCTCATTCATCATTTGTTTCATCAAACCACCATTATGATTGCCTGAGTCAGTTTGCTCTTTTGCTGAAATAGAGAAGGCAGCAGAAAATGCTAAAGCCATTAAAGTTGTTTTAATAAATAAGTTACGCATGATAAATCTCCAAGAAAGACAGAAAGCGCATGTGACTTATTAATCACATGTATAAATATTGCAAAGAAGATGTGGGTCGGCATTTAGCCGACCGAAATTACAAAATCAATAAGCAGTTGGAGTAACAAAATGCACAGATGGTTGATAAGCCGATTCAGCAGTGAATGTAGCATCTACTTTCTGGCCTGCTTTGATGCCAGCTAGAATATTGTCACCATCAACGTTGTAAGTGATAGTGCGAACTGGCCAGCCCAATTCAGTTACGGCATCTTGCGATAAAGTGATTTTGTGATTGTTGATATCAACCTGTTGTACTGTGCCATGAGCTCGGTAAGTATTGATATCTGCTTGAGCTGCAGAAACAGCAACTAAAGAAAATGCGGCTACAGCAGCGATGCGAGTTAAAGATGCTTTCATTTTTCAATCTCCAGTGAATCAGTGTTTGATTGTTTATTGTGACATCCATCACTGCATGATTTTTGTAATCATGTGACCATTTCCTGTTGGTGTGTTTGTACTCTATGAGTTTCCCTATTCGAGATAAAGCCCAATAAAAGCAATTAACAATTTCAAAAATCGGAATAATCTTAAGAAAACCCTACTTTGTCTGGGTGTTTTACCTGCAAAAACTCACTTTGATTGATGATGGCTATGGTCCTCATTGACTTTATATCTTGTTTTTCCGTTTGGTGATTTAAGCTTTCGCTAAGTTTTATTCGGTAATCTGCTATAGCACTTTGATTACCGAATGGAATAGCTGGTGGAACTTTTTAACCAAACTTTGTTTTTACTCATAAATGCCGATGTACAGCCTAATACGCTGATCGTTATGTTGGCTAAATTAATGGCTGATTTGCCGATCTGGCTGGTTCCATTACTGCTCATTATCGGCTGGTTAAGAGGCGATAACTCTATTCGTAAAGGATTCTTAGCGGCGGCTTTAACTGCTGTTATGGCATTATCAGTTAATCAAATAATTGGTTTTTTCTGGCAACATCCACGTCCATTTATGATGGGGTTAGGACATACATTGATCCCGCATGTTGCTGACTCTTCATTTCCTAGTGACCACATGACGTTGATTTGTGCTGTGGCTTTTTCATTGCTGTGGCATCCGGCATTACGCAAACTGGGCAGTATGTTGATATGTCTCTCTTTACCGGTTGCTTGGGCAAGAATATACCTAGGCGTACATTTCCCGTTCGACATGCTAGGCGCTATGTTAGTGACAGCATTATGTGCGTGGTTAATTCAGTATCAGCAAAAAACGCTCGTTGAACCTGTGTTTAATATTGTTTCATCGCTGTATGAATGGGTGTTTTCTCCTGCTATTCAACGAGGTTGGTTGAAATAAAATTGCGCCATTCCTTCTATTTGTTTAGGCTCAATCAAGCGCTGATATGGGGAATGAAAAATGTCTTACGTATTAATAGCATGCGATATGGATGAAACACTCTTAAACGATCGGCATGAAATTTGTCAAAAAAATGATGCAACTCAAGATATAAAAGCCGTATGTGATTACTCGACTAAAGCGGATAACAACGAGGGTGTCATTGCTGAGTTAATAGAGAAATTTATATTTAACCAATGAATAATGTTGTTTTCATTTGTAGCTCTTTTAAGTCTGAGAAATCAGTTTTTTGCAACAAAAGGCATAAATAGGTTTAAAATCACCAAATTAGGCGCAAAACGAATGGATTGTCATGGCTGACATTTGGTTACATCGAAAACAAGAGTTAATTAGAGTCATTAATCAGGTAACTGATACGGACTATGATGATTTAGACATGTCAGTTGTGTTGAATGTTTTATGGACAGCTGATGATGAAGAGCGTGATTATTTAAATTCAGCGCTAAAAAGTATGATCTCAGGTAGCTTTGATGATATTAGCTATTCAAGGTCTTTTCTCGAGCAGCTTGATCTGATCTGCGGCGTACCAATTGCAGTAGCAGATGACGATGAAGAAAGCGAGCATGAAGAAGAACAAGATACAGAAGAAATTGAATCTGAAGATGAGTTTATCGAGGAAAAGACGACTAATTTAGCGCATAGTTGGCTGATCTGTTTAATTTCGTTAAGTGTGGTTTTATTCTCTTTATATCTTAATAAAGATAGTTTTAATAAAGAAGCAATGTTAGATATATTACCCAAATGGCCTTATTTTTGGGCGGAATTCGCACTCATTACCGCAGGGTTAATTTCTGTCGCTTATATTATTAAATCAATAGTTAATGGCATTGCTGAGTATGTGGCTACTATTGGTTATTTATTATTATTTATGCCATTACTTTGTATATTGAAAGGGTTTACCTTCAGTTCATCGCTGTGGTTATATTTCTGTGTTATTTTCTCAATCGTATTTATGACTACCCTGAGTCGTATCTGTAGTCGAAAGACTGTCGGGCAAGAATAAAGCTATTATCATCAATAGGGGAACATTTAAGTGTTCCCAATATTGATGCATAAAGAAAGAGGTTCAGCGGTTATTAAATAAGTTGTTCTACCAACAACAGTAACGCAATCAGTATCATTGCCAATCCGGATATTTGACTG
>JAQUHG010000221.1 GCA_028683735.1 Tolumonas sp. | reverse complement strand
GGTGTGTTCACTCTGACCGTATTCGGCGCTGGTCTGGTATCTCCTGCATCTCCAGGTTCTATCTTCGCCGTGCTGTTGATGACACCAAAAGATTCTATCTTCGGTGTACTGTGTTCTGTCACTGCAGCTACCACAGTTTCGTTCCTGGTTGCATCTGTGTTCGTTCGTCAACAAGCGTCGAATACTAAAGAAGACCTGGAAGGCGCTACTCGCAAAATGAAAGACATGAAACAACAAAGTAAAGGTGTTTCTGTTGCTGCGAATGACGATGGTCACTCAGCGCTGACTGCAAAACACATTGTGGTTGCGTGTGATGCTGGCATGGGTTCTAGCGCGATGGGTGCAAGCCTGCTGCGTAAGAAAGTTGAGAAAGCCGGCTTGCCAATTACCGTGGTAAACCAAGCGATCAATAATCTGGATGACAAAGCGGACATCGTGATCACGCACCGTGACCTGACTGACCGAGCTCGTCGTCATGCACCAAATGCTAAGCATATTTCTCTGAATAACTTCTTAGATAATCAGCTGTATGACAACCTGATCGCTCGTTTACAGGAGGCTGGCGAAGGCCGACTCCCAAAGGCGGTAGCCGCTAACGATAACTCTTATCGTGGCGAAGATCTGACTCCAGCTCTGTTTACGTTAGGTGTTCAGCATGTACGTCTAGGCCTGAAAGCCGACAATAAAGAAGCTGCTATTCGTTTAGCGGGTGAAATGTTGGTTGCGAATGGCTGTGTTGAACCAGAATATGTTGATGCGATGTTAGCGCGTGAAAAACTCGTATCAACCTATCTGGGCGAATCAATCGCCGTACCGCACGGAACAATTGATGCGAAAGATAAAGTGAAGAAAACCGGTGTTGTTATTTGCCAATACCCTGCCGGTGTGCAATTTGGTCCAGAAAAAGATGAAGTAGCGCGTCTGGTCATTGGTATTGCAGCTCGTAATGATGAGCACCTGCAAGTGATCAACAACCTGACTCGTACTCTGGATGATCCATCGCTGATCGAGCGTTTAGCAACCACTACGGATGTCAATTTCGTACTGGAACTGCTCAGCGGTCATCGCGCAGCGTAACAGCAGGAAGGCCACTGCGGTGGCCTTCTTTCCCCGGATCTTAAGGAGTAAAAATAAATGAAAGCATTACATTTTGGCGCTGGAAATATTGGTCGTGGTTTCATCGGTAAATTGTTGTCAGAATCAGACGCAGAGCTGACCTTTGCTGATGCCAATACCCAACTGGTTGATCAGTTAAATCATTCTCAGGAATATCAGGTGCGTGTGGTGGGTGATGCCCAGCATACCGACGTTATTCGCCATATTGCTGCTGTTCAGGCGAACAGTGACGATGTGATTAATCAGATTATCAAAGCGGATATCATTACCACCGCAGTTGGCCCACAAGTGCTGGCCAAAATTGCGGCGACCATTGCCAAAGGTTTACAGCTGCGCTTTGAACAAGGCAACATGGCTCCGGTTAATATCATTGCCTGTGAAAATATGGTGCGTGGCACTAGCCAGCTGAAGCAAGCCGTTTTGGCGGTATTACCCGCAGAATTCCATGCTTTATTGGAAACGCATGTTGGGTTTGTTGATTCAGCCGTTGACCGCATCGTTCCTCCTGCCGCCGCCAATGAAGAAGACCCTCTGGCTGTGACAGTTGAGAGTTTCAGTGAATGGATTGTCGATAAAAACCAGTTCCGCGGAGAGATCCCTCCTGTTCAGGGAATGGAACTGACTGACAATTTGCTGGCTTATGTAGAACGTAAATTGTTTACGCTGAATACCGGTCATATTGTGACGGCTTATTTAGGTAAGCTGGCCGGTTATAAAACCATTCGTGAAGCCATTGCTGACGAAGAGATTCAGAACGCTGTACGTCAGGCAATGCAGGAAAGTGGTGAGGTGTTAGTGGCGCGTTATGGTTTTGATCGCCAGTTGCACCACGCCTATATCGAGAAGATCCTGACTCGTTTTGCAAACCCTTATCTGGTGGATGAAATTGACCGTGTAGGTCGACAGCCACTGCGTAAACTGGGTGCGGAAGACCGTTTAACTAAACCGTTGCTGGGTACACTGGAATATGGGTTACCTAATGCAGCATTACTGAAAGGCATTGCGGCTGCGTTACATTATCAGAATGCAGATGATCCGCAGGCGGTTGAATTACAAGGTTGGATTGAGCAAGAGGGGGTGGAAGCCGCGTTATTACGCGCGACTGGCCTGAAAGCAGATGAGCCTTGTGTGGCAACGATTGTGGCTGAATATCAGCGCATGGCTAAATGATGTAATGAAGAGAGAGGGTATGCCCTCTCTCTTGCTTTTAGATAATTAAATTAATAACAAATTTATAACAATAACAATCAAAAAGGGCGACGGGTCAGATTTCTGGTTTTCCACATAAGATCAAACAATATGAATAAAGTGAAAGCACCAACTTATCAGGAAGACGCCGTTTTTGAGCGTCTGACCGAACCGGAGAATCCGCGAGGATTCTTCCTCGAAGTAGTCGATATGCTGGAGGAAGGCGTCGATCAATTGATGCGCCGTGCTTTTCGTCAGGAAGAGTATGCGGTCAAATATGCGATTGAGCCGTTATTAAATGGTAAAGGTCCTTTGGCTGACCTTAATATCCGTTTGAAGCTTATTTTTGCCTTGGGTTTGATCTCACTGGAATTATCACAAGATATTGAACGTTATATTCGTATTCGTGATTTCTTGGTCAGTGATATTCATGATCACCGGTTTGGTGAACCTTGTGTGCGCGAGCAGATTGATAAATTACATGGCTTACAGCAGATCAGTATGATGCAGGTAGAAGAGCCGGATGAAAAAGCCGATCTCATGTTGCAGCAATTACAGTTAAACCGTCGCGATCAGGTGATCCGCTCGGCGCTGCTGCTGGCGGTTTCTTCGGTGTTATCTGAACTGAACAAAGACAGCCCGATTTGAAAGGGTAACAGCATGCGGAAGCGTTTTGCTTCCATTGCTGATGGGGTTAATTGTTTAGATTTGTTTAGAACACAAAAAACAGGTAAAGCATCAACATGCACAGGTTAAAAATAACCTTATCTATTATGAGAGTCTAATAGATAAGGTTTTGGTACTTTTTATATTATTCATCACTTGGCAGCATTAACCGGCCAGTTCAGAATGCGGTCGGCCATCATCACTGCTTCTTCGATGTTGTGCGACACAATCAGAATACCTTTGGTCGACAGCCGTTTTTCCTGCCACAGCTCCAGCATATCGTTACGCAGCGTTTCACCGGTCTGCCGGAACCGGATTTACCGAGCCGTGCCATCGGAAGTGCGGAAGGACTTCGCAACGCCTCCCTAGTTAATCAATGCCGATTGGTTCATGATCTCTCCTTTGCGACAGCCATCAGTCAATGAATACAACTTGCGCCAGAAAAAATGCTTCATCCCCATTACAAACAGCAATAATGCATTGTTTTGTCATCCGATGAACAGAGCGAAAGGGCATGTATAAAAAAAGAGAACTGACCAGCCTGATCGGTTCTCTTCAATTTAACTGCTGACTGCAGGTGAAAGCTCAGCAAACCACTATGACATCAACGACAAAGCACAGTCATGACTGTGCCTGATGTTTTCCTTTGTCCCCGGTTACTTTCACCTGTTAGTCAAAAAGCAAAAAGCCCCGGCTTATTCAGCCGGGGAGGGGGGCACACAAAAATGGAGGGAGCTCATTCCATTTGTGATGAAACAATTAAGCAGTTTGTACTTCCTGAGATGGTTTGATAGTTGCGTACATCAGACCAGTCAGAGCAGAACCAGCAGCGATGGCAACGATATACATCAGAGCGTTGCTGATTGCGCCTGGAATTAACAGTACGAACAGACCACCGTGTGGCGCCATCAGACCACATTGGAACAGCATTGACAGAGCACCAGCCAGTGCACCACCTGCCATAGTTGATGGAATTACACGCATTGGGTCACGTGCTGCGAATGGGATTGCACCTTCAGAGATGAAGCACAGACCCAGTACGAAAGACGCTTTACCGGCTTCATGTTCTGCATCAGTGAATTTAGCGCGAGCAACGAATGTTGCGATACCCATACCAATCGCAGGAACCATACCAGCAGCCATAACTGCAGCCATTGGCAGGCTAGGAATGTTAGGGTTAGAGGCCAGCAGACCAGTACCGAATACATACGCTACTTTGTTAACTGGACCACCTAAGTCGAAGCACATCATACAACCCAGAATAACACCGAGCAGGATAGCATTTGCGCCAGACATGCCAGCCAGGAAGTCAGTCAGACCTTTCATGATAGACGCGATTGGCGTACCAACGATGTAGATCATAACCAGACCAGTGAACAAGCTCGCCAGTAATGGGATGATCAAGATTGGTTTCAGTGCTTCCATGGTTTGTGGCAGTTTAACTTTTTCAGCAACAAACTTGGCGCTGTAACCTGCGATAAAACCAGCAGCAATACCACCGAGGAAACCTGCACCGATAGAGCTTGCCAGCATACCGCCGATCAAACCTGGTGCTAGACCTGGACGATCTGCGATAGAGAAAGCGATGAAACCAGCCATAACTGGAACCATTAAAGCAAACGCAGATGCACCACCGATTTGCATCAGGGCGGCAGCCATGGTGCCTTGTTCTTTAAACGCGGTGATACCAAACACGAATGACAGTGCGATACACAGACCACCTGCAACCACGATTGGCAGCATGTGTGATACACCGGTCATCAAATGTTTGTAAACGCCTGGCAGTTCAGCTTTACCTGAAGAACCAGAAGAAGCACCAGAAGCGCTACCTTTGAATACAGTTTCGTTAGCCAGAGCGTGGTCCATTTCCTGAGCGGTTTTCTTCAGGGCTGCGCCAGTGCTGGTTTTGTACAGTTTTTTGCCCGCGAAACGGGACAGATCCAATTCGATATCGGCAGCGATGATAACAACATCAGCCTGCGCGATTTCGTCAGCAGTCAGTGCGTTTTTAGCACCAACAGAGCCGCGAGTTTCGACTTTGATCCAGTAACCACGTTTTTTTGCCTCTTCTTCCAGTGCTTCGGCAGCCATAAAAGTATGGGCAACCCCTGTTGGACAGGCGGTTATAGCAACAATACGTTTGCTCATGGGGGACACCTTGGGTTTCTCTTGGGTTTGCTGAGAAGCAACCGCTTCAGCTGACGTCACTGTCGCTGCTGCGGCTGCCGTTTGTAGGAAAGCTTTTGCGTCCGGGATTGCATCGCTGACATCGGCCTGATAAACACGTTTGCCGGTAAAGCGATTAATATCAATGTTGTTACCTGCAATGACGACCAGATCAGCTGAGCTGATTTCATCGACGGTCAGTAATTTTGCTGGTTCAACGCTGTTATGACATTCAACTACGGCATTCCAACCCAGGGATGCAGCCGCTTTTTCCAGAAGACCTGCGGCGATAACACTGTTGGCAA
>JAQUHG010000220.1 GCA_028683735.1 Tolumonas sp. | reverse complement strand
TTGATACCGATATCAAAAGTCACACGAGTACGCAGTGACTGTTTTTCAAACAGCGTCACGATGTTTTTGCCTGCTAAGCCGGTACGATAATCCGCTGGCTTGGCTTTCATATCCCGACCTAACGCGATCAGTGTTTCTAACTCTTCTTTATTAAATTCCGTGGTATCTAACAGATGACGCATCACTGCGCTCCTTAATAATCCGTTTATTAAGCTTGAATACGAGTACCCGTTGTTTCGCCCTTCGCGAGCTTCAGCAACAAATCAGGATCTCGCCAGCTGGCAACTACAATCGGTTTTTGAATTGCAGCGGAAACTTGCAATGCAGCTTTAACTTTAACTGCCATACCATCAGTGATCACGCCATCTGCAACCAGTTGTTCCGTTTTCACTGTGTTTAATTCAGGGATCAGTTGTTTATTTGCATCCAGAATACCAACTACATCGGACAACATGATCAGATCGGCATCCAACAGCTCTGCTAGTGCAATGGCAGCTTGATCAGCATTGACGTTCATCAGCTCACCTTGTGCGGTGATGCCAATCGAGCTAATCACTGGCAGGAAATTTTGCGCCAGTAATACTTGCAGCAATGCTGGATTTTTGGGTTTGCAATCACCAACATTGCCCAACTCAGGATCAAGCTGGGTGACATCGCACAAACCACCATCGGCCAAACTTAAACCCACTGGGTTCAACCCTTGAGCAATTGCTTCCGCCATCATTTGCTTGTTGGCGGTGCCTGCTAACGCACCAACAACATAGGGAATTTGATCGGCCGGTGTAACACGTAAACCATTTTTCTTGGTGCTGGTTTTACCCAGAGCCTTCAACAGATCATCAACCAGACAACCACCACCATGCACTAAAACTAATGGGCGCGGAAATTGTTGCAAAAAGCGTTGAATACCACCGATAAAGGACGTCAATGCGCCTTCAGTTTCTAACAGCGCACCGCCCAGCTTGATGATCAACGGAACTTGTTGTGTCATTTATTTTAAATCCTTACTTACATCAAACCAGTAGTTGGCGCGAAACCAAACCGCAGATTAATACATTGCAGCGCTTGTGATGAGGCACCTTTCAACAAGTTATCGATCGCTGAACCAACAATCAGCATTCCATCTTGCATTTGCCAATGCAGATCACAGAATGGCGTGCCGGCAACACTGCGGATCGACGGCCATTGTTTGCTTAGGCGGACAATCGGGCTATCGCTGTAAGCTTGAGCATAAGCGGCATTAACTTGCGCGTCAGTCACACCATCAGCCAGCTGTACATAGATGGTCGCCAGAATGCCGCGAACGAAATTACCCAGGTGCGGTTGGAATAAAACCTTTCCACCCAAGTGATAACTGATCTCTGGCTGATGACGGTGATTAAAGACACCATAAGGGTTCAAGCTCACTTCACAGAAACTCGTACCAATCGCCGCTTTACGACCTGCACCAGAAACACCCGATACCGCATTGATGATCGGTGTGGTCTCCGCTTTGATAAGGCCCGCTTCCATCAGCGGTTTCAGCGCCAGCAATGATGCGGTTGGATAACAGCCCGCGACCGCAACCAAATCAGTTTGCTTGATTTGCTCGGCATTCCACTCCGCTAAACCATAAACAGCTTTAGACAGCCATTCTGGTTGATCGTGAGTGAAACCATAATATTTATCGTAGAAGCCATCTTGCTGCACACGGAATGCACCGGACAGATCAAATACCGGAATACCCGCAGCTAAGAAAACAGGCGCCAGATTCATACTGACTTCATGCGCGGTCGCCAAGCACACCAGATCAGTACCGGTTTTAGCTTCTTGCATACCCGCATCATCTAACGGCTTAACCGGCAGATCGACTAAACCTAAGCATTGTGGATGCAAAGCAGAAAAAGGTTTGTTGGCATCCTGACTACCTGCAGACACATAGAGCCCTTTCAGGTTAAGCTCAGGGTGTTTGTGCACTAATAAAGCAAGCTCTGCACCGGCATAGCCACTGGCACCAATAATTACGACATTAAGCATAGTGCTTTCCATTTATCTCAATTCAGATTAATTCGTAGCGAAGTGAAATGCGGACTTCTGCGGCACATAGTGTGGCAGATTCAAACAGAAATATATCGTCGTGCGAAGAAAAATTGCTGAATGAACATATTGGTTGCCCTGTGACTGAAGCCGATATAATGCGGCCTTCAGAAGTTAATATTTATGCATTTCGATTGCATTTCTATTATTTACCAAATTAAACTGTGCCGCGCAAGGAGGAAACATGAGTAATCTTGATTTTTTTCAGATGTACCGCGATATTATCGCGCTCCCGTCGATCAGCAGCACAGATCCTGCCTGGGATCAGAGTAATAAAGGTGTAATCGAACTGCTTGCATCGTGGTTTGAACAATTTGGTATGCAGATCGATATCACGCCAGTGCCAGGCACAGCAGGAAAACTGAATCTGATCGCAACCATTGGCTGTGGTGACGGTGGGCTGCTCCTTGCCGGCCACACTGATACCGTACCTTTTGATGCCGGACGTTGGCAAAAAGACCCATTCCAACTGACGCAAGAAGGTGATCGTATTTATGGTCTTGGAACCATCGATATGAAAGGCTTTTTTGTCTTTATTGCCGAAGCACTAAAAGATATCGACCTAACTCAGCTGAAAAAACCATTACGTATTCTGGCGACTGCCGACGAAGAGACCAGCATGGCGGGCGCAAAAGCGATTGCCGATGCCCATCCAATCCGACCAGATTATGCGGTGATTGGTGAGCCAACAGGTTTAGTGCCGGTATTTATGCATAAAGGTCACATGTCTGAAGCGATCAGAGTGACAGGCAAAAGCGGGCACTCATCAAACCCGGCAAATGGCGTCAATGCCATCGAAATTATGCATAAAGTACTGAGTAAAGTGCTGGTGATGCAGCAGGAATTAAAGCAGAAATATAACAACGCTCATTTTGATGTGCCCTACCCGACGTTAAATCTGGGTAGTATTCATGGTGGCGACAGCGCTAACCGTATTTGTGGTGGCTGCGAACTGTGTATCGATTTACGCCCCATTCCTGGTGTCATGCCAGAAGATTTAATTGCCGAGTTAAAACGCCATTTGGCACCGGTAGAAGCGGAATATCCAGGTGCCATCAGTCTTGAACATCTGCATGAACCCGTGCCGCCGTATGGGTGTGATGAGAATTCATTGCTGGTCAAAGAAGCCGAAGTGCTGAGTGGCCATCCGGCAGAAGTGGTGAATTACTGTACCGAAGCGCCTTTTATTCAGCAACTCGGCTGCGAAACGATCGTGATGGGGCCCGGCTACATTACTCAGGCACATCAGCCAGATGAATACCTTGATCTATCCTTTGTTAAACCAACAACGGAATTGATCCGCCATTTGGTGCAACGTTTCTGTTTATAACCAAAACAGTGCACTTTTTTTGTATTTTTATGGCGTTCACTCGTTGATCTGCCAACAAGATTACTGATAATTGGAACTGCTCGCGGGGTACTTGCTGTATGCCCCGCTATTATTGTAAGGACGACATAATGAATGATATGTACGCGGCATTGCGCGGTAATGTTGGCATGCTTGGCCAACTGCTGGGCAAGACCATCAAGGAACATCTTGGCGAGGAATTTCTCGACAAGATCGAGAATATTCGTCAGCTGGCTAAATCTTCCCGTCAGGGTAACGAAGAAGACAGACAAAAACTGATATCTACGTTACAAAACCTGAGCGATGACGAACTATTGCCTGTCGCGCGCGCATTCAGCCAATTTCTTAATCTGGCCAACGTAGCTGAACAGTTTCACTCCATGTCACGTCAGGGGGAATTGCATACTACAGCAGACCCACTGGACAAGTTGTTCGACAAACTGAAAAACGCGAACCTGTCTGAGCAGGAAATCATTGATACCGTATGTGAACTGGACATCGAACTGGTTCTGACCGCACATCCAACCGAGGTTACGCGCCGCACGCTGATTCATAAACACGTACAACTTAACGAATGTTTGGAAGAATTGGAACTGCAGGATCTGACGCCTCGCGAATGCAAATTTATCCAACATCGTATTGAACAGCTGGTTAATCAGTCATGGCATACTAACGAAATCCGTCAACAACGCCCAACGCCAGTTGATGAGGCGAAATGGGGTTTTGCGGTTATTGAAAACAACTTGTGGCCAGCCATTCCGTTATTTTTACGTAAACTGGATGACCGCTTACAAGAAAACTTTGGTATTCGTTTGCCACTGCATGCGCACCCAATCCGTATTGCCTCCTGGATGGGTGGTGACCGCGACGGTAACCCATTTGTTACCGCCAAGGTGACACAAGAAGTCTTATTGCTGTCGCGCTGGGTGGCCATCAATCTGTTCCTGACCGATATTCAGGAACTGGTTTCTGAGCTCTCAATGACGGACTGTAATGACGAATTACGTCAACGTGTTGGTGAATGTGGCGAACCATATCGTGAGATGTTACGTGGTGTTCGTGACGCATTGCGTGAAACACAGCAAGCAGTTACCGCTAAGTTACAGGGCCAATACACTGAAAACCGCGATCTGATCACCCGTACCGAGCAGCTGCGTGAACCACTAGAACTCTGCTACCGCTCATTGCAAGCATGTGGGATGAGTATCATTGCCGATGGCATGTTGCTGGATGTCATGCGTAAGCTAGCCTGTTTTGGTATCAACCTGCTGAAACTGGATATTCGTCAGGATGGTGAACGCCACGGCCAGGTTTGCTCTGAACTGACCCAATACTTAGGGCTGGGCGATTACGCGCAATGGAACGAAAGCGAAAAACAAGAGTTCTTATTGAGAGAGCTGGAATCACGTCGTCCTTTGCTGCCAGCAAACTGGCAACCAAGTGCTGAATCACAAGAAGTTATCGATACTTGTCGTGTTATTGCGCAAACAGATCCAGATGCTTTCGGGATCTATATCATCTCGATGGCACGTCAACCATCTGACGTATTAGCCGTACAACTGCTGCTGAAAGAAGTCGGCTGCAAGTTCCAGATGCCCATTGCTCCACTGTTCGAAACACAAAACGATCTACAAAATGCCGCGGCGGTATTAAATCGTCTGTTGTCCGTAGAATGGTATCGTAACTATATCCGAGGCCAGCAATACGTCATGATCGGTTACTCCGACTCGGCGAAAGATGCCGGTATGATGTCAGCTGGCTGGGCACAATATCGTGCCATGGAAGAGCTGGTTGCGATCGCTGAACGTGAAGATCTGAAACTGACCCTATTCCACGGTCGTGGCGGTACTATCGGCCGTGGCGGTGGACCAGCACATCAGGCCATTCTGTCTCAGCCACCAGGATCGCTAAAAGGTGGGTTCCGTGTCACCGAACAAGGTGAAATGATCCGCTTTAAATTTGGTTTACCTGAAGTGGCGATCCATAACTTCAAGCTTTATACCAGCGCTGTATTGGAAGCTAACCTGTT
>JAQUHG010000219.1 GCA_028683735.1 Tolumonas sp. | reverse complement strand
TGCTGGCTGGTTACGGCGCGGAAGCGATCCACCCTTGGCTGGCAATGGAAACATTGCGCGAAATGGCCGATGGTGATGCCGCGAAAGAAGAGAAATATGTCTCTAACTTCGTGAAAGCGGTAGGTAAAGGTCTGTGTAAAGTCATGTCGAAGATGGGTATCTCCACTTACATGTCTTACACCGGCGCGCAGATTTTCGAAGTGGTCGGTCTGAAAAAAGTCTTCGTGGATAAATACTTCTCTGGCACTCCTTCCAAAATTGAAGGTATCGGCCTGTTTGAAGTAGCGGAAGAAACCATCCGTCTGCATGAAGCTGCATTTTCTGCTGATCCTGTGCTTGAAGATGCCTTAGATGCCGGTGGTGAATATGCATTCCGTACCCGTGGTGAAGACCACATGTGGACACCAGATGCGATCGCTAAATTGCAGCACTCAACTCGTAGCGGTAAGTACGAAAGCTACAAAGAGTACGCAAAGATCATCAACGACCAGACTAAACGTCATCTGACACTGCGCGGCTTGTTTGATATCAAGAAAGCAGCGGAACCAGTACCACTGGAAGAAGTTGAATCGGCAAAAGAGATCGTTAAACGTTTTGCTACCGGTGCGATGTCACTGGGTTCTATTTCTACCGAAGCACACACTACACTGGCTGTGGCGATGAACCGTATTGGCGGTAAATCCAACACTGGTGAAGGTGGTGAAGATGCTAACCGTTTCATTCCGGTTAACCAGCCAACACTATTGTCTGACATCATCGGTAAATCGCGTATTGCGCGTGATTTAGAACTACAAGCCGGTGACAGTCTGCGTTCTGCGATCAAACAGGTCGCATCGGGTCGTTTCGGTGTAACAGCTGAATATCTGGCCAATGCGGATCAGATCCAGATCAAGATGGCACAAGGTGCTAAACCAGGTGAAGGCGGTCAGCTGCCAGGTGATAAAGTTTCTGAATATATCGGTAAACTGCGTCACTCTGTGCCAGGTGTAGGTCTGATTTCACCACCACCACATCACGACATTTATTCGATCGAAGACTTGGCACAGCTGATCCACGATCTGAAAAATGCCAACCCAACCGCGTCTGTATCAGTAAAACTGGTATCTGAAGTGGGTGTTGGTACGGTTGCCGCCGGTGTATCTAAAGCCAAAGCTGACCATGTAGTAATTGCAGGTCACGATGGTGGTACCGGTGCATCGCCACTGTCTTCCATCAAGTACGCTGGTTCACCATGGGAACTGGGTCTGGCTGAAACGCAACAAACGCTGGTATTGAACCGCTTACGTGGTCGTATCCGAGTACAAGTTGACGGTCAGATCAAAACCGGTCGTGATGTCATTATCGGTGCCCTGCTGGGTGCTGACGAGTTCGGTTTCGCCACTGCACCGCTGGTGGTTGAAGGCTGTATCATGATGCGTAAATGTCATCTGAATACCTGCCCTGTCGGTGTTGCCACTCAGGATCCTGAACTGCGGAAACGTTTCTCTGGTCAGCCAGAACACGTCGTGAACTACTTCTTCTTCGTTGCAGAAGAAGTGCGTGAACTGATGGCAGAAATGGGTATCCGTAAGTTTGAAGATCTGATCGGTCGTTCTGATCTGCTGGACAAACGTGCCGGTGTTGAACACTGGAAAGC
The DNA here is from genome assembly GCA_028683735.1 of Tolumonas sp. Lineage (GTDB taxonomy): Bacteria > Pseudomonadota > Gammaproteobacteria > Enterobacterales > Aeromonadaceae > Tolumonas. The sequence continues at coordinate 3,839 of JAQUHG010000219.1, read as the reverse complement.
GCAAGGCCTGGATTTCAGCAACGTATTCTATCAACCAGCTGTGGGTGCTGATGAGCCTCGCCTGCATGCCGGTACTCAGGATCACGCGCTGGAAAAAGCACTGGATCAAGAGCTGGTGAAACAAGCGATGCCAGCACTGGAAAACCGTCAGCCAGTCCGTATCGAAATTCCGGTTAAGAACATCAACCGCACCGTCGGCACCATGCTGTCAGGTGAAGTGGCTAAACGTTTTGGTGGTGAAGGCTTACCTGATGACACCATCCACGTCACGCTGAATGGTACTGCCGGTCAAAGCTTCGCAGCCTTCCTGGCAAAAGGTATCACGCTGGATCTGGTGGGTGAAGGTAACGATTACGTCGGTAAGGGTTTGTCTGGCGGTCGCATCATCGTGCGTCCAAACGCAAACTTCACCCCGAACCCAGGTGACAATACCATTATCGGTAACACCGTCATGTACGGTGCAACCTCGGGTCATGCTTACCTGAACGGTGTAGCGGGTGAACGTTTTGCGGTACGTAACTCAGGTGCGTCTGCCGTTGTTGAAGGCGTCGGTGATCACGGTTGTGAATACATGACCGGTGGTACCGTGGTTGTGCTGGGTCAGACTGGCCGTAACTTCGCAGCTGGTATGTCAGGCGGTCTCGCTTATGTACTGGACGAAGACAACAGCTTCGCGACTCGTTGTAACTTGTCGATGGTAACGCTGGAGAAGGTTCTGCCAACCGCAGAACAATCGGCCTCAGAACCATGGCATAACGACCAAAGCGATGAAGATCATCTCAAAGCACTGATCACACAACACGCTAAATACACTGGTAGCCCACGTGCGAAAGCAATTTTGGCTGACTGGGATGCTTACCGTGGTAAGTTTGTAAAAGTTTATCCGAATGAGTATCGCCGTGCTCTGCAGGAAATGACTGCTGCACTGCAGGAAAAGGAGATTGCGTAATGGGTAAGCCAACCGGTTTTCTCGAATTTGACCGCGTAAAGGAACACTACGCACCTGTTGCAGAACGTGTACAACATTACCAGGAATTTGTACCGACCCTGACAGTGCAAGAAGCCTCCACCCAAGGCGCACGCTGCATGGATTGCGGTATTCCTTTCTGTAACAACGGTTGTCCGGTGAATAACATCATTCCTGACTGGAATGATCTGGTGTACCGCGGTAAAGCTGAAATGGCGATCCGCGTGCTGCACTCCACCAACAACTTCCCAGAATTCACAGGCCGGATCTGTCCGGCCCCTTGTGAATCAGCCTGTACACTGGGGATCAACGCTGATCCGGTTGGCATCAAGTCAATCGAGCGTTACACCATTGATACGGCATGGAGTAATGATTGGGTTAAACCTCAACCGTCTGCAGTTAAAACTGGCAAGAAAGTGGCGGTCGTCGGTTCAGGCCCAGCAGGTCTGGCTGCGGCTCAGCAGCTGGCTCGTGTTGGTCATGACGTGACTGTGTTTGAAAAGAACAGTCGTGTTGGTGGCCTGCTACGTTACGGCATCCCTGATTTCAAACTGGACAAAGGTTTGATCGATCGCCGTATGGCACAGATGGAAGCGGAAGGTGTGGTATTCAAAACCAACACCTTGGTAGCATTGGATAACGCACTGCCTGCCGGTGTAGCCAACGACGCAAAAACCGTAGTCACCCCTGCACAACTGGATGCTGACTTTGATGCCGTGATCCTGGCTGGTGGTTCTGAAACGCCTCGTGATCTGCCAGTTCCTGGCCGTGAACTGAGCGGTATTCATTTCGCACTGGAATTCCTGATCCCGCAAAATAAAGAAGTAGCTGGTGACGGCGCGAACCCTATCAACGTGAAAGGTAAACACGTTGTAGTGATCGGTGGCGGTGATACCGGCTCTGACTGTGTGGGTACCTCTAACCGTCACGGTGCAGCCTCTGTGACTCAGCTGGAAGTAATGCCACAACCGCCGGTACAGGAAAACAAAGAACTGACCTGGCCATACTGGCCGCTGAAACTGCGTACCTCTTCTTCACATGAAGAAGGTTGTGTGCGTGAGTTTGCTGTTTCTACCAAAGAATTCATTGGTGAAAACGGTAAACTGACCGCACTGAAACTGGTTAAAGTTGAATTTAAAGACGGAAAACTGACTGAAGTTGCTGGCTCTGAATTCGAACTGAAAGCAGATGCAGTGTTCCTGGCAATGGGCTTTACTAACCCACTGGCAAAAGTGCTGGATGCATTTGGCGTGGAAAAAGATGCCCGCGGTAATGCAAAAGCAACAACCGAAGATGCAGGCTGCTATGCGACGTCTGTACCGAAAGTTTACGCTGCCGGCGACATCCGTCGTGGTCAGTCTCTGGTGGTATGGGCGATCCGTGAAGGTCGTCAATGCGCCCGTGAAGTGGATCAGTTCCTGATGGGCAAAAGCCTGTTACCACGTTAAGTTGCTCTTTGCATAAATCGTAAATGAGTAGCAAAAAAGCCCCGTCATGCTGATGGGGCTTTTTATTTGGTGGTAAACTCACTTTTATTTATGTCTGGATCATCAACATGCGTTTAACTGTGCACCATTCTCATGATGTATTGCCGTTATGGCAGGAAAGCCTTAGCAAACTATTACAAGCCAATAAGCTAACTATTGAAGAAGCACATACACTGGGCGAATGGCATTTAGCCACCTTCAATGATCGCGTGGTTGGTCTCGCGATCAGTAAAGATAGTGAATTACGCTATTTTGCCGTGCGTGACCTGACTCGCAGACGCGGTATCGGTCGTTATCTGCTGGCAGACACCATTCGTTGGCTGATAGCGGAAGGGCAACAGCAAGTGAATATGAATATCAGTTCTGTCACAGAAACTGAACAGGCAGGCTTACAGGCGTTTTTACGACAGGCTGGATTTCATGCCATTGATGATGATGCGTGGACATTGAGTCTGTGATGTTCTAACTGAGCACCATCATGATCAGGTGCTCAGTTAGTTTTAAGCAGTTAAATTTTCTTACTGGCAGCGCTCAATTAGAAAATGATTTTCTGAATTTGCGCATCTTTGCGTTGCAGATAATGTGTTGAGTGAATACGACGAATTGTGCGTGAACGACCACGGATCAACAGTGTTTCTGTCGTTGCTAATAAACCATCGCTGGTAATACCTTCCAGCAAATCACCTTTGGTAATGCCGGTAACCGAGATGATGACATTATCTGTTTTTGCCATGTCGCGCAGGGTCAGTACAGTTTCAACATCAATGCCCATTTGCTGACAACGCGCGATCTCTTGTTCGCCCAATTCACGATTCTCTGGCGTATCGCCTTTTACTTTATGCCGCGGTAACAGACGACCTTGCATGTCACCATCAAGCGCACGCACGGTTGCAGCAGAAATCACGCCTTCTGGTGCACCACCGATGCAATACAGCATGTCAATTTCGTTATCTGGCAAACAGGTCAGCATTGATGCAGCTACATCACCATCCGGGATCGCAAATACACGCACGCCCATGTCCTGCATCTCTTTGATCGCAGCGTCATGACGCGGTTTCGCCAGAGTAATAACACTCAGACGATGGATTGGTTTGTCCAATGCACGCGCAACCGCCTGAATGTTTTCAGCCAGCGGACGATTAAGATCAATAACCCCTTTCGCACGCGGACCAACAATCATTTTTTCCATATACATATCAGGTGCTTTCAGGAACGAACCTTTATCGCCGGCAGCCAGTACAGCCACCGCATTGTTCTGGCCCATCGCCGTCATGCGGGTACCATCGATCGGGTCGACCGCAATGTCTACTCCATCACCGCCACAACCGACTTTTTCGCCGATATACAGCATTGGCGCCTCATCGATTTCAGATCGGAAGAGCACA
>JAQUHG010000218.1 GCA_028683735.1 Tolumonas sp. | reverse complement strand
CGTTCTGCCAGAACAAAGGCCAGTTCAGGCTCCAGCGTACCTTCTATATGTAAATGCAATTCAACTTTGGGTAGCCCCGCAATAAATGACTCCACGCCTTAGCCCTCCTGTTTTGGGTGTGTCGAGTGTAATGAAACTGATCCTGCGAATGAAAACAAGAGTAGGTAATGAAAAAAGCTCTTATTTTCTTTTCTAAGAGTGCATTTACAGTGGTTTAGTACGATGTTTTATGCAAAGACCGTGAGACTAGGCAGGAGAAATGATATAGTCATAACAAAATCGAGTAGCTAAATAAGAAAGAAAAAACCGACAAATGGCTTATCTATTCTGTTTTTCTACTTGCAGGATCAGCCCTCTCTCTGGCAGATTGAACAGTCGGTCATAATGGCCTGCGTGGGGCCCTATTATTCGAGGAAAATGGAAGTATGTGTTCGATATTTGGTATTCTGGACATTAAATCTGATGCTGTTGCATTACGTAAAACAGCATTAGAGATGTCTAAGCGTCTACGTCACCGCGGTCCTGATTGGTCCGGTGTATATAGCAATGACAAAGCGATTCTGGTTCATGAACGTCTGTCGATTGTTGATCCCGGTAATGGCGCGCAACCACTGTATAATCCCGAACATACCCACGTATTGGCCGTTAATGGCGAGATCTATAATCATAAAGATCTGCAAAAAAATCTGACCGTTGATTTTAAATTCCAAACCGGTTCTGACTGTGAAGTGATCCTGGCGCTGTATAAAGAAAAAGGCACTGCCTTTCTGGATGACTTAAGCGGTATTTTTGCTTTCGTTCTGTATGACGCAGAACAAGATGCTTACTTGATCGGTCGTGACCATATGGGGATCATTCCTCTGTATACTGGTCGTGATGAACACGGTAACTTCTATGTTGCTTCAGAAATGAAAGCGCTGGTTCCGGTTTGTAAAACTGTTGCTGAATTCCCACCAGGACATTTCCTGTGGAGTAAAGACGGTGAACTGACCCGTTACTACACCCGTGACTGGATGGAATACAGTGCAGTTGAAAACAACCAATCTGACAAACTGGCATTGCGCGACGCACTGGAAGATGCCGTTCAGCGTCAGCTGATGTGTGACGTACCTTACGGTGTATTGCTGTCTGGTGGTCTGGATTCTTCCGTTGTTTCTGCGATTACCAAACGTTTTGCTGCCCGTCGAATTGAAGACGATGGTAAGAGCGAAGCCTGGTGGCCACAATTGCACTCATTTGCAGTAGGTCTGAACGGTTCTCCTGACTTAGCGGCAGCACGTAAAGTAGCTGATGCGCTGGGCACCATTCACCACGACATTCTGTTTACTGTGCAGGAAGGTCTGGATGCGATCCGCGATGTGATTTACCACATCGAAACTTATGACGTCACCACGATTCGTGCTTCTACCCCAATGTATTTGATGGCGCGCGTCATCAAAGCAATGGGCATCAAGATGGTACTGTCTGGTGAAGGTGCGGATGAGTTGTTTGGTGGTTATCTCTATTTCCATAAAGCACCAAATGCAAAAGAATTCCATGAAGAAACAGTACGTAAGCTGAGTCAGCTGCATATGTACGACTGCCTGCGTGCCAATAAATCCATGGCGGCATGGGGTGTGGAAGCGCGTGTTCCGTTCCTCGACAAAGAATTCATGGACGTTGCAATGCGTCTGAATCCGAAAGATAAAATGTGTGGTCACGGTAAGATCGAGAAACACATTGTTCGTGAAACCTTCGAACATTATCTGCCAAAAGAAGTGGCATGGCGCCAAAAAGAACAGTTCTCTGATGGTGTCGGTTATTCTTGGATCGACAGCCTAAAAGAGCTGGTTGAAACAGAAGTAACTGATCAGATGATGGAAGCTGCTGCTTATCGCTTCCCGATCAACACCCCACTGACCAAAGAAGCATATTACTACCGCTCTATTTTCGAAGAGCACTTCCCGCTGGAATCAGCTGCGCTGTGTGTTCCATACGGTAAATCAGTCGCTTGCTCGACACCGGCTGCACTGGAATGGGATGCTAAGTTTAAAGAACTAGCTGATCCATCAGGCCGTGCTGTGCTCGACGTGCACAACGAAGCGTTAAAATAACATCACTAACAGGCCCACTCCGGTGGGCCTGTTTTTTTCTGCCCCCCGTAACCAGCTCGTGATAAAATGTGACACAAATCTATTTTATCCTGATCATTCATGTCTGATTTCCGCAATTCATCCTTCCAGATACTGCGTATTGCACGTGATTTTCTGGTCATTCTAGCCTGCCTGCAGGCCGGTAAAGCGGTAGCTGCTTTATTACCCTTTCGTTTTCCCGATAGTATCCTCGGACTGCTATTCCTGTTTGTATTGCTCAATCTGCAATTAGTGAAATTACACTGGATTGAAAAAGGTGCCAGCTTGCTATTGAAACATATGGCGCTGCTCTTCATTCCGGTTGCCGTTGGGTTACTGGGGTACATCGATATATTCATGAACGCAATTGGTGTCATTGCCCTGAATATTTTCGCCGGGTTATGTTTGATCTTGCTGATTGTGGGCAGACTGTTCCAGAGGATGAATCAATGATGCTTTATCTCGCATTACCCCTAACCATTCTCTGTTACTGGTTGAGCCGTAAACTGTATCAGCGTTTTCCGCTGCCAATCATGAATCCATTACTGATCTCAATGATCGTGCTCATGTCATTACTGCATTTCGGCCATTTTTCGCTCAATGATTTTGAAAGCGGCACCTGGGTCATTAACTGGTTACTGAAACCGGCGGTAGTGGCATTGGCACTACCGCTGTATCAGCAAGTGATCCATATCAAACACAAGATCAAACCGATTTTGATTTGTTGTTCGCTGTCAGTCGTGATCAGCATTCTGACCAGCATGGTCATTTGTCGAAGCTTAGGGATTGAAGAGCAAATTACTCGCAGTATCGCCACGCGCTCTATTACGACGCCACTGGCGATGAGTGTAAGTGAGAGCTTAGGCGGGATCCCATCCATTGCGGCTGCGGTGGTGGTGATCGTTGGGATTTTTGGCGCTATTATTGGATTCCCGTTACTCAAATTATTTGGTGTGACTGATCCGCAAGCCCAAGGCTTGGCAATTGGGGCATGCTCTCATGCGGTTGGTACATCTGCTGCTAATGAACGAGGGGTGACGCAGGGTGCCTTTTCTTCATTGGCGTTAGTGGTTTGCGGAATTTTAACTGCATTAATTGCACCGCTGATGTTTGCTATCTACGGGTTATTTATCCAATAAAAATATCGGATAAAACAAAGGCGACGCTGAGTGGTCGCCTTTGTTTTCTAATAATCAGCTTCAGTGGTTGGCCTTGAATTGATTCGTCATTTCATCGTAATGATAACCAATCGAAGACATTCTTTTATTCAACTGCTCTTGCGCCATGTCATAACGCAACAGTAATTCACCAAGATCAGCACACTCTAATCTCAGTTTTTCATTCACTATGCCAAGTAAAATATTGGCATCCATTCGTTGATAGGCACTTAGATCCATTGCGTTTCTCCTTACTCATCAACCGCCACAGAATAACTATAGTGAGTTAATGCTAGGATACTGTGGACTGCGCTGAAATTTTTAACACTAGATGCTGTTTTGCCAACGTCGAATCAGTGTGGCGAGTGTCTGCATGTAACCAGGATCAGCATTTAAGGCTGGAATATAGTGATAATATTCACCGCCTGCCTGCAGGAAGGTTTCTTTACCTTCCACCGCAATTTCCTCCAGCGTTTCTAAACAATCAACACTGAAAGCCGGGCACACGACGTAAAGTCGTTTTTTGCCTTGTCCTGGTAATTGTCGCAATGTGGCATCGGTATAGGGTTCCAGCCATTTTTGTTTGCCAAACCGCGATTGAAAGCTCAACTGCCACTGTGCTGGTGACAACCCTAACACTTGGGCAACAGTGGCCGCTGTCGCTTTACACTGTTCAGGATAAGGGTCGCCGCGCAATGCATATGCTTCCGGAATACCATGAAAAGAAAATAACAACAAATCCTCTGACTGCGAGGTAAAGCCACTGCGGAGAATTGAATCCGCTAATGCTTGGATATATTCCGTTTGCTGATAATGCTCGCCAATCAGTTGATACGACGGGACATGGTGTTCCTTTGCCATAATTTTTTGCCAGGCATCGGAGACACAGGCAGTGGTCGTTGAGGAGTATTGCGGATAAAGCGGTAACAATAATACTTGTGTCACGCCCTGTGCTTTTAGACGCAACCAGGCATCTTGCAATGAAGGCTGGCCATAAGTCATCGCCAATTCAATCGGCAGTTCGTCTTGTAACAGAGCCTGTAACGCAGCCTGTTGCATTTGGCTATACACTAATAACGGAGAACCGCCCGTCATCCAGATTTGCTGATAAGCATGCGCTACGCGCTTACAGCGCAATGGTAATACCAAACCATGCAACAAAGGCCACCAGATCAAATGGGGAATGCCTACTACACGTTTGTCCATTAAGAACTCTTGCAAGAACGCCTTCACCCCCGCCGGTGTTGCTTCCGCAGGGGTGCCCAGATTAACCAGAATAACGCCTTGCTTGTTCGTCATGTAGTGCCATCCTATTTTGCTGTCTGCCATAAAGTATAACGCCCGGACCATTTCTGGTACGGGCGTTATCATTAAATCGATCAGTTTTTGATATAAACAAACCGTTAAAACAAACAGTTAGCCTAAAGCTATTAACCTAACAGCACAGCCAGTTGTTGGCTGATTTCAGCGACTGGTTGCGTACCGTCGATTTTGCTGTAGCGGGTGTTACCCAATTCAGCTTCTTTTTTGTAATAACCAACCAATGGCTCAGTCTGCTGATGGTAGATATCCAGACGTTTACGCACGGTGGTTTCTTCATCATCCGGACGAATGCTCAGTGCTTCGCCAGTCACGTCATCTTTGCCTTCTTCTTTTGGCGGATTGAATACCACATGGTAAACACGGCCAGAACCAGAATGCACACGACGACCGCTCATACGTTTCACGATCTCTTCGTCCGGCACATCAAATTCCAGAACAGAATCAACAGTAATGCCTGCATCTTTCATTGCATCTGCTTGTGGAATAGTGCGAGGGAAACCATCCAGCAGGAAACCGTTTTTGCAGTCTTCCTGAGTGATGCGCTCTTTCACCAGATTGATGATCAGTTCATCAGAAACCAGCTGACCTGCGTCCATTACCGCTTTGGCCTGCAAACCCAGTGCTGAGCCTGCTTTGATCGCCGCACGCAGCATATCCCCAGTAGAAATCTGTGGGATACCATACTTATCCATCAGGAACTGTGCCTGAGTGCCCTTCCCTGCGCCTGGTGCGCCTAGCAGAATGATACGCATATCTATTTTAGCCTCTGTTTCAGATAACCTTACTTAGGGCGCAAAAAGTACACGTTTTTGCGCCATTCCTCAACCTTTTCACCCAAACAAAAGCCGTGACGAGCACGGCTTTTGGATATTGGAAGTAATTAAATTACCCCAGCAGCAAACG
>JAQUHG010000217.1 GCA_028683735.1 Tolumonas sp. | reverse complement strand
CGGTATAACAAAACTGATCGGGGATATGGCGGCCAATCAGCCCGCCCCGCCAGTAGTGGCGTAAAACCCAATGTGCCGCGTCATGCTGCAAAAACCAGGTGATACCTCGACCATGTGACTGCCCAGTGATCGCATTTTGCTGTTGCCAGTAATCCGCCGAAAAATAATCGGAGGTGAAATCAGGCGCCAGTAATGGGTCAAAACAACAAATTTGTCCGGCACTCTTCAAAATACGAGGAGCAGTCATGGATGAGTTCTCAGCAAAATGATCCGTCAATTTTACCTACATCAGCGCCAGATGACATAACTGGCGCCGTTATTGTGCATGTAATGCGTGTAAAACCTGCTGCAAGGTGTCTCGCGAGGGGGCGCCACCATCAGCTAACACCGCTTTTTGTGCCCAGACAAATGCATTGGCCGGATCACCGTTATCTAGCAATGTTTGTGCGTAATTATTGGCCGCAACGGCGGAGTCTGGATGATAACTGGCGGCAAGCTGAAACCAATGTTGTGCTAAAGCCAGATCATGTTGTTGATAAGCGGCATTACCCAGACCTATCAAGGCAGTCAAATTGCTAGGCCAACGCGGTAAAGCCGCCTGATAGGCTAATTGTGCCCGGGCCAAACCAGCCGTTTTCTCCAAATCAACGATACTTTGCAGATAACGAGTTTCTTGCATTGATGCTGGCGGCAACACGGATGGCGCTAAAACCAGCAACCCCCACCGATTACTACGCTGCCAGAGATTATCAAATTGCGTCAGTGACCAGTGCTGATTGGCCTGCGCCCCGGAATGCACAATAATTTCCTGCCGTGGCAGGTCATAACCGGTCACCACAGCATAATGCCATTTCGGGTACCAGTTAAATGACAGATTCAATAACACAATCACCGGACGACCGGCATTCACTTCGGTCAGCAAAGCCAGTAGTGTGGGGTCGGTTTCATACGCCAGATAACCCTGACGCCGGACACTGGCTTTCAACTCAGCCTGTAATGCCCCACCACGCGCGGGTAATAACATCTCTTGCGCTAACAATGAAACTGACACTGTTTTATTTTGTTCCGCCAATACCATGGCTAATGCCGAGGGGCCACAATATGCATCGTCCTGCACAATAAATGGCACTGCGAGTTGTTTGCTCGATGAGGTAATGGCAGGCGAATGCGTTTCAGGGAAATGGTTAGCACACCCGACTAACCATAAACAGCCCACCAGTAACAGGTGGGCTTTCGTTAGAAAATGCATGTATTAACGCACTGAACGGGTGAAAGGAAAGACTTTCGTTAAGCCTAAAATATCCGTCACCAGTAACACGATAAATACAAATAGCACCGCCCCCAAAACATCTGAGCCCGCTGCAGGCAATTTATCAATCTTGCCGGATAACTGGGTGATTTCATCATCACTCATCGCGGCAACACGTTGTTGTACCAGTGCTACATCCACACCCTGTGCAGCAATCTGTTTCGCTACATCAGCTCTGGCTAGGAATTGCATGACATGTGCACGTTCACTCAGTTGATGAACAGGTATGGTCTCCTGTGTGGACATCATTGATGCCCGTGTCGGTAACGACAGTGCCAGTAAAGAAACGACCAATAAACGAACTACTACACCCCAAAACACAGACATACGTTATCCCCTTGGTATATGAATACGCCGCAACAATAACCTGTCGCTTTCGTTTTGCAAAGTGTCCTTTGCCACGGTATCTAAACAAGCGATATCACATTTATAATAGTCGATATTAATCTTTAGTGAGCATTGTACTCATGCGTCAGAAAGTTGTTTTCCCCGGAACCTTTGATCCACTGACTTGCGGACATCTCGACCTGATCAGCCGCGCATCGGCCTTATTTGATGACGTCGTTATTGCCGTCGCTGCCAGCCCAGGAAAGCGGCCATTATTCACGTTAGAAGAGCGTATCGCGCTGGCGGCCGAGGTTTGCCAAACCCTGCCAAATGTCACCATTACCGGTTTCAGCAATCTGTTGATCGATTTCATGAAACAACAACAAGCCACCATCTTGTTACGTGGCATTCGAACGGGCAGTGATTTTGAATATGAATCCCAGCTGGCAGCCATGTATCGCCGCATGATGCCAGAAATGGAAATTGTCTTTCTGCCGCCAGCAGAACAATACGCTTTTGTTTCTTCAACGCTGGTGCGTGAAATTGCATTGCATGGTGGTGATGCCGGTCAATTTGTTACCCCGAATGTCGCTGCAGCGATTAAAACCAAGCAATTACAGCTCGATCAGTCATAACCACCAGCAAGCGGCTGACAAATCGGACAAAATACACTGCTGCGCTGACCCAAGCGCAGCTCTTCCAGTGGATGCGCACACACCTGACAGGCCTGCCCTGCCCGCCCATACACCAATAATTCCTGCACAAAATAACCCGACTTGCCATCGATGCGCATGAAATCGCGCAACGTAGTGCCACCTTGAGTGATGGCACGGGCTAGTACTTGTTTCACCGCTGCCACTAACGCCTGACTCTCTTCTATCGTCAGCGAGTTTACTGCCCGTTTTGGGTGAATATGTGCCATAAACAGTGACTCATTGGCATAGATGTTGCCCACCCCCACCACAACATGGTTATCCATCAGCCATGGTTTGATCGCACTGCGCAGTTTGCGGCTACGTTGCCATAAATAATCCGCCGTAAACGCATCGGTTAATGGCTCTGGCCCTAAGTTCTTTAATAACGGATGCTGATGCGGGTCATCGGTTGTCCACAATAAAGCGCCAAATCGACGCGGATCATGAAAACGCAGCAACTTGCCATTGGCCAATTCCAGATCCACATGGTCATGTTTTTCCGCAGGTGTACCGATAGGAAGGATACGCAGGTGACCCGACATTCCCAGATGCAAAATCGCCGTTCCCAACGTGGAACGTAATAATAAATATTTCGCTCTTCTTTCGATTGAATGTAATGGCTGCCCTTCCAAGAGGTGGATTTCTGACGGAATTGGCCAGCGCAAACGCGGATGCCGGATCACCACTTTTTCAACGACCACACCTTCCATCCATGGTGTGATGCCTAATCGGCTTACTTCAACTTCGGGTAATTCCGGCATAATCATGTCCTGAAAAGGTAAACAACTAACCTATTGAATTAATCCTGAGCTATACGCAGCAAAGCTCGATTCAGATCGCTTTTCACAACCGGAGACACTTGTCGTCTTCGTACATTATGACTAAGTTAAAGTAATGAGCCGCATAAACGGAGCTAACGGCATGACACAAATTCGGTGTGCAAAAGTGCTGGTATACGGCATGGTACAAGGGGTGGGGTTTCGTTATTACACTCAACAAGAAGCCCATCGCTTAGGCTTATCCGGCCACGCCACCAATCTGGCGGATGGCTCAGTCGAAGTGGTGGCGCAAGGCGAAAGCAAAGCCGTAGATAAACTGATTGAATGGCTAAAATCAGGGCCACGAACGGCAAGCGTTGATTATATTGAAGTCTATGAGTTAGGTAGCAGCGCGGCGAACACTAGTTCATTCCGCGCGTACTGAGTTATTTTAAGGTCGCACAGATCTTCCACAGATCGGCTTGTACCGCAGCTGCGGTCACTTCGCGCCCCGCGCCCGGCCCTTGCAAGATCAGCGGGTTGGTGCGATAAAAATCGGTCTCTATCGAGAAAATATTATCGCAGGGGCGCAAATTCGCGAACGGATGATCCGCCGCCAGCATATCCAGCCCTACGCGAGCGGAACCATCACGGTCTAAGCGGGCGACATAACGCAGCACTTTACCGCGCGCTTTTGCTTCATCAAACGCTGTTTCCACCGCATGGTCTAATTCCGGCAATTGCTCAAAAAAGCTCTCCAGCGGGATCTCAGCCAAACCAGCCGGGACCAGACTTTGCAAAGAGATATGTTCCGGTTCGAGCTCTAAGCCCGCTTCACGCGCCAGGATCAGCAGCTTACGTCGCACATCATGCCCAGTCAGATCTTCGCGAGGGTCCGGCTCTGTTAAGCCATGCTGCCAGGCTTGATCAACCAGTTCGGAAAATGAAACCGAACCATCATATTGCTGGAATAACCAACTCAGCGTACCGGAAAAAATCCCCGAGATACCATGCACCCGATCACCCGACTCCAGCATCATGCGAATACAAGCTTGTACCGGCAAGCCGGCACCAACAGTCGCGTTATAACGCCATTGCACCTGATGTTCGGCAAAGCTTTGCCGTACTCGCTGATAAAACGCGCTTTCCGCGGCGCCAGCAAATTTATTAGCGGTGATCAGATGTGCTCCGATCTGCGCAAACTCCGGGTAGTAACTACTCACTGTTTCACTGGCGGTCAGATCGAGCACTATCAACTCATCAAACGGATGTTGCTCCAGTTGTACCAGCAATTCCGCCCAGATCACCGGTTGTGGATCAAAACTATCCAGCACCTGCAGCGGATCTAACCCTTCTTCAGACAATACGCCACCACGCGAATCAAACAAGCCGTACAAAGTCAGTGTCAGCTGATGCGCCTGCTCAATATGGTGTTTCTCTTTGGCGAGTAATTTTAACCACTGGCTACCGATATTCCCTTTCCCTAATACCACCAGGCCGACACGTTTGGTCTGCTGAAACATGGCGTGGTGCAGAGCAATCAATAACGGTTCCAGCGTAATTTCGCGCACGACAGCCACCAGACTTAAACCTTCCGGCGCGGTATAGATGAATTCCAGTGGTTGATCGACCAGTAAGCGATAAAAACGATGACATTGCTCAGCATTATCACAAACACCCGTTCCCACCAAGCCAATCAAACTAAAGCCATCGCGACGCACGACATCTCTCAGGCCGGAGAGTTCTTGCTGTTGTAATAAAAACTGATGGGCATCAGGCGCCATTTCCAGCGTATAGGCCAAACGGACAATACGGCGATCGGCCAGATTTTTACTCACCAGCGGCGACAGTTGCTGCGTAGCCAGTAATTCCTCGAGACGTACAACAGTTTGTTCATAGTCACAACCCGGCTGAATTCGCAGTTCAATAAGCACAATTTGCTCAAGCGAAGTGACAATACGCGCCCCTTTCACCTGTGATTTGCGGCGTAAAATATGCGAAGCACCACCGGTTGGCGCATAACTCGAACGTAATACCAGTTTTTGCTGGCTGTGCAGTAATGGTTGTAAGGTACGGGAATGTAAAACCGGTGCACCTAAGCGCGCTAATTCATTGGCTTCTGCCAGTGATAAACGCTCGAGCAATTTGGCGTCTTTTACACAACGCGGGTCGGCGGAATAAACACCGGCAACATCACTCCAAATAGCGGTAGACTCCGCTTCTGCTAAGGCACCAAGCAAGGTCGCCGAGTAATCTGAACCATTACGTCCCAGCAATAATGTCCGCCCCTCATTATCGGCGGCGATAAAACCCGTTACGACCACGCGTTGCTCACCCGTGCCGGCTAATACTTCGCGTAGTTTTTCTCGGGATAACACTTCATTAACACGAGCCAGTGCACCTTCTTCTGCCGAAAGGAAACGACGAGCATCCAGCCATGACGCTTG
>JAQUHG010000216.1 GCA_028683735.1 Tolumonas sp. | reverse complement strand
TAAAACCGGTACCTTGCACGATCAGCATTTTTTCCTGCTGCAGCAGATCAAAGACCATCTTCTGGTCATCTTTGATCGGATAAACCTTTGGATCCATGCGCGGGAACATATACATCGCGCCTTTGGGTTTCACGCAAGAAATGCCTGGAATGTTGTTCAGCAGCTCCCAGGCCAGATCGCGTTGTTTACGCAGACGTCCACCCGGCAGGATCAGCTCGTTAATACTCTGGTAACCACCCAGTGCCGTCTGAATAGCAAACTGCATCGGCACGTTGGCACACAACCGCATTGAGGCGAGCATTTCCAGCCCTTCGATGTAACCACGGGCGTGCTGTTTCGGGCCGCTGACCATCATCCAGCCCTGGCGGAAACCACAGGCACGATAGGCTTTTGACAGACCGTTGAAGGTGACCACCAAGACATCATCGCACAGCGTGCAAATACTGTGATGGGCAATGTCGTCATAAATGATTTTGTCGTAGATCTCATCGGCGAAAATGATCAGATTGTTCTGACGCGCCACTTCAATCACTTCCAACAGAAATTCAGTGCTGTACACCGCGCCAGTTGGGTTGTTCGGGTTGATCAGCACAATGCCGCGTGTTCGCGGTGTGATTTTCGCTTTGATATCATCCAGATCAGGATACCAATCCGCCTGTTCGTCACAGATATAATGCACCGGGCGGCCACCGGATAAAGTCACGGCAGCAGTCCACAGCGGATAATCTGGCGCAGGGACTAACAGTTCATCACCGTTGTTCAGCAGTGCCTGCATCGACATCACGATCAGTTCGCTGGCGCCGTTGCCGATGTAGATGTCATCCACATCCGCTTTGCGCAGGCCTTTCTGCTGATAATACTGGGCAATGGCTTTACGTGGGGCAAATAAGCCCTTGGAATCGCAGTAACCCTGACCCTGATGCATATTGACGATAACATCTTTGATCACTTCTTCCGGGGCATCAAAGCCAAAGGAGGCCGGGTTACCGATGTTCAGTTTTAGAATGCGATGGCCTTCGTCTTCCAGACGACGGGCTTCTTTATGGACCGGACCGCGAATGTCGTAACAGACGTTGTCCAGCTTGTGTGATTTCTCAATAAGTGACATGACTACAACGCGCCTCTGCAATACTTGCGGGAGAACCGACAGACGGGCTGGCTCCCAGGGCGTCTATTGTTCTCCATCTGCGATACTAACTCAATCGAATTTATCGGTTTTTTCTTCTGGCATCTAGCCAATAACCTCAGACTTAAAAGTTAAATATTCTTTAATTTCGCTATTATTCGGTTATTTCTATCGGTGCTTCGCGGTAAATCTGCTCTAATATCTGCCGTTCAAACTTGTAATGAGGAGATGCGATCCGGTGCGCTTTGAGTGCCTGACGCACGGCTGGCGGGAAAGTTAAGCCATTGGTCATCAAGACAAAGGCCTTTCTTTTACCGGATGCTGTCTTCATAAACCCGGCCAGATTGGATACATTTTGCAATGTACCGGTTTTCGCGGTGACATTTTTGACCAATGGTGGGTTCTGCACACTGCCGCGTGAGCCTAAGGTTCCGCTCATACCGGCCACTGGCAGTAGCTCAATGATGTGTAATTCATCATCATGCAACGCCATATAATCCAGCACTTGCAGCATTTGTTTTGCGGTGATCAGATTGTGTGCCGATAATCCAGAACCATCCGCCAACAGCGCCGAGCCTAAATCGATACCAGCTTTGTTTTTAAGAATTCCCCGAACTGCATCGGCACCAGCGGCATAACTGGCGGCACGGTTGAGATAATAATGGCCCAGTGCACGGGAAAGACTATCCGCAATCAGGTTGTCTGATTTTTTCAGCATGCGATCGAGCAGTTTTTTCAGCGGTGCCGAAGGCACATGAGCCAGTTCGACCAGATTGTCCGGAACATGGCGTACGGCTTTAACTTGCCCGGTCAGATTGATATCAGCGCGTTTGGCAGCCCAAGAGACTAGTTGTACACCCCAGGCAGTCGGATCGGTGATAGCAAAGCTTAACGGCCATGGGGAGCCAACTTGCTGTGGGATACAACCGGTCAGGTGATAATTGTTACTGGAATTCATATCGACACGCAGGTCACAGCCGGAATAATACTCTTGCTGTGTCACGATCCGTGCTTCACTGGTAATGGTGATAGGCTGTCCGGCGGGAATAATAGGTTGCGCAACCGCACCCAGTTGATCGGCTTTGAGCTGGGCAAACACACAGTTGCGATCGATGATCACGGCAGAGGCAGGGGCGGTAAAACAGATTGGTAAATCATTCCATGACCAACCATCGCCATGGTCGTAACCACCGTACCCGCTGATATCCAGCAGAATGTCACCCTCTATCTGAGTGATTTTTTGCTGTTTCAGATAGGCGAGCAAATTAACCAGTGTCTGGCGCGTCAGATCGGGCGCGCCATCAAATTGCAGTACCAGATCACCTTTTAATACCCCATTCTGGATCGCACCTTGAGGTGCCAGCATGCGGGTTTTAAACTGCCAGTCTGGGCCGAAATAAAGTGTTGCCGCCAGCGCGGTCAGCAATTTCTGCGTCGACGCTGGTGTCATGAAGGTATCGCCGTGATAGGAAGCAATCGCAGTGGAACCCGGTTCATTGAATGCGAGTGCGATACGACTGCCTTCCGGCACCGAAATAGCGGCCTGAGCAGAGCCAACTGCAAACGCAGCAGAAAAGAACAGTAATGCAGAGGCAAAGAATTTCGGCATAATAAACAATCTCAACAGGGGATAGCGGAAAGCGTCATGTGCCGCTGAACCAGAATTTGTGCAGGCCGATTATAGAGTGCTCTCGCGCTGGCGCAACATTCACAACACAAACACAGCAAGATCAGGTATCTTATGCCGCGATTTTTGCATAGAACCCTTAACCAGGTGAGAACTACCCATGATTATTGCACCGAAAGTCCGTGGCTTTATTTGCACAACTACCCATCCGAGTGGCTGCGAAGCTAATGTCCGTCAACAGATTGCTTATGTGAAAAGCAAAGGCCAGCTGGCGAATGGTCCAAAACGGGTATTAGTGATTGGTGCATCCACCGGTTACGGTTTGGCATCGCGTATTACTGCTGCGTTTGGTTCCGACGCTGCTACTATCGGTGTATTTTTAGAAAAAGCGGGCACTGATAAGAAACCGGGTAGTGCAGGTTGGTACAACTCGGCTGCTTTCGATAAAGCCGCAAAAGAAGCCGGTCTGTATTCCAAAAGCATTAATGGCGATGCGTTTTCTGATGAGTGTCGCGCAAAAGCAATCGAGCTGATCAAAGCCGATCTGGGCCAGGTCGACATGGTAGTTTATTCACTGGCATCACCAGTGCGTAAATTACCGGCGACTGGTGAATTGATCCGTTCTGCACTGAAGCCAATTGGCGAGGTGTATCGTGCAACTGCGGTTGATACCAATAAAGATGAACTGATCGAAGCACAAGTTGAACCTGCTAACGAAGAAGAAATCGCAAACACCATCAAAGTCATGGGTGGCGAAGACTGGGAGTTGTGGATCAACGCATTAGATCAGGCTGGCGTATTGGCTGATGGCGTGAAAACTGTTGCGTACAGCTATATCGGCACCGACATTACCTGGCCAATCTACTGGCACGGTACTCTGGGTCGTGCGAAAGAAGATCTGGATCGCGCCAGCACCGCGATCCGTCAGCAACTGAGCAGCAAACACGGTACCGCGAATGTTGCGGTATTGAAATCAGTAGTGACACAGGCTTCTGCCGCCATTCCGGTGATGCCGCTGTATATCGCCATGTCTTTCAAACTGATGAAAGAGCAGGGCATTCATGAGGGTTGTATCGAACAGATCCAACGTATGTTCTATACCCGTCTGTTTGACGGTGAATTTGTGACTGACGATGCTCAACGTATCCGCATGGATGACTGGGAACTGCGCGAATCAGTTCAACAGGCGTGCCGTGATCTGTGGCCACAAGTGACTACAGAAAACCTGCCTGAATTGACCGATTATAAAGGCTATAAAGACGAATTCCTGAAACTGTTCGGTTTCGGTTGGGAAGGCGTAGATTATGCTGCGGATGTGAACCCAGACATCAACTTTGATGTGGTCACACTGTAAATCACTCAAACCCCTCTGCAACGAGGGGTTTGTTTTTTATAACTGGAAAGATCTTTTGCCCGTCAAACTTGCCACGATTGGTGTTTAGGGTAGCGAGTATTCAGAAATTCAATTTTTGCCAAATCATTATCTAAACGTGTCAGTTTGGACACATCGTCATCAGTTAATTCATAAGAAAAATAATTAGTTAATTCCGGATTATTTCGCGTTGTATTGTGTTGCGGATAAGAATGAACGGCTTCGTTAATCGCCTTCTGTGAATCAATCGCTTTTACGACATCCACTTTATTTGTTATGACACTGACTATGGCATAACTTCTTACCGGTGCGCCAACCTCGTCGTTATTCAGCATACATCCCTCGATTTGTCGCGTAAGAAAAGTCTTGTGTAATTAGGTCTACGCTATAAATAAGAATGGTTCCACTAATAGCTTATAAATGATCGGGCATGTCATAAAAGTAGCTTGCTGGCAGCAAGATTGCGTTATTTTATATCGTAAAAATGGCGCGCTTCTAAACCCGAAACATCAGGGTGTTCTTTACAAGATTCAGCTTTAAATTCATGAATTAAACCAGGGGCTGCTAAAGATATTACCGGGGATAAATAAAACAGATAGCCACCATCGGCAGTCATCCCTTGGTAATACGCAATTTCATTTTTATAACCTCGCAGGTAAGTGGCATTCGTACAAATTTTAACTAAGCCATTTTTAAGTGCTGCCACTGACAACTCGGCCATGCTCAATGGTTGGGCTGATGTATCGTGTTCGTCATTCCTGATGATGATTTTATGCCATGACATGGTATGTCTCCCATCCTGAGAACAAAACAGAACCCGCGAGTAATAAATGGATATCTTGAGTTAAGTATATAAGTAAATTTACCGACGAAAGTGTTATATGGCTAAATCGCTTAATTCTTGTTGTCACCTTGACTCGCGATTATCATTGCCGGCTTAGTTCAGCACTCGGCTGAACGACAGTGAACAACAGGGTATTTTATGGCTACGGTTAAAGAAGTAATTGCATTAGCAGCTAAAGCAGATGTTCAGGTGGAAATGATGTTTCCTGGGGAAGAGTGCGCGGCTTATGATGCCAAAGAATTATTGGAAGATACGGAATTCATGGCTCAGGATGAGATGAACGAAGTCTGTGAAGAGCAGTTTTTTGAGGAACAAGATTCGGGGTTTGGCTTCGTGCAAAGCAGTTTTACCGCTTACAAATATGAGTCTGCGGAGTTTCGTTTTTCTTGTTACATCGGCTAGCGCTACCACTCGCCAACTGTCATTAAAGCCATGGTGCCAATAAAAAAAGGACTTACAACAATCTGCTGTAAGTCCTTGATATATTTGGTGGCCCCTCCCCGGCTTGAACGGGGGACCAAACGATTATGAGTCGTCTGCTCTAACCACTGAGCTAAGGGGCCTGAATTGGT
>JAQUHG010000215.1 GCA_028683735.1 Tolumonas sp. | reverse complement strand
GGTCTATTCTGGATTATTTTAAATTCGGTACAGAATAAACCGATGTTTTGAACCATGATCTATTATTACGTTTATTCATCATTGTCTTATCAGGAAACTCTCTCGATGCGTAATATGATCATTTCGATGCTTCTTTTTTGTGTGGGCTGTACGCAGATCCCGGATAAAGTGAAACCAGTCAATAACTTCGAGCTAGATCGTTATCTGGGTAAATGGTATGAAATCGCTCGGCTTGATCACTCATTCGAACGTGGTTTAAGTAAAGTCACAGCTGAATACTCGCTGAATGATAACGGTAGCGTCCGCGTCCTCAACCGAGGATATTCCGCACAAGATAAACAGTGGAAAGCAGCAACAGGCATTGCATATTTTATCGATTCACCTACCGATGGTTTACTGAAAGTCTCCTTCTTTCGGCCTTTTTATGGCACTTATGCCATTTTTGAACTTGACCATGCCCACTATCAATATGCGGTTATCTCTGGCCCCAATCATTCTTATCTCTGGATCTTATCTCGCACACCATCGCTTTCCGAAGCTATTAAAAAACAGTTAATACAAAAAGCCTCAGATGCCGAGTTTAATACACAGGAGTTAATATTTGTAGATCAATAATGAATGATTAAGTTATATTTGTTTTATCTAGATAGTTGCTTAAATAAAACATGAAAACTCCAGCCGGGATTGGTCGACTAATTAAATAACCTTGAGCTTCATCGCAATGATAAAGACGCAACAATTCTAATACCCTTTCATTTTCGACTCCCTCAGCAATCGTCTGCAATCCCAAGCTGCGAGCCATCTGAATAATAGCCCGCACAATTGCCGCATCGTCAGCATTATTGGCCAGGTCTCGTACAAATGATTGATCAATTTTAAGTTTATCAACCTTAAAACGTTTCAAATAAGACAGACTCGAATAACCTGTACCGAAATCATCAATTGATAATTTAACGCCCATCAGTTTAAGTCGTTGTACTGTCGCTAATATATTTTCAGTATCTTGGAGCAAGATCGACTCTGTTAATTCAAGTTCAAGCATACCTGGCTCAATACCTGATTCCTGAAGTGCCTGCAAAACAGATGTCTCGATATTCCCGCGTTTAAATTGTAATGCAGATAAATTCACGGCCACTACCGGTTCGAACATTCCAGCCTCACGCCATCTGGCAGCCTCTCGACATGCTTCATGTAGTACCCAATCACCAATTTCAACAATCAGTCCGGTTTCCTCCGCAATGGGAATAAACCGTCCGGGAGGGATCATACCTAATTCGGGATGCTCCCAACGGATCAAGGCTTCAGCACCAATCAGCGCACCACTCCCCAAATCGATCTGCGGTTGGTAATGCAATACAAACTGATTTGCTTCAAGAGCTCTTCGAAGCCCAGCATGCAGTGTTATTTGGTCTATTGCTTCATTATTCATGTCTTCATTAAAAAAACAGTAAGTATTACGACCAGCATCTTTTGCACGATACATCGCCATATCTGCTTTTTTTAATAACGTTTCAAAATCAACACCATCATCTGGATAAATGGCCACACCGACAGATATAGAAGTAGTTAGTTCCTGATTATCGAGTTTGAATGGTTCTGTAAAATTAGCGATCAACTCAGCTATAGAATTACTTATCAGCTCTACACTGGAAAGATTGGTCAAGAGCATGAGGAATTCATCACCTCCCTGCCGGCATACGGTGTCAGGGCTGGGCAATAGCAGATTTAACCGCTCGCCAACAGAAACTAATAAGCGATTGCCTATATTGAAACCGAGGATGTCATTAATCGTTTTAAACCGATCGAGATCTGCGACGAGTAAAGCGACTTTTGTTTTAGCCAAGTCAGAAAACATCATCGCTTGCTGCAACCGATCTTGAAGCAACAGCTGGTTAGGTAAACCGGTTATTGCATCGTGATAGGAAAGATATTTAGCCCGATCCTCTGCTTCTTTTCGTTCCGTTATATCGGTCATCATCCACACACTACCATTCTGTGGATGCAAATGATCCAGCACATTCCCCGTCATTTCACACCAAAATGCACTTCCATCGGCCCGAGCAAGCAGTTGAATTCGAGTAAATGGCTCATCAGTCGTCAGCGCGCTGTAAGCCTCTTCACCAAATGAATCAAAAGAAAGTTTCGAGGTATAGAGGATCTCAGTGGATTGACCCAACGCACCGCCAGGTTGATAGCCAAACATAATTTCAAAACGACGATTACATGAAATGATGATGCGTTCCCGAACCATTGCAATAGCCACTAACGCATTGTCGAGCATAGCCTCTTTTTCGGATAATAAGGCGGCCAGCATTTCATGATTATGCTTTCGCTCAGTCACATCGCGCCCCACCATGACGCCATAACTTTTCATATCAAGAACAGCAAGGCAGTACGAGAATTCAATCCAAACCAAGGTGTCAGCGTGGCAAAACTCTGTGACGACAGAATGCATAACAGCCTCATGTCCTTCACTGAGTAAATTCATATCCTGACACAAAATAGCTAACACATGACTTGCATCACCCAGACCTAACGATTCAAAGGTGTTTCCAATCAGCCTGTCTACAGGCACACCAATAAGACGCCCAAGTGCCGCATTAGCATCAGTAATTGTTCCTTCAGGCAATGAAACCAACAGCACAAAATCTGACGTGCTATCCAATAAGGTATGAAAACGTTCTAGACGATCTAAATTTTGTTTAAATTGGGGATAATAGCTTTTATGAAACGAACGCTCTCCTAACCCGATAATACGGTCTTTGCGATTTTCCCAATCTTTTTCAGTATCATAAGGCTTCGCCATAAATAACCTTTATATCATCGATCTGAGCATGTCGTGGATTGGTAACCAGACATGCATCATTGAGTGCATGAATAGCTAATTCCGGAATATCAGCAGTTCGAACACCACGTTGTGCAAGGCTGTTTACGATCCCTAAACGACTGCGTAAATTGCTGAGTGCATCGGTGATCCGCGTTGCGCGTTGGCGTTCAGTTATGCCTGCCATTTCAAGACCAATGGCTTCACCAATTTGTTTATAGCGATCTGTTGCTTTTGAGATGTTGAAACGCACCACATGATCTAATAGCAGCGCATTACATTCGCCATGGGGAAGATCTAGAAAACCACCAAGGGCATGAGCCAATGCATGTACAGCACCCAAGCTAGCATTGGAAAATGCTAACCCCGCTTGTAGGCTTCCAAGTAACATGTTTTCTCTGGCAGGCAAGTGATGCGGCATAGATACTGCCTGCTCAATGTTACTCCAAATTAGTTTAATTGCTGCTAGCGCATGGACATCGACAATCGGCGAACTAGCCGTGGACACATAGGCTTCAATAGCATGAGTTAATGCATCTATTCCTGTACAAGCAGTTAAATAGGTATCCATCGTCAATGTAGTTTCTGGATCGACTAAAGCCACATCGGGAACCATACATTTACTGATTATCGCCATCTTATAACGCTCAGGCGAATTAACAATAATACAGAACTGCGAGATTTCGGCCGCTGTACCCGCGGTCGTTGGAATGCATATTAGTGGTGGACCAGGAATGTCGATCTGATCGACCCCTTCAAAATCGAGTATATGACTGCCATTGGTGTGCACGATCCCAATCGCCTTTGCACAATCAATGACACTGCCGCCACCGACAGCAACGATCACATCACAACGCTCACGGGCATATATTTCTGCGCCGGCCATGACTTCATGATCTTTCGGGTTTGATGTTAGCTCTTGAAATATGACAGACTCAATGCCGACCTCAGTTAAATCCGCAATAACATCATTCACCCAGCCAGCAGCAATGACGCCCGGATCGCTGACGACAAAAACCCGTCTAGCCATCATATTGCGAGCATAAAACCCAACACGATGCCGAGCATTAACACCAAAAATAAATTCAGGAGCAACGAATTTTCGCATTTCATAAAGAGGCATACTTCACCGCCATGATTCGTTCTCAAGTTATTTTTTAATCTTAGCTTAGTATTTGTATAACTTTGCGGTGATATATCCATTCATGCAAAATTGCTAAAAAAACGATATTTCAGCCACGATCACGAAAATTACTGTGCAAGACCACAGCAAACTCCAGAAAACGTTCATCTGTTATAAAGCTAGCTAATGATGCTGTGTGGCGTTGAAGAAGCGCTAAAGAGCTTACTGGTACTCAGTACCAAGCTTTTACCCAGATCTATTGTTCCATTTTTTGAGACAGTTAATCTGAAAAACTGGCATTTATCATATTAAATCGAGATTGTATTCTTACCCCATTGAAACGTGATGCGTTTCACAAAACAAAAAACAAATCTGGCTTATGCCGATCAATAAAATGAAATCTGTGGAGTTAAAATCATGAAAAATACATTCGTTCGTTTTGCTGCTGTTGCTGCATTATCCTTAGCCGCTCTTTCTGCTCAGGCAGATGTAAACACCTACAGTGCGCATGGTTCTGTTGTTAGTGTTGATGCGGCAAACCAAAAAGTTACGGTTAAACAGAATGCAGTTTCTGAACTAGGCTGGCCAGCTCGTACATTCACCTACACAGCTGATGGTAGCAACGTATTAAAAGGTATTTCTGTTGGGCAGACTGTGGATGTTCAGTTCACTACATCTAATGCATTCAATGCAGATGCACATTTTGTGACACCAGTTTCTCAGTAATATTCGATTAACGATGCTTAAAAAAGGGTTATTTTCATAACCCTTTTTGTTTTTATTATTCTGTGCATTCTGGGGTGAAATTTAGTTCGTTTTTCTTTTTGCTTGTTAGGTTTGTATTTATAGAGCCGTTTTAACACTAATTTTCATACTCCACTTTCCCCTCTGCATTCTTATTGAGAGGGGCTTTTTTCTTACCGCCCAGCCTATTATTTTGGTAAAGCCGGTTTGTAATATCACGCCAGTGCGGTTATTCCACCGAGGAGGGAAAATGCGGAGCGGGACGCTATCAGGAAACAAGGGTCATAAAAGACAACATATTTTCTGCTTTAGGGTCTTCAATATAGTTATCCCTCTGCAACATCGGCATAATACGTTTGGAACAGACAATAACGATTTTTTCCTGACTGTTTTGCCTGATACATCGCATGATCTGCCTGACGTAATAGCTGATCAGCATCAATAGTAATATCTTGAGGGAAGAAGGTAATCCCCACACTGGCTGACACCTGTAGTTGCAACTCACCAACCATGACAGGTTGTGCTGCAGCCTGAACCAAGCGTTCAGCGCTCACAAGAGAGGATGAACTATCCGCCATACCCTGCAAGACAACCACAAATTCATCACCACCAATTCTTGCGAGAGTATCTGATTTACGAAGTGTTTGTTTCATCTGAGCAGCCAGTACAACCAATAACCGATCGCCAACCTCATGACCATAACTGTCATTAATCTGCTTGAAACCATCTAGATCGAGATAGCATACCGCAATGTATTTTTTGTAACGAATGGCTTGTGCCATCGCCAACTGTAAACGATCTGACAACAGTGAACGGTTGGGCAACCCTGTCAATGTGTCATAATGCGCCATTGTTTCTAACCGTTGTTCATG
>JAQUHG010000214.1 GCA_028683735.1 Tolumonas sp. | reverse complement strand
CTTTTGGTGTTATTGAAGTTAATGCAGAAGGTCGAATGATCGGTTTTGAGGAAAAACCTAAAAATCCAAAATCAATTCCCGGTGATCCTGGTTTTGCCTTAGCTTCGATGGGTAACTACATTTTTGAAACTAATACGTTATTAAGTGAACTGACCGCTGACGGAGAAAAGGAAGATTCTAGCCATGATTTTGGCCGGGATATTATCCCTGGCTTGTATCCTCATTCTCCAGTCTATGTCTATGACTTCAGCGTAAATCAGATCGAAGGTGAGATCGGCGCTTACTGGCGCGATGTAGGTACCATTGATTCTTACTGGCAATCACATATGGATTTGGTGAGCGATAATCCACCATTTTCACTGTATAACCGTAAATGGCCATTGCATACATTCTATCCACCGTTACCGCCGGCTACATTTATTGATACCGCGGTCTATAAAACAAACGTTTCTCAATCGCTGGTTTCGGCTGGCTGTTATATTCAAGGAGCTCGCATTAATCGCAGTATTCTCGGATTTCGTTGCAACATAGCCTCAGGTTCAGAAATAAGTGAATCGATATTTTTGGGAGATGCGAAAATTGGAGAGGGTTGTAAAATTCGTCGAGCGATCATTGATAAACAGGTTGAAATAGCCCCTGGTACTGTGATCGGAGAAAATCTTGCCTATGATCGCCAGCGCTTTACAGTGTCTGAAGGCGGTATTGTTGTCATCCCGAAAGGGGCCAGAGTTGGTTTTTGATAAATGAATATACTGTTTATTGCGTCAGAAGTTGAAAGCTTTGTTAAAACAGGAGGATTGGCTGATGTGGCCAAGGCTCTTCCTTTGGAGTTAAAACGCGCTGGTCATGATGTCAGGATCATCATTCCAGGTTATAGCGCAATCTCACAACGCGAACAGGGTTCAATAATAGCCTCTGGGGTCTTATCTACAGAACCCCAGTATGTTGATGTACCCTATGAAATACGCCAATTATATTTAGCGGATATCCCTTTATATCTTGTTGAGAACAAACATTATTTTGAGCGACCAAGCCTGTATGGTGAAAATAATAATGCCTATGCAGATAACGGTGAACGCTTTGCCTTTTTCTCAGCAGTGACTTTACAAGCAACTGAACAGCTCGGGTTTAGACCTGACATTGTTCATTGCAATGACTGGCATACTGCATTAGTGCCTATGTTGTTAAAAACACGATTTGGTCAAAATCCGTTTTTTGCACAAACAAAAAGTGTTATTACCATTCACAATGGCGCGTTTCAGGGGATTTGTGAACGAGGTCAGTTATGGGCATTACCAGAAATTAGAAATGCGCATAATGAATCTATTTATCAGGGCCCTTACTACATTAATTTCTTGAAATGCGCCGTTTTATACGCAGACAAGATCAATTCTGTTAGCCCTACATATGCTAAAGAACTCATGTCCTACCTTGGTGGACATGGCATGGCAAAACACTTCCAAGATCGTGCAGCTGATATCTGCGGGATTATCAACGGATGTGATTATAACGATTGGGATCCAGCAACTGATCAGCTGATCCCAGCCAGATATCATGTTGATGACCTGCAAGGCAAGATTGAGTGCAAACGCCAGTTACAACAACGTGCCAATCTGCCGGTTTGTGATCTGCCTGTTTTTGGGATGGTATGTCGTCTGACAGAACAAAAAGGTATCCATTATTTATTGCCTATTTTGGCTAAATTTTTGGTGCACCATGTTCAGGTCATTATTGTTGGCTCTGGCGATCCCGTTCTGGCGCAACGTCTGGAAGCTATCGCTCAGCAATTCCCTCAAAAATTTGTCTTTATCAATGCACATAGCAACGAATTGGCTCATTTGGTTGAAGCGGGTAGTGATTTCTTCATGATGCCATCTCAATTTGAACCTTGCGGTTTAAATCAGATGTACAGCCTGGCCTACGGTACTTTACCTATCGTTCGCGCTGTCGGTGGATTGAAAGATACAGTGACTGATTATGATCAGGATCCGGCGAAAGCAACTGGGTTTGTCTTTGAAGATCCAGAGCCAAATGACTTGTTGAATATATTACGACGGGCATTACTGTTCTATGTTCAGGATCCGCAGGAGTTTCGCCGAGTACAACGTAATGCCATGCTGACTCGCTATTTATGGTCAGATTCTGTACATGGTTATGAAGACATGTATCGTAATGCATTAGGCTGGCACTAATTAACTGATGAAAAACAGAGCGATCTGACCAATTTCTCTGTTTTTCTTATGGTTGATAGTTGACGTGTTTTCTGGAACCGGTAGAATGCCGGCCAGATGCGAAGGTGGCGGAATTGGTAGACGCGCTAGCTTCAGGTGTTAGTGCCTTCGGGTGTGAGGGTTCGAGTCCCTCCTTTCGCACCAAACCATGCTGCTGACAGCATGTAAAAATAGTCAGATTGTGTGCGAGGGTGGCGGAATTGGTAGACGCGCTAGCTTCAGGTGTTAGTGCCTTCGGGTGTGAGGGTTCGAGTCCCTCCTCTCGCACCAAAATCATGTGCTGACAACATGTAAAATAAGTCAGAAACAAATCAGTGCGAAGGTGGCGGAATTGGTAGACGCGCTAGCTTCAGGTGTTAGTGCCTTCGGGTGTGAGGGTTCGAGTCCCTCCTTTCGCACCAAAATTCTCAAAAAAGCACGCAGCCCACAAAGCTGCGTGCTTTTTTGTTATATGCTTTAATCAGTTATTTGTTTGACTGAAGGAATAAGTCGATGGCTCTGATCCCCGATGATGTTCATAATTTTTATGAAGATCTGCTGCAACAACATATTCAAGCGCTCGAATTACATCAAACTCGCGATGAAGATTACCTAGCTGATCTATCCTGTTTAGTTTTAAATCAACTGCCTGCTCACTATATTCGTCACAATGTAGATATGATTTATTTCACCACACCAGCTCAACGTGATGAGATGGAATTGCGGGTACAAGATGCAGTAAGTAAATCAGTCAGTTGGCTTGATAAAAAAGAGCACCAGCGCAAAGCTCGTGAAGAAGGCTAAATCCAGGTTGTAAACAGCATGGATACATAGGTTCATGTTCCATGCTGATATTTTACTTTTTGATTAACTGTACAACTGTTTCTACATGCATCGAATGTGGAAACATATCGACAGGCTGTACTTTTGTGATGTGATATCCACCCTTTTGCAGCACTGCTAAATCTCTGGCTAACGATGCCGGTTCACACGATACATAAACGATACGCTGAGGCGACATCGCGAGCATGGTGTTTAACACCGATAGTTCACAGCCCTTTCTCGGTGGATCAACAACCACGACATCAGCACGCATTCCCTGTGTATAGAGTGCAGGAACTACCTCTTCCGCCTTACCAACATAGAATTCCGTATTAGCTAACTGATTACGCTGTGCATTAGCGCGGGCATCATCAATAGCCTGTGGCACGATTTCAATACCAACGACTTTTTGCGCTTGTTGTGCCAGATATAACGAAATAGTGCCGATACCGCAGTAAATATCAAATACCGTCTCATAACCTCTTAGCTCGGCGAAATGCAGCGCTGTCGCATAGAGTTGGTCGGTTTGTTGCGGGTTAACCTGATAGAACGAATGTGCCGATATTGAGAAGGTTAACCCGTGTAACTCATCTTCAATGGTTTCGCGGCCATAGCAAACGCGTTGTTGTATCCCTAAGATACGATTGACTGGTTCTGAGTTCACATTGTGGATCACGCTATCAATACCGTTGATCGCAGCCAAAGCTGTCAGTAATTCTGCTTCCTTTGGCAACTCGTCGGTCAGCGTCACCAGCACCACCATGCACGACCCAGTCTTAAAACCATGCCGGATCATGACATAACGAACACAGCCCGTATGATTGGTTTCATCGTAACCGGCGATATTGAACGCCTTCATCCATTTCCGGATCGCTGCAATGATCGCTGTCGTCTGTTCGTGTTGCACAGGACAAGCGGCAATATCGACAACCTGATGGCTGTTTTTCCGATAGAAACCAATGACTGGCTCACCATTTTCGGTACGCACGGAATAGACCGCTTTATTACGAAAAGCCAGCGGTTGTGACATACCCAGACACGGTTCAACAGAACTCATTATGCCTTTGCTCTGTAATGCATCAACAACCTGCTGCTGTTTGATTTTTAATTGTTCGCTATAAGCCAGATAAGCCAGTTGGCAACCACCGCATTCCGTATAACTGCAATGTGGTTCTATTCGTTGTGGATGCGGTTGAATGATACGGATCAGATCAGCCTGAGCGTATTTAGGTTTGATGCCATGCAACATCACTTCTACTTGTTCACCAGGAAGTGTGCCGGGAATGAAAACCTTGCGGTCATGCCAATTAGCAATGCCATCACCCTTTTCAGTAAGAGTATCGATAGAAAGAGTTATGGGTTGCCCGTGATGCGGCATGGTGTCTCCGGAGGCGATCAGAATAAGGTCGGCTATTTTAACTAAATGTACGGATAGGCAGAAGGAAAAGCCGGAAAATGTTCCGGCTTTAATACGATGAGCGAGGTTTATTGTGCAATAAAACGATAGCGGGTTAGATGGCGATACGTTTGCCCCGGCAATAACCAAGGATCACCCAACTCAGGACGATTCGGGCTATCTGGAAATAACTGCGTTTCCAGACAAATGCCTTCATAGTCATGATAAGGCTCTTCGCTACCCGCAGGCGCCCCTGCCAGATAGTTACCGGTATAAATCTGTAACCCCGGTTGGTCCGTCAGAACATCCATTGCCAGCTTTTTATCGGCAGAAACCAGATGAGCAGCGACTTGCTCAGGGCCATCAGTTGCCAATATATAGCAATGATCAAACCCTTTCGCGGATACCAATTGTGGATGGCTCAACCACTGCTCACGCAGGCAACGCAGATGACGCAAATCAAGCGCAGTTTCCACTGGTTGTGGAGCGGATAAAGGAATTCCCATACCATCAATTGGCAGATAATCATTAGCGTTAACCATCAACGAATGATCGCGAACATCGCTACGCTTTCCATCGAGATTGAAATAGCCATGACAAGTCATATTCACTGGGCAAGGTTTAGAGACTGTAGCTTCAATCTCTATCACTAAATCAGTGCCTTGCAATGAGTATGTCAACGTGGTGTCAAACTCACCGGGGAAGCCTTGGTCACCATCAGGGGAATGCAGTGACAGCACGACTTTATCAGCCTGCTGGCTGACAATATGCCACTCTTTGCGATCAAACCCATCCGTACCACCATGCAGGCAATTTTCGCCCTGACTTGGCACCAAATGATGAGTTTGACCTTGATAATGCAAAACCGATCCGCCAATACGATTAGCAAAACGACCCACCATGGCATTCAGATAAACCTGTTGGCTGGCGTATTGTTCAGGCTGACAGCCTAACAGCACATTCCGGTAGCTATCGCCAACAGGAACATTCAATGACAACAGAGCAGCCCCTGTTGTCATCAGCTTCAGCTGCAATCCGGCGTCATTTTCTAACTCAATGAGTTGTGTCATGAACTGCTCCGATTAAAATTGGCCGGCACCCGCACTGGCTTTGCAAACATAACAAGTTGGCTTCAGGCCACTTTTCAGTGGATATTCCGC
>JAQUHG010000213.1 GCA_028683735.1 Tolumonas sp. | reverse complement strand
ACACAGGCGGAAACGCAATACCAGATCTGTCGCCGCGATATCGATAGTTTGAATCAGCGCTTCAATGCAGAAAATAAAGAGTATCGCGCTGCCCGTCATTTGTTACTGGAACACAAGAAAAACTGGAGTCGCGTATTAACGCTGGCGCGCACTAATGGTGTTGAAAAGCAGCTTAATCGCCGTGAGCTAGCTTATCTGGAAGCAGAAGAGCTGCGTTCCATGTCCGACAAATCGCTGGGAGCATTGCGGTTAGCAGTGGCAAACGATGACTCGCTGCGTGACACGCTGCGCTTATCAGAAGGTAATCGCCAGACCGAGCAGAAAGTGCAGTTTTATATTCAGGTCTATCGCTATCTGAAAGATCGCATTCGTCATGACATTATCCGTTCTGATGATCCAATTGATGCGATTGAAGAGATGGAAATCGAGCTGGCGCGTCTGGCTGATGAACTGAAACAACGTGAAACGCATTTATCGCTCTCTTCACACGAAGTCGCGGCGAAGATCACCAACATCATTCGCCGTGAGCAAAATCGTATTCGCGTGATGAACCAAGGGCTGCAAAACATCACCTTCGGTCAGGTGCGCGGAGTGCGTTTGAATGTGAATGTGCGTGAGTCATATGCTCGTTTATTGCAGACTCTCGGTGAACACGCGCAGCAACATCAGGATCTGTTTGCCAGTAACGAACTGAGCTTCTCAGAAGCGATGGCGAAGCTGTTCCAACGCCTGAACCCGCACATCGATCAGGGCGAGCGCAGCTTCCAAGTGCTGGGCGAGGCATTGCTCGATTATCGCAATTACCTTGAATTGGAAATTGAGGTGTTGCGCGGCGTCGATGGTTGGTTACGTGCAGAAAGTGGTGCCTTATCGACCGGTGAAGCAATTGGTACGGGGCAGGCGATTTTGCTGATGGTGCTGCAAAGCTGGGAAGATGAAAACCGCCGTCTGCGTAGCAGCGACATTGAACCTTGCCGTCTGTTGTTCCTTGATGAAGCCGCACGTCTGGATGCTAAATCAATAGCAACGCTGTTTGAGTTGTGTGAACGACAAGATATGCAACTGTTGATTGCCGCACCAGAAAATATCAGCCCGGAAAAAGGCACCACCTACAAACTGATCCGTAAGGTACATGGTAAACAAGAACATGTGCATGTAGTTGGTTTACGCGGATTTGGTGGCAGCAGCGACACACTGCCATTGAGTGCGTAATGAATGGAAGGCAGCCTTGGCTGCCTTTTCTTTTGGATAACAATTGAGAATGATGAGCCCAGAGCAGGTATTGAATTCAGCGCCGCCAGAATTGATCGTCCGTTTACTGGATAAACGGCAGATCCGTATTCGTAAGCGCTGGGCCATTATTCAGCTCAACTTGTGGTTGCAGCAAGGCTGGGTTACGGCACAGGGTGAGGGCGTATTTCGTTTAACGGATGCTGGTGAACAAACCTTCCGCCAGTATTTACTCACTCAAGGCGAAAACTCACTGGAGTTGCTGCTACAACAACTGGATATTCAACTGCCAGAGCGGTGTAACAGCCACATCCTTTCTTATTTGCTAAAACAAGATGCCAAAGTCACGCTGGAACACATGCACGAGCACGAAATCAAAGTGTTGCGCGATAGCTATCTGTTGCTGCGTTGTAACCTGCCGTGCAGTATTTTTATGCAATCAGGCGAATTGATCGATGTCAGCACCTTGTTTAGTGCATGGGGTGAAGTCGCTATTCCTGAGCGAGCGATTAGTGCGATTACAAAAATTCTTTGGAAGGAAAAACCGCCACAGCACGTCATTACGATTGATAACCGTGATGCGTTCGTCAGTATGACATTGCCTGCTGACACATTACTGATCCACGCTCCTCTAAAAGACACGACGATGGCTGAGCAGTTATTTCGTGCGTTGACGGATAATATTCACTGGCGCCATTTCGGCGATCTGTCACCAGTAAGTTTCCAACAAGCCAATTTATTTGCTGAGCGAATACAGCGGCAGTTAGCGCTGTTTTTACCTGAAAACTGGCCGGATTACCTGCGACTATTGGGCGAACCCCTTGTGGCGAACGAGAAATGGGCGTTAGCGGGTTTGACTCGTCAGCAGCAAATCAGTCTGCAATTCCTCTTTGAGAATCAGCAGAAACTGCCACAGCAGGTCATGGTTTACGCAAAAAACTGGATCCACCTGACATAGTTTTGCAAGAAGCGGTGGTCGCTCGTTTTTCTCAGTGGTATAACATAACCCAGCAGGGCACTTGAGATGTGCCATCCCCCCAACTAGCCAAACTAAACAGGACGAACCATGTTTGAGAAGGTGACTCAGGCTCCAGCCGACCCTATTTTGGGTTTAACCGAAGAATTCCGTAATGACCCGCGCACTAACAAAATCAATCTGGGTGTTGGTATTTATAAAGATGAAGCGGGTGCCACGCCAATTCTCAACTGTGTGAAGAAGGCAGAAAAAATTCTGCTGGAAACAGAAACCACCAAGAACTACCTGAGTATCGAAGGTAATCTGGAATATGGTCAACTGGTGCAGGAGCTGTTGTTTGGTGCTGATCATGAAATCGTGACCAGCAAACGAGCTAAAACAGCACAAGCACCGGGCGGCACTGGTGCACTGCGTATTGGTGCTGAGTTTTTATTCCGCCAGGGCATTTCTAAGAAAGTTTGGATCTCTAATCCGACCTGGGTAAACCATTTCCAGGTATTCGGTGTCGCAGGAATGGAAACCGCGGAATACCGTTATTATGATGCAGCCAATAAGAACCTTGATTTTAATGGCATGCTGGAATCATTATCTGCTGCGGTAGCAGGTGATGTAGTGCTGCTGCATGGTTGCTGCCATAACCCAACCGGTGTTGATCCAACACTGGAACAGTGGGAAGTGTTAGCGAAGTTCTGTGCCGAACGTAAATTGCTGCCATTCTTTGACTTTGCTTATCAAGGCTTCGGCCGTGGCGTTGAAGAAGATGCGGCTGGCCTGCGTACTTTTGCTAAATATAATAAAGAGTTGCTGGTTGCCAGCTCCTTCTCTAAAAACTTTGGTCTGTATAATGAGCGTGTAGGTGCCATCACGCTGATTACTGATAATAGCGAAGTTGCACTGCGTGCCTTCAGCCAGATCAAAACTACCATTCGCGCAAACTACTCTAATCCGCCATCACACGGCGCTGCAGTAGTCGCGACTGTGCTGAAAGATACAGCTTTGCGTACTGAATGGATCGCCGAAGTTAAAGCCATGCGCGATCGTATTTGGGAAATGCGTGAATTATTCGTGCAGAAACTGAAAGCGAAAGGTATTCAGCAGGATTTCAGTTTTATCACGGAACAAAATGGCATGTTCTCATTCTCTGGTTTGACTAAAGAGCAAGTGACTCGTCTAAACAAAGAATTCGCGATCTATATCGTCGGTTCTGGTCGTATCAGTGTTGCCGGAATTACCCGAAATAACATTGATGCGCTGATTGAAGGCATCGCAGCAGTGATCTGATTTTCATCGCAGCAGTAAATAAAAAAGCCCTGAGTTTCAGGGCTTTTTTTGTAGATAAAACGCAGAATAAAAAAAGGGAGCCTAAGCTCCCTTAAATAGATTTGTGATCAGTAAATTATTTAGCAACGGTAGCGTCGATACCTTCAACAAACCAGTTGATCTGAGCCAGTTCTGCGTCAGTCAGTGAGTGACCGGCAGCAACTACTTCTTTACCGGTGTTGTCTTTCAATGGACCAGTAAATGGTTTCAGCTCACCAGATTTGATTTTGTCGTAGTTGGTTTTGATCGCATCTTTCACATTTTGTGGCAGATTGTCATTGATAGACGCCAGTTTAACTACGTCTTCAGCAAAACCACCCCAGTAGTCCTGCGGTTTCCAGCTACCATCTTTAACTGCCTGCACAGTCTTCAGATAGTGTGGTTCCCAGTTGTCCTGAATCGAGAAAATATGTGCTTTCGGCGCGAAGTGAGAAACATCCGATGCCTGACCAACTGCACGAATACCTCGTTTTTCAGCAACCAGCATTGGAGCTGGGCTGTCGGTATGCTGCATCATTACGTCAACGCCTTGATCGATCAGCGCGTTTGCGGCATCTGTTTCTTTACCCGGATCATACCAAGAGTTTACCCAGACGATTTTAATTTTCACGTTTGGATTAACAGATTTAGCGCCCATGAAGGTTGCATCGATATCACGATATACTTCAGGGATCGGGAATGAAGCGATGTAACCAATAGTGTTGGATTTAGTCAGCAAACCTGCAGCTACACCAGCTACATAACGGCCTTCATAAGCACGTTGAATGTAAGTAGATACGTTTTTAGTGCGTTTATAACCGGTCGCGTGTTCGAAGATCACGTTAGGGAATTTTTTCGCTACTTTCAGAGTCGGGTTCATGAAACCGAAAGAGGTGGTGAAAATGATTTTATTACCACCTTTAGCCAGTTGCGTGATCACACGTTCAGCATCAGCACCTTCAGCCACGTTTTCAACATAAGTAGTTTTGATCTGACCTGGCAGTGCTTTTTCCAGCTCTTTACGTGCACGATCATGTTCATAGCTCCAGCCATGATCACCTACCGGGCCGACGTACACAAAACCAACTTTCATTGGTTCTTCGGCTGCCGATGCGGCTGAAACAGCGCAGCCGGCAGTCAATGCGGCTACAGCCAGTAAACGAAAAATCCTTGTTTTCATGCGTATTTCTCCGATCATTTTTAAGAAACACAAGCCAAAGCTTGCGGCTCATCAATTACACAGCTAAAGCAATCGATGAAAAATTATACTCTGGAATCAAAGGTTTGGCCCAATGACATTGGGGCCGCCAGTTTTTCTTTCATCCGGTTGGAACCGATAAATATCATCACTATCAGCGTAGCCAGATATGGCAGCATGGCTAACAGGCTAGGGGAGATCTTGATGCCTAACCCTTGTAGTACCAGATGCATGATGCTGGCGATACCAAACAGATAGGCGCCCAGCACCAGATTTTTAGTCTTCCATGATGCGAAAACGACCAGTGCCAGAGCAATCCAGCCGCGGCCTCCAGTCATGTTTTCCATCCACATTGGTGTATAAGCTAATGACATGTAAGAACCTGCCAGACCCGCCATGGCGCCACCAAATAGGATCGCCAGATAACGTACAGTCAGAACCGGCAGCCCAATCGCATTGGCATTATGCGGATTTTCACCAACAGCTCGCAGAATCAAACCGGCACGGGTGCGTACACAGAACCAGCCTACCAGCAGTACCATCAACCAGCTGATATAAATCAGCAAGTCATGAGAGAAAAGTAGTGTACCAATAAAAGGTATATCGCCCAGCACTGGGATACGGATGCCTGTAAATCCTTTTACAGTTTGGCCGACATATGCCGAACCGATAAAGGCACTGAGTCCGGTACCAAAGATGGTTAACGCCAGACCGGTCGCTACCTGATTAGCACGTAAATGCATACTGATTACACCGAACAGCAGTGACATCAGCATTCCTGCTACGATGGCGGCCAAAACGCCCAGCAGCAACGAGCCCGTGCTGAATGCAGCAATAAAACCGCATACCGCGCCCATCAGCATCATACCTTCCTGACCGAGATTTAGTACGCCTGACTTTTCACAGACCATTTCGCCTAAAGCA
>JAQUHG010000212.1 GCA_028683735.1 Tolumonas sp. | reverse complement strand
TCAATAAAAAGGCCACCTAATCGGTGGCCTTTTACTCTCTGAATATTTCTTATTTTTTCTGCGGCAATTCCATACTGCCTTTAACGGCCAAACCGTCTTTTTCAAAATCCATGCTGGTCAGCAGACGCACACCACGCATTTCATCCAACATCGTCACAACTTGCTTCATCTCTTTCTGCTCATTGGTTTCTGTTGGTATTGATGCAGAAGTTGCTGGCGCAGCAGATGTTACTTCTGCCCCTGAAGTGGCTGACAACTCATCTGTTGCATTTGCTTTATTGGCTTGTTCAAGTTGGTTACGGCCAAATTGTGCCATATCAGCCAGCAAACCATAATCCAGACCTAACTGATAAAAACCGTTAGCGGCCAACGGCTGTTTCGCCAATGATGCGGCAAATTTTGCGCCTAGATCACCGGTAAACACGGTAATGTGCTGGCCATATAAACCGAGCTTAATTTTGCCAGGTAACTGCATAATTGGTGGCACTGGCAAATCAACCGATTGACCATCAGCAGGTAATTTAACCTGCGCTGCCAATTCAGGAGAAGCCATACTGAGCATTCCCCACAATTGTTGTGGCTGTTTACTGGAAACAGAGGCGACAAAAGAGAGTTTTTCTACTGCCGGCATCTCGGTGGCATTATTTTTCAGTTTCAATTCTTGCAGATCGAGACTAGCCCCTTGTAATCCTTGAACCATTGCTGTGCCCATTGCCAGCATGGAAGGATTAGTCATCTTCAGACTATTCTGAATATCTTTCAATGACGTACAGGTAAATTGAGCCTGAGTTGCCCGATTCCACAATTCGGTAGTAACCGGAGCCAATTCATCAACATTCAGGCCAATGGCAGCCTTGAAGAGCGATTTATCCTCTTTGCCATAGTCTGGAATAAAGCCACGTAGTTTTTGTAACGATGCCATTGTGGCAGCATCTTTAGACTCAACTTTAAATGTGCTGTCAAAACGGATCGGATCACCTTTAGTGTCCAAATTGGTATAGCCAAATATTTCTCGTGGCCACAGGCTTGCAATGCTTTCGATATCTTTCTGACATTCTGGTGTACGGTATTCAGCCAGACTCTTGTTGCTTTCGCCTTCACTGATTTTATCCAGCAGTTTAGCCAATGGGCTATCTGCGCGGGTCAGCGTTTTGATCAGTAATTCATTGTTAATGAAACCGAGCGAATTTTTACGGAAACCGTAACTTTGTACCAATTGATCAAGTGTTGCTGCTTGTTTCAGTGATTTTGCTGGTTTGGTAATACCAAACGCGATAGCGAGATCATCGGCAGGAACCATGTCGCCCAGATCCAATGTCAGGATCGCGAAACCATCTTTTTTAGCAATGGCAAAAGCAACAGGGTGTTTATCTTTATTAAAGAAATAACGTTTATAAGTGAATTCTTTTAATTTTGCGGTATCCGCTTTTGCTTTAGTGCGATTTTCTGCGGCGGCAATTAATTTGTCGAAATTTGCTTCATTTTCTAATTTAAAACGTAATACCGGTAATGCACCGACGGTATAAAAAGCAGCATCTAATTTATCGGAAAAACCTAAATCCTGAGGATTAATTGTTCCTTTGGTGAGCATGGTCACATATTCAGCATAAAGACCAAATATAACGCGTAAGCCATCATTCCATTCATCAGGTTTTGCGTCGATTTCTTTTTGCAGACGTTCAATTTCCTGAACTGAGGTTGATGCACCACCAGTAAATAGTTGAGAAAAGCGCGCTTGTAGAGGCGAAATGGTCTCTTTCCAAGAGGCTGGTTCAAGATCGCCCATGAACACTAGGGTGTCAGCGGGTACATAGTTCAGTGTGCCTGCTGTGTCTCCAGCATTCTGTTGTTGAATAGCGTAGTATGCGCCTGCGCCAAGAGCGGCAGCAATTGCTGCATACAAAATCCCGTTTTTCATGATTGTTATCCTTGGTGGTGTATCTCAATTAAATACTAACCAATTGTAAAAGAAATATTATTTTTTTCACTAATGTTTTTAATTGACTTCATCATGAAATGCTTTAGATTACAGTTAACTGATTGAGCGCCTGCGCTTACTTGGCAAATGTTTTCTTTCCCATAAAGAAAGTCGATATTGTCTTATTAAGTAAACCTCTTTCAGCGTTAACGGCCGAGAGGCTCAAGTATTTTGTGTTAGGAAATGTGTTATGTCTGTACGTACTGGCAAAGTAAAATGGTTCAACGAAGCTAAAGGTTTTGGTTTTATTCAGCAGGATGAAGGTCCGGATGTATTTGTTCACTTCCGTGCTATCAACTCTACCGGTTTCAAAACCCTGGCTGAAGGCCAACGTGTTCAGTTCACTGTGACTCAAGGCCAGAAAGGTCCACAGGCTGAAAACGTAACTATCCTGTAATTATTTACAGTGACAGATAAAAAAGCGCCCTGCGGCGCTTTTTTTTTTGTCTTCGATTTAACAACACCGCAACATCATACCGACAACTAATATGTCTATTTGACGGTTAATTGTTGTAGCTGATACAGAGTCGCATAGTGCTTATTGGCGGCCAGTAAACTGCTGTGGTTTCCTCGCTCAATAATCTTGCCATGCTGAAGCACCAATATCTCATCAGCATCGACGATAGTCGATAACCGGTGTGCCACAATGAGCCAGGCATGTTGGTGCCGAATAGAGGCAATCGCTTGTTGCAAATGATGTTCGGTTTGTGAGTCCACATTTGCGGTAGCTTCATCCAGGATCAGGACGGGTGGGTGGGTTACCAGTGCACGAGCGAAAGAAAGTAACTGACGTTGGCCCGCAGAAAGATTTTTCCCCCCTTCCTGTAACTGCATTGATACCGTTTCATTGTGGTTAATACTTTCAAACCACTGCACATGATTTAATACCTGTGTGATGTCGTCATCACTGATATTCGGGCGTCCGAAGCGGATATTATCAGCCACGGAACCGGCAAAAATAAACGGGTCTTGCTGAATAACACCCAGCTGTGAACGTAAGCTGCTGATGTTCCATTCTTCAATCGGGTGTTGTTCTACGATGATGTTGCCTGATGTTGGCTGATACATGCCACTCAGCAGGTGCAAAATAGTCGATTTTCCGCTGCCGGTATGACCGACCAGGGCCATCATTTTCCCTTTATACAATTCCAGATTGATGTCTTGCAAGATGGGGTCACCATCCTGCTGATAGCGGAAATGGATATGCTGAAATTGAATGTTACCTTCTATCGGTTGCTGGTATTTACCTGCGGGTTCTTTTTGCTCATCAAGCAAAGTAAATATACGTTCGCCAGCAATCAGGGATTGTTGGATCTGCGTTAATTGGTTGGTGAGATCATTTAATGGTTCGATCATTCGTCCCATATAGCTGACAAACGCATAGATCACACCAACTGCAATCTGCGAGGTTCCCTGTATGGCGAACCAGCTGAGTAATGTACCGATCGTGAAGATATACAGCAGGTCGATCATGGGGCGCAGGAGTAGCCCGTTGAGTTGCAGTACTTTTTTTCTGGCCTGCAATTGTTGCTGATTAGTGGCTGCAAATTTATCAGCAAAATGTTTTTCTTGTACCAGCGATTGAATGATGGGAATACCTTGCAGTGTTTCACTCAGCTGGTGATTGAGATCAGAGGTGAGTTGTCGAGCTTGCCGTGACCATGGCATGGAACAGCGCTGGTAGATTTGCATCACCGCAATGGACATGATGATCATGATGGAGATCAGACAAGCCAGCTGCCAATTGAGCCAGAACATGCCGCCTAAAATACCTGTTAGTAATACGACTTTATGGATAGATTGACCGATCACCTGAATATAAAGCTGGAGCAGTGTCTCGGTGTCATTACTGATGGTTGATATCAGATGACCAGTCTGATGATTGTCCAGATAACGGGCTGGTAATCGTAGTGCAGCAGAGAAGGTTTCTTGTCGCAGCCCTTTGATAATGTATTGTGCTACTCGGCTGAACAACAAGGCTTGCTTATAACTGCTGAAAGCTGCGAGCCCTTGCAGCGACAGATAGGTGATGATGAACAAACCAATTTCATGTGCAATCCAATGCCCGGTTGCCAGTGAAGTATCAATAAAATATTTGATCAGTAACGGGCCGCTCACTTCGGCTAAGGAAGAAGAGAATAAAAATCCCAGCCCGATGAAGATCAAACGTAGATGTGGCCGACAGTATTGCAGCAGACGCAACAAGGTATTACTCATTTTCGTCCTCTGTCAGTGCTTGTTCCAGTTGTTGATAGCGCCAAGTTTTTGCATACCAGCCATTTTGTTCTAACAATCTTTGGTGACTACCGAGTTCACGTTGCTCGCCTTGTTCCAAAACCAGAATTTGTGCAGCATGTTCTAGCCCTTGTAAGCGGTGGGTGACCATCAGCAACGTCATGTTATGGCTATTTGAGCGGAGGTTATGCAGTATGCGTGATGCGGTTTTGGCGTCCACGGCAGAAAGGGCATCATCTAATAACAAATAAGGGCGTTGGGTTAACCAGGCCCGGGCTAATGCCAGACGTTGCTTTTGGCCACCAGATAATGTGATCCCGCGTTCACCGACCGGAGTTTGGTAACCTTGTGGTAAGCCTTGAATATCAGAATCCAATTCGGCCAGTTTGGCTGCGCTAATTACTTGTTCAAATGTCGCATCGGGGCGACCTAATGCAATGTTGTCAGCGACTGAAAGCGAGAACAGATAAGGTTCTTGAGGTACATAGGCAAATTGCTGGCGAAGATCTGCGAGTGACCATTCAGGTAATGGTTTTTGATGTAAAGAGATATGGCCCCGCATTGGATCGGCGAAACGTTGTACCAGTTTCAGCAGTGTACTTTTTCCGGCCCCTGTCGGCCCGACGATGCCCACTAACTCACCAGGCCGGATCCGCAGTTTGATCTGTTGTAAGAGAACAATGCCGGTGTCATTTTCAAAACGTTCCAGCTGAATATCGATGTCACCGGGCGAGGCGGGTTTTGCCGCTATTCCTGATGTGAGTTGTGCTTTTGTATTCAGCACAGTCTGAATGCGCTGATAGGCGGCGTTGCCTCGCTCCAGAATGTTAAACAGCCAGGCAATAGCGAACATAGGCCAGATCAATTGGCCTAAATAGAGGCTAAAACTGGTCAGTTGGCCGATGGTTAACTGGTGTTGCCAAACCAGCCAGCTACCGCCGGAAATAGCCAGCAAATAAGCGCTACCAATGCACAGATATATAACCGGTTCAAATTTGGCGTCTACTCTGGCAACTTGCAGGTTGGCCTGATTGGCTTGTTCGGCTTTCTGTTGCATTTGTTGTTCTGCATATTGCTCGGCAGCAAACAGCCGCAGAGTGCGTAAGCCGCTCATATTTTCATGGGCGATGTTATTTACATCACCAAAAGCAGCTTGTGCTTTACCAAAGGCAAGGTGAATTTCCCGGCCAATGCGGGCAACCAGAAACGCCATGATAGGCAAGGGTAATAATGACATTAAGGTGAGCGGTAAGGAGTATTGGGTGATCATGATCCCCAGTACCAGACACCCCATGAATATGGAGTCAACCAGTGTCAGTATGCCTTCACCAGCCATCATTTCTACCGCTTGAATATCGTTACTGACATGTGCCATCAGTTCGCCAGTACGGTGTGTCTGGTAGAAATGCTGATCCAT
>JAQUHG010000211.1 GCA_028683735.1 Tolumonas sp. | reverse complement strand
CAGCCTGACGAAAACCCTCTTCGCTGTGACGTTTCAGGTGCTGCAGTTGTTTACCTAAACCGAGTAAGGTTCGGTCGAGCTGCTGTATGCCATCTTTGTTCAGTTCTGTTTTATTCGCTTGCTCGCGGCGTAATTGATTCAGATTTTCCTGTAAGTTTTTCAGGCCTAGCACATGCTGACGGAGGGCCAGTTTAAGCGCCATCATCTCTTCTGCCTGAACCAGTAAATTATCCAATCGAGACGCCGGGATTCGCACGGTATCCTGCACGGTATTATTTTTGGGTGCTGAATAAGCTGATGGAACTGGATTATCGCTGACAGTCGTTGACGTTTTTAGTGGCGCTTGATGTTGCTCCGGCTGTGTTGTAACTGTGTTTGTTGCAACAGTTTCTGAGGGTAACTCAGCGGTGACAGTCGGTTCGACTGTGTCTGGTTGCGCAGTTTTATCTGTTGGCGCAGATATATTGGCTGATTCAACGGTTGCTTTATCGAGCTGTTGACGCAGTTGCATGCAGGCACTTTTTATCGCCAGAGAAGGCATTTCTGGTGTGCCACTGGCTAAAATAGCATCGATAATATCAACGGCTTCATGCAATAAATTCAATAGAGACAGGGAGATAGCAATATCTCCCTG
This sequence comes from Tolumonas sp., assembly GCA_028683735.1. Classification (GTDB taxonomy): domain Bacteria; phylum Pseudomonadota; class Gammaproteobacteria; order Enterobacterales; family Aeromonadaceae; genus Tolumonas. Next base: position 5,009 of record JAQUHG010000211.1, on the reverse strand, counting down.
CCGCAGGCGTGACAGTAAACTTTCCAGTGATTGGCACAGATATTCAATAAGCTGCAGATTCACAATTCGTGCGCCGCCTTTCAGGCTATGCGCACAACGAAAGATAATCTCTAGTTGCCCAGCCGGAGATTGGTTCTGTTCCAGCGCGCTCAGGGCGTGGTTTATTGAGGCGACATGCTCTCCCGCCTCAATCAGAAACGTTTCCAGTAACCGGGCTCTCAGCTCTTGATCCATGCCTTCCATCAGCTCACCTTAAAGCGTTCGATCAGACTCCACAGCTTGCTGCTCATCTGATTCAGCGAGCTGGTGGCGTCTTCCGCTTGTCGCATACTGATCACGATCTGGTCACTGGCGCTACGGATATTATCCATCGCGATGGCAACCTGATTAATGCCTGCAACCTGTTCGTTGGTGGAAGCCAGGATCTGCGCAGCAGCCTGTACCGTGCCGCCAGCACCTTGCCCGATCACTTGAATGGCATTATCAGTTTCAGCTGATTGCAACACGCTGACCTCGACGGTTTTGCCGCCTTGTTCGGTTGCCATGACCGCGGAGCTGATCGCTTTTTGAATATCATTCAGAATACGACGGATCTGTTCGGTGGATTCTTTTGATTGCTCAGCCAGACTGCGGACTTCCTGCGCCACAACGGCAAAGCCTTTACCGTGTTCACCGGCTTTGGCTGCTTCGATCGAGGCGTTGACGGCAAGCAGATTGGACTGACTGGCCAGATCGCCAACCGAGGAGATGATCTCGCCAATCGCCATACTCTGTTCACTTAAGCGCACAATACTTTCCGCAATAAAATTCATCTGTTCACGGATCTTGTTCATGCCGGTAAGTGTTTCATTCACACTCTTTTGCCCGTTTTGTGTCATCTGAGCGGTGCTGCGCGCTGATTCCGATACAAATGCCGATTTCTGGTTTACCTGATTAGCGGTGACTTTTATCTCTTCCAATGTCGTGGAGGTTTCACTGACGGCGGCAGCGGTTTCGGTGGAGCTGGCGGCCAGTTGCGAGGTCAGCGCGGCGATTTGTGCGGAGGAGCCACTCATTTGTTTGGCTGCATCTTTCACTTCTGCAATCATTTTGCGGAAATTCGCGGTCATGGCGGCAAAGGAATGGCCCAGTGCATCTTTTTCCGATAATGGGCTGCTATCTACCGATAGATCGTTATCAGCCAGTGCGCGGGCAACATTTGACATTCGTTGCAGGTAATCATTCATCTGCTCGAACGCTTCGGACAGGATACCTATTTCATCACTGCGTTTTGTTATGGAAGTTGAACGTTGTGATAAATCACCTTTTGAGATCCGGTTTGCGGTATCGGTCAGCTCATGTAGCGGGTTACTAATGCTGCGAACCAGAAAGACCGCGGCAGCAGCCATGATGCTAACGGTTAATAGCGTGCCCCATAATATGAACGCTTGTGCAAACTGATTGCTGGCGGTCAGTTCAGTGGCTCGCTGCTGTGCCAGATGGCGTTCCAATGTGTCTATGGCATCACGGTTTTGAGACACTTTTTTCATCAACTCAATGCCGACACCATCTTTAATCAGCTGAACATATTCATCCAAAGTATGTTTGTCATACATGGTGATGCCCATTTCCAGACTGCTGAGACGTGAATTCAGCATATCTTCCAGTTCATTCGTCAGCCGTGCTGATTCTTCACTCGATGCCAGTTCACGCAGGTGGCTGAGCGCCGTGCGGGTTTTATCGACGGACTCACGGTACAGCTGCAGATAAGCAGGGCTGCCGCTGAGTAAATAAGAGCGTTGCGCTGATTCGGCAGAAAATAAATTCGGTGCAATCGCATTATTAGCGTCAATTACGCTGAAAGTGCGCGATAACGCGGTCGAATTTTCGATCACCCGGCCAATGTTGTTATATGTAACGACACCCATGATGCCCAGTGCTGCCAGCATCAGACTGCCTAACAGGGCTAGTTTTTTACCAATCGTCCATTTCATGGAGTCATACCTCTTAATTATTTTTAGTTAATTTCTTCATCAACACATAATGCCGGGTTATTCAGCAATAATTGTGCATCCAATAATATTTGGCGATCGGGCGTTAGCCCACGCAGGTAGCGTTGTGCTTGGTCACTGAGCGTTGGTAATTCATCCTGAATTTTGGACAACGGCAGCTGGGCAACACCGCTGATTTGTTCCACCAGCAAACCGAACTCCATGCTGTCATTACTGAGAATAATGACTTGTTGCATCGGTGCTTGTCCGGCAGAGGCTAAGCCGAGCAGCTTGTCCAGATGCAATAAAGACAGAATGCGGCCACGCAGATTCATAATGCCAGCAACAAACACAGGCACACAGGGCAGGGGCGTAACATGGTTCACAGGAACAATTTCCCGAATATAACGCGATTCAAACGCATAGTGTTCACCGTGTAATTCAAAACGGGTGATATCAATGCATTCGAGCTCGTCCTGCTGATAGACCGGTGCGCTGGCGAGTTGCCGGGCCCGATCCTGTAATATCTTTTGTTTCTCTTCCGGAGATAACAGATTCATTTATTTACACTTCCACGCGTAATTGCATTAAAAGTTCGCGCAACTGACCTGCAGACAGCCCCTCTGAATGGGGAATAAGACTATTGTCTTCATACATGCTGAGAATTCGGAATGCATTATCAAAATGCCGCTGCGCCTCGCGGCGATGGCCTTGCTGTTGCTCCAGATTAGCCAGGGTATAAATGGCCATGATCATATCCGGCTGCAGATATAACACACGCCGTAATGCTTCTCTGGCTTCTGTCTGTTGATTAAGTTCTTGCAATATCATGGCGTGCAAATAATGCCCTGGCGCATTGAGTTTTTGTTCGGATAACGCGGTCTGACACAGTGCACAAGCTTCGTTCAATAAGCCTTGATTAGCCAATGCTTGTGCTTGTTTTAATAGCTCAGCACTACTTTGTTTGACTGTAACCGGTATGGCGGTGGGCGCTTCAGGTTTTGTCCACCTTGTTTGTGGTTGCGCGAACGAAGGTTCAGTCAATTTGGCATAGTCAAAGAGAGCAGTTGGCGATAACTCTGGCAGTGGTAATGGCTTCCACTGCACATGCGGATCACGCTTACGGAATAAAAATGCCTGCCCAAATTGAACCGTTTCAAATTCTTTCTGGAAATAATGCGAACATTCCGTCTGGCTGACCACCAGCCAACCACCAGGCGCCAGTGATCTGGAAAATTGCTGAACGATTTGATTAATCGTTTGTGGGGCAAAATACATCAAAACATTACGGCAAAATAACACATCAACCTGATGCGTACCGTTAGCGGGGGATGGGTAATCCTGTTGAGCCAGATTTAGGTGATTAAACTGCACCATTTGTCGGATCCGGCTATCCAGCGCAAAAGAGCCGTCTGTTTGCGGATAAAAATAGCGCTGTTTGTAATGCGTGGGCGTCGCGCGAAATGACCAGGCTTTATAATTACCTTGCGCAGCTTTCTGTAACGATTGCTGATTGATATCAGTGGCCAGAATAGAGATATCCCAATATTCAGCATCGTTGAGATGAGTATCCAATGCCATCGCTAATGAGTAGGGCTCTTCGCCGGTCGCGCATCCGGCACTCCATAATTTAATCTGCCGGCCTTGGCGTTCCCGAATGCTGGGAATAATGGCATTTAATAAGGCGTCGATAGCATCGGGTTCGCGGAAAAAATAGGTTTCTCCCACCGTCAGCGCTTCGACCATCTGTTGCAGCTCTGCCGTCGAGAGTTGCCCTGCCAATAGATTTTTAATTAAATCAAACTGTTGTGGGTAACCGAGAAACTGCGCAATTTGGGTTAGTTTGCGATCCAGATCGGTCAGGCGTTCGCCCGGATGATGGATGCCGTAATGCCTCGAGATGAAATCTCTGGCCTGACGGACGGGTTCTAAAACCAGATCATCCATGTGGCTGGTTTTCCTTGCATGGCATCATCTGAATTTGCTCATCAAACTCACGCATACAAGCCGCGAGATCTTGGATCAACACCATGCCATCATCCAGCACCAGCAAGCCTTGCCACGGCGAGTTATGGCTTAAGATATGATCCGCCGGAACAATACGGGAGGCTTCAGTTGTTATCACCTGATGCACTGCATCTGCGATCATAACCAAACGTTGCTGGTCATTACGGATCAGGATAAAAACATCATCAATATCCAGTTCCCTTTCTGGTAATGAAAGCATACGCCGAGTGTTTATAACCGGTAATAGGTCTCCCTGCACATTAATAACGCCTTGCAGGATCGAAGCAGAATGGGCAACGGGGGTGACAGCTGCTGCTCGGGTCACTCGTTCGACAGCAGCCAGTGGCAGCGCGTAAAGGTGATCATCCAGACGAAATACAAACAGGGATAGAGCTGATGAATCCAGAAGAAACTCCTTTTTCTTGATTTCCGGCAGATGACAAGAGACCACATCAAGCGTGTGTTATTATGACAAATTAAGCACTTACTAAACAATCATCTTTAGCGCTCATTCGCGAACTAGTTCACCATCTGGTTCGGAAAACTCGATGCTTTGATAACGCCATGCTTTCATCTGTGCTGGCCAGACTTGTGGAGGCCAACCGCCTTTCCGCAATAAATGCTGAATAAAATCGTTCTTATCGGGTAATTCACGCCATACCGCGGGTAGGAAAGTGGCACGATGATAACCATCATTGAGCCACACACCATCAGTAAAAGGGGTTATTGCTGCCAGCAATTCCTCTTTGCTGCCGGCGGGGATGGGTTCCCGTTCGCTGAGCAGTGAAATACTAATAACACAGTCAGTTAATTCATCTTTGGTCAGTGGTGGAAAACGGGGATCTTGAAAAGCGGCGGCGCGGGCAAAATAGGGAATGGATTGTTGCAAGGGCATCTCCTGTTCTAATGTACCAATACAGCCGCGCAGTTCGCCGTATTTTCGTAATGTGACAAAACAGCCGGGTTTGTGATCGCCATGCGCTAAATGACTGGCAACTTGAGCATTCCCCGGTGACCAATGAGCTTGGATAG